>DATJXG010000456.1:0-12922 GCA_035500455.1 Terriglobales bacterium | reverse complement strand
CCGATTTCTTTCGTTTCCGATCACGTGGAAACCCTCGGCGAGATCGACCATGAAGCGCGCGAGCAGGCGGCCACGCTGGGTATTGAGAAGTTTGTCATGATGGCAGGGCTTAACGATTCACCCACTTTCATCGCCGCGCTGGCCGATTTGGTATCGCGGGCCGCGGGACTGGAAGTGGAGGCGATCGCAGGCGGCGATAAGGGTCGAGGCCTGCATCGGAAAGCGCCGTATATTGCACCGTGGAGTGAGGCCTCGGGTGCGTCAGAGTCTGCGGTAGTCAGTCCCTTTTGAGAAACCCTCAACTGGGGCATTAAGACTGCGGCAGGCCGTCATCGGTGGGGACGGATGGCAGACGAGAGCGGCAAGGGCGTTCGTGGAAGGCTTCCGGCCTTTCCGCGCAAAGCGCTCAACAGCTCGGTGATCGCGGCGGAGCAGGCGTACCGCAAGCGCTCCAGTCTTCCTTTATTGACCGACGCCGACATCGAGGCGCTCAAGGTCGGCGAGCCCCTCTGGTGGGAGCGCGGCGACGGCGCTCCGCCGCCCGCTGCGGCCGCGCCTCCAGCGGAGCCAGCTGCCGCCAGTGCCGCCCCGCCATCTCCCGCAGCCGCGCCTGTAGCACCGCCTCCCGCGGCCGCTGCTTCTGCCGCCATCAGCGAAGAAGTACAGAAGATGGTCGCAGCCGGCAAGAAGTGGAGCAAGTCTTCGATTGCCGCCGATCAGGCGCGCCGCAAGCGGAATAACCTGCCTACGCTCAATGACGCCGAAGTTGCCGCGTTGTTGGGAGAGCCGGTTGCGCCGGCCGCACCTGCGGCAGCTGCGGCTGCCGCTGCTCCAACTGCCCCCGCCGCGCCGCGTCCGGCCCCGGCTCCCGTCGCTGCCCCGGTCGGAACATCAGTCGCGCGCACAGGAATTTCCACCAGCTATGTGGGCACCCCCGCGGTGGGAACCTCCAAAGCTGCCAGGGCGGGTGGCGTGGCCGCCGTCGGTCCCGAAGATAACGAAATCAACCAGGGCCGCCGCCGCTTTGCCTGGGCCGCCGTCGCTGCTTTCCTTACCGCGTGGTTCCTGGCGTTCTTCCGCTTCTTTCTGCCGCGCACGCTGTTCGAGCCGGCCACCAGCTTCAAGATCGGCTATCCCGAAGATTACGGCTTGGGGGTGGACACCAAGTGGCAGCAGAAATTCCGCATCTGGGTGGACCGCACCCCCGACCGCCTGTTCGTGATCTTCGCCCGCTGCACCCACCTGGGCTGCACCCCCGACTGGAAGCCGGCGGAGAACAAGTTCAAGTGCCCCTGCCACGGCAGCGGCTATGACAGCGAAGGAATCAATTTTGAAGGGCCGGCGCCGCGGCCCATGGACCGCGCCCACGTGGAGATCGCGCCCGACGGCCAGATTCTGGTGGATGTGGCGCACCTGTATCAGCAGCCAAAAGGCCAGCCCACGCAGTTCAACGACGACGGAGCATATTTGCGGGCGTAGGAAGTGCCGGTGTGGCGCGGGCGCACTCGCCCGCATCGCCAAGGGGAATGCCGGGCGGGACGCCGGCGCTACGGTTGATCTGAGGTCACGAGATGCCTGACGAAAACGGTAACGGCAACAACGGCAAACAAGTCGGTTTGATCGACAAAGTGAAATCCGGGGTCAGGGAAGACCTCGACTCGCTCAAGACCGATATCCCTGCCAAAGCCAAAGAGCAGATCGCGGGCCTGAAAGATCCAACCAAAACTCAGGTCTATACCTCGATCTTCCGCCACAAGCACGACGACACCCCGCGCAACCGCGCGCTGGGCGTGCTCTCCAACGTATTCCTGCATCTGCACCCGGCCAAGATCAATCGTGACTCGGTCCGCTACAGTTACACCTGGGGCATGGGCGGAATTACGTTCTATCTCTTCATCGTGCTCACCTTCACCGGCGTGCTGCTCATGTTCTATTACCACCCCAGCAAAGTGCAGGCCTTCCGCGACGTGCTCTATCTCGAGCACGACGTTCCCTTCGGAAAAATTCTTCGCAACATGCACCGCTGGGCCGCCCACTTGATGGTGATCGCCGTCTGGCTGCACATGTTCCGGGTGTTTCTCACCGGGTCGTACAAAAAGCCGCGCGAGTTCAACTGGAACATCGGCGTGCTGCTACTGGTGTTCACGCTGCTGCTTTCGTTCACCGGCTATCTGCTGCCCGACGATCAGCTGGGCTTCTGGGCGGTGACGGTAGGCACCAACATGGCGCGCGCCACACCGCTGCTCGGCCACGAAGGCCCGTTCGGACACATGCTCGGTATGACGCCCTACAACGACGTCCGCTTCGGGCTGCTGGGCGGCTCGATTGTCGACGCCAACGCTCTGCTGCGCTCCTACATCTGGCATTGCATCGGGATTCCAATCGTGGCTTCGGTATTGATGATCGTGCACTTCTGGCGGGTAAGAAAAGACGGCGGCATCTCCGGCCCAGCCCCGGTAATGCTCGAAGCCGAAGCCGATAATCCCCGCCGCGCCCAGAAAGCGGCGGGAGAGTAGGGTTCGTCCTTGGTCGTTAGCCGTTGGTCCTTGGCAAAAGCCCAAGACCACCAGACCGTGCCGGGGACAGCAGGTTAAGAAAGCTGAGAAACAATTTTGGTTCCGGGCTGACCCTTATCGAAGGCATGTGCCCGGAGCCTTTGCCAACGACCAAGGACCAACGACCAAGGACCAACGACCAAGGACGGTTTGAGCTATGGATTGGCGACAACTTTGGGACATCGCTTCAACGCCCGATAACGTCCCCATCGTGGCCTTGATTCCCCTGCTGGCTTTCTATTGCTACTTGGCCTGGAAGCAGGCGCACGCCAACGATGAACTCATCACCGAACTGGAAGCCAATCCGGCCATGGCCAAGACCGCCTACCGCAAGACCTGGCCCTTCCGCGAAGGCTGGCAGAAGGAAGTTCACGTCTGGCCGTTTCTGCTCCGGGTTGAGTTCCTCGCCGCCATTATCGTCACCATCGTTCTGATGGTCTGGTCCATCACCCTCAGCGCCCCGCTGGAAGAGCCCGCCAACCCCAACCTCACCATGAATCCGGCGAAGGCGCCCTGGTATTTCCTCGGACTGCAGGAAATGCTGGTGTACTTCGATCCCTGGATCGCGGGCGTAGTCATGCCCACGCTCATCATCGTCGGCCTGATGGTGATTCCTTACATCGACACCAATCCCCTGGGCAGCGGCTACTACACCTGGAAGCAGCGCAAGTTTTCCATCAGCACCTTTCTGTTCGGCTTCATTGTTCTTTGGGTCTCGATGATCATCATCGGTACGTTCATCCGAGGCCCTGGCTGGCAGTGGTTCTGGCCGGGACAAACCTGGGACCACAACCGGCTGATTTACGAGGTGAACCGCGACTTGCCGGACGTAATCCCGGGCTGGCTGGGCGGGCCGATTGTTTCCAACTGGGCGAAAGCTGTCTTCGGAGCGATCGTAGTCGGCGGATTTTACGCGCTGGGAGGATTCCTGCTGCACGGCTTCTTCCGCCGCTACAACCCGAAAGATTACAAGCGCATGAGCCTGCTGCAGTATTCGATCATGGCCTTCTTCATGCTGACCATGGTCGCGCTGCCCATCAAGATGCTCCTGCGCTTGCTGTTTCACATCAAGTACGTGTTGATTACGCCGTGGTTTAACGTGTAGAAACCGTCCTTGGTCGTTGGTCCTTGGCAAAATCCCTTCCGACCTAAGGGTTTTGCGAAGGACCAACGACCAAGGACCAAGGACGAACTTGGAGGTTTGGTGCCCGAACAACCCATCCCCGAGCAGGATCCGATTGTTACCAAGTCGTACGCCGGATATTACGCCGTCGCCATGGCCCTGCTCATGGTCACGCTGCTCTGGGCCCTGTGGGACGAGGCCTTCGGACAGCGGCCGTGGAAGGCGTATCAGCACGTCTGGAAAGAGCGCTACTCTGCCCTGCTCAAAACCGACCGCTCCTCTTTCGCCCAGGAACAAAAGGAAGTCACGCAGAGTCCCCAATATCAGAATCTGGAGCAAGCCGCCGAGCAGTTGGACCAGCAGTCGCGCGCGCGCAAGAACGAAATCCAGAAGCAGCTTACCGACCTGAACGCCAAACTGCTGGCCGTTCAAAGCGTCTTCACCGACCGCCGCGCCTACGTCAATGCCCTGACGTACGAAATGGAGACCGATACCAGCGCCTCCGGCAAGAAGAGCAAACAGGAAGACATCGACGACTACAAGCGCAAGCAGACCGCCGTGCAGTATCCCGACGGCCACAAAGAGAGATACACCTTCCAGCAACTGGAAGAGAAATACAACGACATCAAGGCCGAACGCACCAAGCTCAGCGCGGAATTGGGTGATGTCGTAAAGCCCGTCACCGCCGCCAGCACCGCCGCCAGCCAGTATCTTTCCGAGCATATGGTGGACCTGCGTCCCGACCAGATCGACGGCCTGCGCAAGAAAACCGCCGATTGGGATCCGGCCATCGTGCAGATCAACGTGCCCGAGGCCAACATCGTGGACCGCTGCGAGTCCTGCCACATGGGCACGCGCGAGCCGGTGAAGATCAGCGCGGTTTCCATGGCGCTGGCGTCTGGCCACAAAACGCCGGACGAATACGACCGCGCCTTCGTCAGCCATCCTGAGCCGGAGCTGTTCAAAATCCACGATCCCGAAAAGTTCGGCTGCACTCCCTGCCATCAAGGCAACGGCCGCGCCACCACCAGCATTGAAAAAGCCCACGGCTACTACGAACATTGGCTGTGGCCGATGTTTCCCAAAGAAAACGCCCAGGCCGGCTGCCAGAGCTGCCACGCCGCCGACATGGTGCTGGCCAGCGGCGACGTGCAGTGGCAGACCATTAACGATGGCAAAGACCTCTTCCGCCAGAAGGGTTGCATGGGCTGCCATCGTTATGAGGGCTACGACAAAGAACCGGAGGATCTGACCAACATCGGCCAGGAACTCAAGCAATATGATCAGGAGAAGAAAGACAATCTCAAGCAGGCCGCTCACCTGATGAAGCAGGCCGATGCCGCCCAGTCCAACGAAGAAGCCAACGCCTTGAACGAGAAGGCAGTCGCGCTGAAGGTCGAGAACAGTAAGATTGACGGGCGCATTCAGCAAATCGACTTCCAGTCCCACAGCCTGATGCAGGACATGAAAAAAGTCGGGCCCAACCTGAAAGACATACGCCTCAAGTTGAACCCGAACTGGATTCCCGTCTGGCTGAAGAAACCCACCGATTTCCGCCCCACCACCAAGATGCCGAACTTCCGCCTGGACGATGAACAGATTCGCGCGATCTCGGCATACATCTGGCAATCGGCGCTCACCGATCCCCTGCCCAAGCAGAAGCCCGGCAACGCCGAGCACGGCAAGGAACTCTTCGAAACCCGCGGCTGCCTCGCCTGCCATTCCATCGGCGAAGGCAGCAACATGATGGGCGGGACCTTCGCCGCCAATCTCACCCGCGAAGGCGAAAAGGCCAACTACGATTACCTGGTCCGCTGGATTCACAACGCCCGCGAGCGCACAAGGCCATACTGCCCGTACGAGAAGAAAGACATCGGCCCCGAGGACTATGCCAAAAAGGGCCTGCCTTACGTCTTCGATCTGGAGCACAGCAAGTGTCCCAACGACGGCCACGAACTCCAGGTGCAGAACATGACGGTGATGCCCAGCCTGCGTTTAAGTGAAGAAGACGCGCAGGACATTGCCACGTACCTGGTCTCGCAGAGAGAAAAAGATCCGGCCTCTTATCCTCCGGCGCCGTACATGAACGATCCCAGCCTCAAGGCTGAAGGCGAAAAGTGGATTCGCCACTTCGGCTGCGCCGGCTGCCACGAGATCGCCGGCTTCGAGACCGAAGGCCGCATCGGAACCGACCTCACGGTCGAAGGCAGCAAGCCGATCGAGCGCCTCGACTTCGCTCTGTTCACCGAAACCGCGCAGCGCGGCGGCAAGGAGCCGATCACCGATCCCGAAGACCTGCAGCGCCTACCCGACGGCCCGGCTAAAAAGCCCTGGTACAGCCTCAAAGGCTTCTTCGAGCATAAACTCGCCGAGCCGAACATTTACGACAAGGGCATGACCAAGGCGGATGACGAAAAGCTCCGCATGCCCAATCTGCACCTCACCAAAGACCAGGTGCGCGACCTTACCACCTTCCTCATGGGCAGCGAGGAGACTTCCCTGCCCGACAGCTACCAGTACAAGCCCGGCGACGCCCGCCACGACATCCAGGAAGGTTGGTGGATCGTCAAGAAATACAACTGCATGGGCTGTCACCAGTTCATCCCCGGCCAAAGCACAATCCTGATGGGCTTGAGCCAATACAAAGACCAGCAGGATCAGTTGCCGCCGAAGTTGCTCACCGAAGGCGCCCGCGTCGATCCCGAGTGGCTCCGCCGCTTCCTGAGTAATCCCGCGCTGAGCACCACCGACACCAACCGCGACGGCGTGCGGCCCTACCTCAAGGTCCGCATGCCCACGTTCTCTTTCTCGGATAACGAACTGCGCAAGCTGGTGCGCTTCTTCCAGGCGCTGTCGCAGCAGCCCATGCCTTATATTCCCGAGCAGGTTCCGACGCTCACCGCCAAAGAAACCGACATGGCGCGCAGCCTGTTTTCCAGCACGGCCGCGCCGTGTTTGAAGTGCCACGCCACCGGCGATCCCCAACACGATAAGATCGCCACTGCGCCAAACTTCCTTTTGGCGAAAGAACGCCTGAAGCCGGATTGGGTAGAACGCTGGATCATCGATCCCCAGGCCGTCAGTCCCGGCACCTCCATGCCGTCGGGGCTGTTCCGCCGCGAAAACGATCACTGGGTCTTCGCTGGCCCCACGCCGCCCTCGTTCCAGGGCTATGATAAAGATCAGACCAAGCTGCTGGTGGATTACATCTTCCAGCTAACGCCGGAAGAGCAGCGCCGTGTGGCCGCAGCCAGGGGGCGCAGCACCACCAGGCTGCAAACCCCGGCCAAACAGAAGCAGGCCAGCGCACGAGCCGCTGCCGCCCACGGAGGATCGCGCTAGAATCGTGTCAGGAAATCTCATGACCTCTGTCATCCTGAGCGGAGTAGCGGCCGCGCAAAGCGCGGCGGCTGCGAAGTCGAAGGACCCCATGCCTGCTGACGGCGGCCCCGGCCCCGCTAGGAATTTCCATGACGCCAGAGCACTCGCGCGGAGAGAAACCTTAGGGTGCCTCGATTCCGCAGGCGCTTCGCTTCCCCAGGCGCCTGCTCGGCTCAGGATGACAATTCCATTGCAGGGTTCGCGCACAAAGCTTCCGCTAACATCTTCCAACTACGAAAGGGCGAAATCATGAACCGCAAGGTATGGATCGCAATTTTCACTCTCTGCCTGTTTGCTGTCGGGCTGCTCGCCGCCTGCAGCAAGAAGGAAACCCCCAGTGAAGAGCAGCCCGCCGCCACCTCGGAAATGGCGCAGCCTGCCGCCACTCCGATCGATCCCAGCACCGTGGCCAGCGTCAGCGGCACGGTGAAGCTCGACGGCGCCGCTCCCAAGCCGGCCAAGATCGATATGAGCCAGGACCCGGCCTGCAAAGGCGCGAACGAGTCTGAGAACATCGTGGCCAAGGATGGCGATCTGGCCAACGTCTTCGTTTATGTGAAAGACGGCCTGGGCAACCGCACCTTCGCCCCGCCCACCGAAGCCGCCACCATCGATCAGCAGGGCTGCCGCTATCACCCCCACGTGCTGGGCGTCATGACCGGCCAGAACATCGAAATCAAAAATGATGACATGACCACCCACAACATCCATCCCACGCCTGCCGACAACCGCGAGTGGAACGAATCGCAGCCGCCCAAGTCCGCTCCGCTGGAAAAGAATTTCGCCCGCGAGGAAATTCTGCTGCCGGTAAAGTGCAATCAGCACCCGTGGATGAAGATGTACGTGAACGTGGTCAAGAGCCCGTTCTTCGCCGTGACCGGGCCGGATGGCAAGTATGAAATTAAGGGCCTTCCCCCGGGCGATTACACTCTCGGCTTCGTGCAGGAAAAGCTGGGCACCCAGGAACAGAAAGTGACATTAGCCGCCAAAGACAGCAAAACGGTAGACGCCACCTTCAAAGCCCAGTAATCTGGAACGTCCTTGCAAGCAGCAATCTTCGTGCAGGGACGGGGCTTTGCCCCGTCCCTGCCACTACTAGGTGTCATTTTCGAGCAACACTGTGACCTTTACTAAAAAACTGTCATCCCGAGCGAAGCGAGGGATCCGGGTTTTTGCCGCGGTTAAAGCGGACCCGAGCGGTGCACCGCGGCGATGTCGGCTCATAACACTTTCCGGAACCCTTTAGAGGAGTGAGCGTTGAGCGTCACCTCAACTCCATATAATTCCGCCCATCACCGCTTCGCTGTAGCCGTAGCCTGCGCCACCTTCGTGCTCATCATCGCCGGCGCCCTGGTCACCAGCAATGACGCCGGCCTCTCCGTTCCCGACTGGCCGACTTCTTTCGGCTCGCTCTACAAAATCCCCCACATGGTCGGCGGCGTGCGCTTCGAGCACACTCACCGCATGGTCGCCGAATTCATCGGCCTGCTGACAATCGTCATCGCCATCTGGACCTGGCGCACCGACCGCCGCCGCTGGATGAAATATCTGGGCGTCGCCGCCCTCGCTACCGTAATCGCGCAAGGCGTTCTCGGAGGCTTGACTGTCCTCTTCTACTTGCCCCCGGCGATTTCCACCGCTCATGCGGCCGTCGCGCAGACCTTCTTCTGCATCGCCGTCTGCATCGCCCTCTTCACCGGCCGGCAGTGGGTGGAGGAAGTCCCACGCATCGAGTTCGACCCGCGCAAGCCCAGCCTGCAAACCCTGACGCTGCTTTCGATATTCATCCTGTATGTACAACTTATCTTCGGCGCCATGTTCCGCCACCACGGCATGAGCTGGCTGCCCCACGTGGTGAACGCGGTGGTGGTGAGCTTTGTGCTCGCCTGGACTTCCATCCGCGCGCTTTCGCAATACTCTAAGATCGACGCCATTCGCCGGCCGGCCGTGCTGATGCTCTCTCTGCTGATCGCGCAGCTCTGCCTCGGCTTTCTCGCATTTCTGACCCGCGTTGCCTGGGGCCGTGACGCCGTGCAGCCCGAGCTGCCGATGGTAACTTCCACTGTGGCCCACGTTGCCGTGGGCGCCTTGCTTCTGGCTACGGCCGTAGTATTGGCAATCCAGGTCTGGCGCCACGTGCCGGCGGCGCTGGAAGCAGAGGAACGGGTTCAACAGGCTGAGGAGCGCCCGGCGCCAGCCTGAAAGAAAGTTTTCGGCCGGTTTCGGGAAATTGCTGCTTTTGGCAGTTGCGCGGAGCCGAAGTGCTCTTTGCTAAGTTTGTCTTCATAATCGGCGAAGCGACAGGACCATAGAATGACCGCAGCCTCGAACGCGCCAGCACTCGATCGTCACGCCTTTGAGGCGCTCGTCGCCACGCCTGTGGTCATCAACGTTCAGGATCTGGTTCATCGCTACGCCGACCGCGTCGCGCTCGACAACATCTCCTTCGAGGTACGCCAGGCCGAACTCTTCGGGCTGCTGGGGCCCAACGGCAGCGGCAAAACCACCCTGTTCCGCATTCTTTCCACCTTGATGGCGCCCAGCGGCGGCGAAGCCTCGGTTCTCGGGCAAGATGTAAAGCGTGACGCCGCGGTTCTGCGCCGCTGCATCGGAGTCGTCTTCCAGTCGCAGAGCATCGACGAAAAGCTCACCGTTAGAGAAAATCTGCGGCACCAGGGCCACTTGCACGGCCTGCGCGGCCCGCGCCTGAAGCTGCGCATCTGCGATATGCTTTCTCGCACCGGCTTGGCCGACCGCGCTGAGGAAAGAGCCGACAAGCTTTCCGGCGGCCTGCAGCGCCGGCTCGAACTGGCCAAAAGCCTGCTCCATCATCCCGCGGTCCTGCTGCTGGATGAGCCCACCACCGGCCTCGATCCCGGCGCCCGGCGCGATTTCTGGCAATACCTTCAGACGCTTCGCGAGCAGGAAAAGGTCACCGTCATCGCCACCACCCACCTGATGGAAGAAGCCGAGCATTGCGACCGCCTGGCAATTCTCAATCAGGGCAAGCTGGTCGCTCTGGGCACTCCCGCGGAGCTGAAGAAAGAGATCGGTGGAGACGTCCTGCTGCTTCGATCTCAAAACACCCAGGCTCTGGCCGATGCCCTCCGGTCCCGCTTTCACGTGAGCCCGCTGGTGCTCGATGGGCAGGTCCGCCTGGAATGCGAAAACGGCCACCGCCTGCTCTCCGACCTGGTCGAGGCCTTCCCCGGTGAGATCGAAGCCGTAAGCGTGAGCAAGCCTACTCTGGAAGACGTCTTCATCCGCCGCACCGGGCACAAGTTCTGGACCGAAAATGGCAGCGAAAATCCCTCAAACCTCGCCGGAAGCTAGTTCGATACTCCGCCTTCTCTTCGCCGATTGCCGCCTGCTCACATCTCTGAAATAATCGTCTGGCTCTGGCGTGTCGGGCTGTACCCTGTAGAGACGCAGTTCCGCTGTGTCTTGCGTTCGCAGTGTGACTACAGCCCTGGAAACGCCCATGAAGTTCATATCCCGGATTTTTGCTCCAACCAATAACCGGCGGCTCAATGAGCTGCTCGGGTTCCTCTTGTGCGTCTCCGCGCTCCTCCTGTTTTTGGCCCTGGCGTCGTACTCGCCGCTCGATCCATCGCTGAACAGCGCTTCGGTACTCACCGGCTCGCACGCCGCCCGCAACTGGATCGGCATCGTAGGCGCCATCGTCGCCGACCTCGCCCTGCAAGGCTTCGGCCTGGGCGCCTTCCTCGTCCCTGTGATCCTCGGTTTCCTGGGCGTGCGCTGGTTCCGGTCGCGCAAAGTTCTCTCGCCGCTGGCCAAAGCGCTGGGCGCAACCTGGCTGCTGGTCTTCATCCCGGCGCTGCTGGCGCTGCTGCCCGGCCACACCCGCTGGATGAGCGCCATCCCCATCGAAGGCCTCATCGGCCGCATCGTCGGCGACGCCCTCATCCACTACTTCAACCTCGCCGGCGCTTACATCGTCTGCGCCAGCGTGCTGGCGGTCGCGCTCTACTTCACCACCGCCTTCTCGTTCTCCGCACTGCAACTCTGGCTGCCCACGCGCTTCGCTTTCCTCATCGCCCTGCGCGAACGCTACAAGGACTGGCAGGAAAACCGCGCCCGCCGCGGCCTGCAGCGTGAACTGGAAAAGCGCCGCGCCGAAAGGCCCACAGTTGCAGCCCGTAGCCCTCAAACCCACTCCGAACCTGAACCGATAGCCCCGCTCGCCATGCGCAACGCCCTGAAGACCGGCATCGACCGCATGATCGCCGACCAGGCTCCAAAGCAGGTCCATGCACCCGAGCTTGAGGAGATCTCCGCTCCCGAGGCGGAAGTCGAAGTCAGCGCCCGCGCCGATCACGGCCCCAAATCCAAGACCACTCTTCCGCGCATCGCCGGCAGCTACAAAATGCCGCCCAGCAGCCTGCTCCACCGCCCCGACGAGCAGCAAGCGGTGGACGCCGAAGAACTCAAGCTCCTGGCCCAAGTCCTGGTAGAGAAATATTCCGAGTTTGACGTCCACGGCCAGGTCACGCAGATCAATCCCGGCCCAGTGGTGACCACGTTCGAGTTCAAGCCCGAAGCCGGCATCAAATATAGCCGCATCACCAACCTCACCGACGACCTGTGCCTCGCCCTCAAAGCCGAAAGCATCCTCATCGAGCGCATGGCGGGCAAATCCACGGTAGGCATTCAGGTGCCCAACCGCGAGCGCGAAATCATCTGGCTGCGCGAGAACATCGAGTCCCAGGAATTCATGGGCTCGAAGTCCAAGCTCACGCTGGCCCTGGGCAAAGACATCAACGGCCGCATCGTCACCGCCGATCTCGGCGGCATGCCGCACCTCCTGATCGCCGGTTCGACCGGCACCGGCAAGAGCGTGGCCATCAACGCCATGATCATGTCCATCCTCTACAAGTCCACGCCCGATCAAGTTCGGCTCGTGCTGGTGGACCCAAAAAGATTAGAACTCGGTAACTACGAAGGCGTGCCGCATCTGCTGACGCCCATCATCACCGAGCCCAAGCTGGCCGCCAACGCCCTGCGCAACGCCGTCCGCGAAATGGAGCGCCGCCTGAAACTGCTCGCAGAAAAAGGCGTGCGCAACATCGCGCAGTACAACCAGCTCTTCGATAACGACGGCGCCCGCAGCCTCTTCGGCGAAGACGACGAAAGCAAACCGCTACCGTACATCGTCATCATCATCGACGAGTTAGCCGACCTCATGATGCTCGACCAAAGCAACGTAGAAGAATCCATAACTCGCCTCGCCCAGATGGCCCGCGCCGTCGGCATCCACTTGGTGCTGGCCACGCAGCGCCCGTCCGTGGACGTAATCACCGGCCTGATCAAGGCTAACTTCCCTGCCCGCGTCTCGTTCCGCGTAGCCACCAAGGTGGACTCGCGCACCATCTTAGACGCCAACGGCGCCGAAGCTCTGCTCGGCCGCGGCGACATGCTCTACTTACCCTCAGGCTCAGCCCGGGTAAATCGCCTGCACGCCCCGTTCGTAACCGAAAAAGAGATCGCCGCGGTAGTAGAGTTCTGGCGATCGCAAGGCACAGCCGAATACAAAGAAGAGTTTTTGGAAACGCCACAAGATGAGCGCGAACCCGGCGAAGCCGGGGAGGGTGGCGAGGTTAGTGCAGACGACAATGACCCTCTATACAACGACGCCGTCCGCCTGGTCGTAGAGTTTGGCAAAGCCAGCACATCGCTGCTGCAGCGCCGCTTACGGATCGGCTACGGCCGCGCCGCCCACCTCATCGACCTGATGGAACGCGACGGCATAGTAGGCGCCGCCGACGGCCCCAAACCCCGCGAAGTCCTCAAACGACCCAACTGGATCTCCGAAGTAGAAGAAACGCTCAGGTAGCGGCGATCT
>DATJXG010000455.1:0-13714 GCA_035500455.1 Terriglobales bacterium | reverse complement strand
ATCCGCTGCTCTTCTTTGGGTTCGTAGAACAACATCAGCCCGCCGCCTCCACAGCAGAACGAGCGGTCGCGAGAGCGTTTCATCTCCACTCGCTTGAGGCCGGGAATGGAGTCGAGCACCGCCCGCGGGTCGTCGTATATCTGGTTGTGCCGGCCCAGGTAGCAGGGATCGTGGTAGGTGTAGACCTTGCCGTCATTTTCTACGGGATTGAACTTGAGCTTGCCGGATTTCACTTCGCGGGCCAGCACCTGGCTGATGTGCTCCACCGGCGGCATGTCCCGGTAGTCGTGCTTCAGCGCGTTGTAAGCATGGGGATCGGCGGTAACGATACGGGTCGCGCCGGAGGCCTGGATGGCTTCGGTGTTGTGGTCCCGCAAAGCCATGAACAGCGTTTCTTCGCCGAAACGCCGGACTTCGTGGCCGCTGTCTTTCTCCGCCGCGCCGAGGATGCCGAAGTTCTCGCCCAGGTGATCGAGAATCTTCGCTGTCGCGCGTCCGATCGACTGCATGCGGTCATCGTAGGCGGTGATGCTGTCCACAAAATAGAGGGTGTCGGCGCCATTTTTGTGGTCGAGCGTCTTGACACGGCAGACCTGCTGGAATTCCTTGCCATTGGCCCAATCCGCCTTTTTCTTCTCCATCTTGCCGTAGGGATTGCCCCGGCTCTCCAGCGCCTTCAGCGGTTTTTGCAGGGATTGAGGAACATTGCCGTCATCCACCATGCCGCGCCGCAGATCCACGATCTTGTCGATGTATTCCACCAGCAGTGGGCATTCTTCCTCGCAAGCCCCGCAAGTCGTGCAGGACCAGATCTCATCCTCGGAATAAATGCTGCCGATCAGTGCCTGGCCATTACCCGGCTTGCCGAACATCGGGTAATGCTGAAAGGCGTAGTCGCGCGCCTTGATGGTGAGGAACCGGGGCGACAACGGCCTCCCCACGGCATTGGCCGGGCAGTTGTCGGAGCAACGCCCGCAGTCGGCGCAGGAGTAGAAATCCAGCATGTGCTTCCAGGTGAAGTCTTCAAAGGTCTTCACCCCGAACGACTTCACCTGATCGAGCTGCTCATCACGGACCCCCCATTTCACCGGCTTCAGTGTGCCTTTATTCAACCTGCCGAAGTAAACGTTGAACAACGAAGTTTCCACATGAAACTGAATTCCAAAGGGCCGGTAGCAAAGCAGGAAGTAAAAGGTCACTTCATGAAGGAGATAGCCGGCGAAGTAAAAGCCCCCGATTGTGGGTAGCGAAGTCGACGTCAGCGCGATCGTCAACAGCCATGGAAGCGAAAGCACGGCCGCAAATGCAACGGGCTGCCCTGCCTGCGCCTGGCCGGCCGCTTTTGCGGCCTCAAAGAGGCTGTCAGCCACCATCAGAATTGCGATCAGCGCCAACAGGAAAACGGCGTCGGCCTTGTGGGCTTTGCCGAACTTCGCCGGCACTTCATAGCGCGCCGGCTTGAAAACCAGCCTTCGCACGATAGCGATCACCATGCAAAAGAAAACTACCGTGGCGGCATAGTCGGTGATGACTTCATAGACGCGGCCCGCCTCCCCCGATAATCCAGGCATCACGAAAGCCGGCGACACGCCGACAATCAGCACCGTAAAGGCCCGCATCGCCAGAAGAATGAAGCCGGCGAAAAACAGAATGTGAAGGGTTCCGGCAGTGGGGTAACGGGGGTGTTTCCACTGCCCCAGCCAGAATTTCAATGCCTTGTGCAGCCGGGCCAGGGGTTGATCGAAGCGCAGGTCCCGTTCAGCTCGAAAGAGAGGTATAAGGCGTCTCGCCACGATGTAGGCGAAGCCGGCGACACCCAGCAAGTGAATCAACAGAAAAAGGACACGCCCCTGTTCCAGCCAGGCCGTAAGTTGCGCGTGAGATTGGCTGCCTTCCAGCATAATGGCTATCCATTGCTAAAATTGTTTGCGCGCTCACGCTCTCCCGCCCCTGTGCCCTTGCTTACGCTGTCATCTGTGTCAGAGTCCTCTCCTCTTTCGTAGCGGGCGCTGGTACTGGCGCCGCTGCCACCGAAGGGGGAGGAACTGGCCGGGGAATGGATACATGAACTGCCGCCGGCTCAGGCGCTGGCTTCGAAGCTTGCGTCTTCGCCTTAGATTTCTTTCGCGGCGGCGATTTTTTGCGCGCAGGCCGCAATCCGGCCGCTTCGCGTAACTCCGCAAAACTCACCTTCAACAGATCCTCTAGGCGCCGCAGGTCAGGAGCGGCGTGAACGTCTCCGCTGAAACCAAAAAACACCGTGCCGTCATAGCTCAAGACGGCGCAGTTGACTGCCATCTCGCCGCCCACCGGCACGTAGGGATACCAGGTCAGCATCTTGTGGCCGAGCAGATATAGCGGATATTGCGGCCCCGGTACGTTGGTGCAGACCAGATTGAACGGAGTAATGGGCAGCCGGCTTAGGGTTGAGCCGGCGAGCGCCTGCAGGGGGGTGGGCAACATGCCCATCAAACCTCCCGCCAGGCTGACCAACTCGGCTGCGTGCGCGTGTTTGAGAAACTCGGTCCTGCGATGAACCGCCGCCAGCAGTTTCACGGGCGTGCGAATATCCAACGGAACGGTGACTGGAACCAGCGATATGCGGTTCCCCACTTCGCTCGCTCCGTCCTGGCCGCGCAGATTCACCGGAACCATCATGCGGAGCAACCGCCCTTTGACGCGGTCGCCATGCAGTTCCAGGTACCTCCGGACAGTGGCAGTGACCAGCGCGAGAATGACGTCATTCACGCTGGCCCCGAAGGTTTGCCGGATGGCTTTGACCTCCGCCAGTGGAATGTCTGCCCAGGCAAACTTCTGAGGCCCACGGTAAAGGACGTTGAAACGTAAGCGTTCGGTGGAGGCGCTGATTTCCGGCAGCAGCTCGGAAAACTCGTCCGTTGGGAGAGAACTCCCCCCGTTCATGGCGGCCCGCTCCGCCATGCTCAGCATATCCGCCAGAGCGGAGAGAATCCGTTTGACGAAATCGGAATAGGAATCGACGGCCCCCGTGGTCATTGAGGTCAATGGATCGCGCCGCGGCGGTCCTTGCAGGCGCACCCTCTTCTTCGGCAGACGAGGCGCTTCCGGGCTGGCGTCGAATAGCAGGTTGATGATGCCGACTCCGGCGATGCCATCGACAAGGCAGTGGTGCATGCGAATGATCAGACCGGTGCGATTGCCTTTCAGCCCCCGAACCACCGTCAAGTCCCACAACGGGTGCTGCCGGTCCATCACCGTGCTGAAGAGTTTCCCCGCGACAACTTTCAGTTCGTTCTCTGTACCGTGACTGAGCTTCACTTCGCGTACATGCCGGCTGAGATCGAAATCGGGATCGTATTCCCAGCTGGGAAGGCCAAGACCGAGTGGTGCGGACACGAGGCGCTTGAGGTAGCGGGGAATCAGCGGCAGCTTGGATTCGACGAAACGAATGCAGTCCTCAAGTCGGAACTGCCCCTCAAAGATCCAAACGCTGGCCACGTTGAGCGGCATGTCTTCCCTTTCCAAGTGCAGGAAAACTGTGTCGCCCCAGGAAAGCCGGTCACTTTGTTGCTGGTTCTGCATGACTACTCTCCTCCCCGTCAGCCTACGAAAGTGAAGCGCTGCGCCAATTTGGCCAGCTTGAGCACCTTGTACACATTCACATTGACCCCGCGTAGAGCCACCTTGACAGTCTTCTCGTTTGCCCGGAGGACAAACTCTTCCAAAGCGCGCAGTTCGCCGGTGCCAATCCGTCGCGCAGGGCTGAAATCCAAAATCATTTCGCCCTCCACGCTGTGTAAGTTCTGGACCGCCTCTTTCAGGACCCGATCCACGCGATTTTCGTCGAGGTTCACCGGCACAACATTCGTTTCCATAAGACCACCATCCTCTACGCGGTTTGTTGTCGGGAGGCGACAGGCAGGGTTGCTGCGCCTCGTCCTTCGTAAGCCTGCCAAAACAACTCGACCAGTTCACTCATCAAGGGCATGCGGGGATTCGAGCGCCACGAGGGATCGTCGAATGCGATCTTGACCAGATCCGGCACCGCCCGCTCGAATTCTTCTCTGGAGATTCCCAACTCGGCGATGGATCGCGGAAATTCCAACCGGTCGAGCAACTGTTCCACCGCGGCAATCAGCTTGCCTACTTTTTCGTCCACGGTTTGACCGCCCAAGGCGAGTAAATCCGCGACCGTAGCGTATTTCTTGTGTGCCACGTACCCCTGCGTGTAGGGCGACGGCATAAACTTCGCCGGCACTGCCGCGTTGTAGGCCATGACGTGCGGCAACATGAGGGCGTTGGCCCGCCCGTGCGCCACCCCAAAGCGCGCGCCGAAGGCATGCGCCAGGGCGTGGTTCACTCCTACCGACGCGTTGGAGAACGCGAGAGCCGCGATGCAGGCGGCGTTGTGCATCATGCTGCGCGCCTCTTCATCCCGAGGGTTCTCATAAGCCATGGGCAGATATTTGAAAACCAGGCGGATGGCCTGCATGGCGTTGGAGTCTGTGTAGGGCGACGCGTAGTTCGACACTCCAGCTTCAAGGGCGTGAGTCAGGCAATCGATGCCGGTATCTGCGGTGAGCCCTTTCGGCATGGACATGACGAACTGCGGATCGACAATGGCCACATCCGGGCTCAGGGAATAGTCAGCGAGAGTTACTTTCCGGCCTTGCTCCTTATCAGTCAGGACGGCGAATGGAGTGACTTCACTTCCTGTGCCGCTGGTGGTTGGAATGGCGATCAAGCGCGCCCGATTGACTTTTTCTGTCGGGTATTCGATCACGCGCTTGCGCAAATCCAGGAAAGGCGCGGCCAGTTCTTCCAGGTCCGCTTGCGGCGATTCGTACTTGAGCTTCATGATTTTGGCGGCGTCGATCACCGACCCGCCGCCGAGCGCGATGATCTGGTCGGCTTTGTAGGAGGTGAGCGTCTTTACGCCCTGCATCACCACCTTGACTTCAGGCTCGGCATCGGGAATGACCAGAACATGCACATGAGTCTGGGGGGACGTGCAGCGCCGGACGATGCCTACGTGACCGATGCGTTCCAGGGCTGCGTTGGTCACGATAATGGTGCAGCGTGATGGGAAGTGGCGCACGTTCTCGACTGCGTTCAGGTTGAAGTAAATCTGATTCGGGACTCGGAACCACATGTGGGTCTGCGTTCTCCGTGCCAGCCGCTTGATGTTGAGGTAGTGATAGACGTTCACGTTGTCGGTGGTGCTGTTGCCCCCGCCGGTTCCGCAACCGAAGGAAAAGGTGGGCACCAGGTCGTTGTAAACCGCGCCCAGCGCTCCGATCGAGCCGGGTGAGTTGACAATGACCCGTCCCGCGTTGATTACTTCGCCAAACTTGTGGATGATTTCGTCATTGTGCGAGAAGATGACCGCGGTGTGGCCCAACCCACCGGCGTGGTTCACGTCAACGCAGACCCTGAGCGCCTCCTCGGTAGACCTCGCGCGATAGACCGCCAGCACCGGGAACAGCTTCTCCGCCGACAAGGGATGTTCCCGGCCCACTCCACGGATCGGCGCAATCAGGAGCTTGGTGTCGGGCTTGACCTGGAGGCCCACGAAGCGCGCGATATTCACCGCATTCTGGCCAACCGCAATGGGCTGCATACAGCCGGTCTTGGCATCGATCACGGTACGCGACAGCAGCTCGGTTTCTTTTTCATCGCAAAGGTGTGCGCCCAGGTCGGCAAACTTCTTTAGCGCCTGATCGTAGATTCCATCATCAATCACTAGGGTTTGCTCGGAGGCGCAAATCGTCCCGTTATCAAACGTCTTGGAAATAATGATGTCCACTACCGCCGTATTCAGATCTGCGGTTTTTTCCAGGTACACGGGCGTATTCCCCGGCCCTACTCCTAACGCCGGCTTGCCTGAACCGTAGGCGGCCTTCACCACCCCCGGCCCTCCAGTGGCGTCAATCAGGCCCACATCTTTATGCCGCATCAAGTAGTTGTTGTCTTCCAGGGTGTGCGATTCGAGACAGGAGAAGACCCCCTCGGGCGCGCCATGTTCCACCGCAGCCTGATACATGATCCTCACGGCTTCCGCGCAGCAGCGCCACGCCTTGGGGTGTGGACTGAAAATGACTGCGTTGCGCGTCTTGACCGCCATGATGCACTTGAAGAGCGCTGTGGACGTGGGGTTGGTGATGGGCAGCAGGGAGAAGATGATCCCGATTGGCTCCGCGATTTCCACCAGATTGCTCTCGGAAAACTCGCGAATTACGCCGACGGTCCGTTTGTCCTTCACGTAGTTGTAAACGAATTCGGTGGCCACCATGTTTTTGATGACCTTGTCTTCCATGACCCCGAGCCTGGTTTCCTCGACCGCCAGACGGGCAAGGTGCTGGGCGTGCTCCAATCCAGCAAGAACCATCGGTTTCACGATACGGTCGACATCGGCCTGCGTGAACTGGCTGAAGACGGCTGCGGCAGTGCGGGCTTGACTGACAAGTTGTTCGAGATGGGAGATTCGTTCGGCGTCGAGGTTTGCTGCCTCAAGCGGGATTTGTACTCGCTGCGGTGTAACTTCGCTTGCAATCATCACTGCCCCCTGTGAACTTATTCAAGGGCCCGTTACCTCTGCTGCCGGCATGACCGCGGGCTTCTCATGCGTAATCGATGGGATGCCTTTCGAGCCAGTGCTCGTCCCGCGCCCTACCGATGTTTCGCACTGCGCTCGAAAGAACGCTTGCCGTCAGGTGCCGGCTTTTCCACGCAACGCCCGCCCCGAGACCGGCCGCTCCACCGAGAAACCCGAACAATAGTGTCCGGCCGGCGGATCCTCGCTGGCCTCTGCAACAGCCGGCAAGCACGCCCAGGCATGCCCCAAAGACGGCGGGCTTCAGGGCGCCTCGCACGGACTCGCAAAGAAACTGATTAGCTGGCTCTCCCCTGAGGACGGCTTCCCGTCCCGACCGAACGCCATCCAGGCCGGAATCCACGACTTTTCGACCGTACTCGACTTCGGACTTGGACCAGGTTCGCAAATCCATAAACTCGCCTCCATGGCTCAACCGGCCAGAGCTGATGTGTGTACTACACCACTGGCACTTCGGTAACTCCGTAGCGCTTGTCACGGCTGGTTGTGAGCGTGATCACAGGAAAGAGATTCGGCCTCATGGCGACGCGCAACGGCGCCGCTTCACTTCAGGTCAGGATGTCGTTGGGTGATGGCTTGTCTCTGATACAACCCGGAGGTGATGCCCGCCACTCGTCCTCGTGACCCTCATCACTGAACCGCTCTGTACGGCGAGCGTAATCGTTGCTCATCAAGAAGGAGATTTTATGAACAAGGCGGAATTGATCCAGGCACTCAATGAGGACATCGCTGACGAGTTTGCCAGCGCGATCCAGTACATCAATCATGCTTCCCTGATCAGCGGGGCACGCTTCGTCGCCGTGCAAGCCGAGTTATTGAAGCACGCCACGGAGGAGATGCAGCATGCCACAACCTTGGCCGAACAGGTAGCTTTTCTGGGCGGACGCCCTACTGTGCAAGTCGGGCCGGTCAAGACCTCGGAAGGTTCCGAAGAGATGCTAAGAGAGGACTTGGACGGAGAAAAATCGGCAGTCGCGCATTACAAAGTGCGGATCCGGTCGGCGATGGAGATCGGCGAGTTCGGCCTGGCGAGAGTCTTGCAAGACATTCTGGTGATGGAAGAGGAGCACGTTCGTGACCTGCAAGCAGCTGTGGAGGTCAGGAGCGCTTCGTTTCCTGAACTGATCACGATTGCCGGCTAAGGAGTATCTGGTCCGCTCCTTTCACTTGAGGATGGGCGTGCTGCGGCGACTAAGCCTTGAGCTGGGGGAATCAACTGTTCTGCGAACCTTGCTTCCACCAGTCGTTCACTTATGCCGCCGATGACGGCGCTCGGATGTGGCTCGCCTGGAGGCTGTAGCCTGATTCGGTAACCTCAGCCTACGGGCTTCGCCATGCCTGGCTTGCCCCCGGTCCGCACTACATCGCCATGTACTTCCCGCTCTCAATCACTTTCTGCGCAATCTTCTCCCGCAATGCAATTGTGTTGAACGGCTCATATTTCGACAGCCGGCGCAGAATCGCCATCTGAGACCGCAGCATGTCACCTTCGGCTGCGGCCGCGATTACGGTCTTTGCGGCGCTTTCGATTCTTTCCATCGCGCCCGCCATATACACGCGGGCCATGGCGATGGCGTTGGCAGCCACTGCCTCGCCGTTGCGAGCAGCCAGTTTCTGAGCACGCAGCACGGCGGATTCCATGGCATAGGTCTCGATAACCATGTTCGCAATCGCGCCCATGATTTCCTGCTGGTCCTGAATCGCCTGCATGTATTTTTGCGTGGCAACTCCAGCGGCGAACAGGCCGATTTTCTTGGCTGCCGCCACCAGTTTCCGCTCCTCGGCGAGCAGGCCTTCCGCGCCATCTTCCCGCGCGCCGGAGAGCACTTCATCCATCAGCTTCTTGATTGCCGGCATCAAGGGAAGTTGTCCGGACATCGCCCGTTTCAGCAGGAACCCGGTGATGACCAGCCGATTGATTTCATTGGTGCCTTCGAAGATGCGGTTGATGCGGGCATCGCGATAGGCGCGCTCGGCGGGATATTCCTCCACGAAGCCGTAGCCGCCATAGATCTGCACAGTCTCATCCACCACGTAACCGATGAGTTCCGATCCCCACACCTTGAGAATCGAACATTCGATGGCGTATTCGTCGATCACTTTGCGGACCTGGACCATGTCGTCATGGCGTTCGCCAAGCTGCTCGATGGCCGCATCCATCATCCCCACGGTGCGATAGGCCATGGCCTCGCCGGTGAAGATGCCTGCCGCCATATTGGCCAGTTTTTCGCGCACCAGTCCAAAGTCGGCAATCACTTTGCCAAAGGCCTTACGCTGCCTGGCGTAGGCCACGGCGTTCTCAATGGAGTTGCGCGCTCCGCCTATGCATCCTGCCCCTAATTTGAAGCGGCCCACGTTGAGGACGTTAAATGCAATGTGATGGCCCTTGCCGATTTCGCCCAGAACGTTCTCCACCGGCACTTTGCAATCATTGAGAATAAGCGGGCAAGTGGAGGAGCCGCGAATGCCCATCTTGTGTTCTTCCGCGCCTACGGCAAAGCCGGGGAAACCGCGCTCGACGATGAACGCGGTGAACTTTTCACCATCCACTTTGGCGAACACGATAAATAGATCGGCAAAGCCCGCGTTGGTGATCCACATCTTTTCCCCGTTCAGCAAGTAACACTTGCCATCGGCGGAAAGTGTCGCCCGGGCCCGGCAGTTGAGCGCATCCGACCCCGACGAGGACTCGGAGAGCGCATAGGCGCCTACCGTTTGGCCGCTCGCCAGGCCGGGCAAGTATTTCTTTTTTTGATCCTCCGAGCCGAAGTACACGATCGGCAATGTGCCGATGCAGGTGTGGGCTCCCCAGGTGGTGCTGAAGCCGCCATACTTGGCGATGCGGTCGGCGATCAGGGCAGAGGTAACCTTGTCCATCTGCATGCCGCCGTACTGCTCGGGAACGTCCACCCCGCTGAGTCCGAGTTCGCCTGCCTTCTTCAGCAGTTCGCGATTGGCGGCAAAATCCTTGTGCTCCATCCTTTCAATCCTCGAAACGATTTCCTGGTTGGCGAATTCCTCCGCTGTCTGGGCTATCAGCAGGTGCTGTTCCGTGAAATCTTCCGGAGTGAAAACCTCGTTGGACGTGAGTTCCTGAGTCAGGAAACCGCCGCCAGCGACCTTGGTTATGGGCATTCCTGTAAGCGTTGCCATAGCACTCACCTCGAATCGAATGTTGAATGACAAAACCAGCGGGAAGGGCAGGGCTGCAGCCATGCCCTCCCCGGGGCCGCCGCTTGGCGCGGCTAAGAGACCGCGCTGTTCTGGGCGGCCCAATACTTCTGCCGCAGCTCCCGCTTCAGGACCTTGCCGGTCCCGGACTTTGGCAAGCTCTCGACAAACTCAACCGAATGCGGACATTTGTAGTGTGCCAGGCGCGAGCGGCAGAACTGTATGACCTCCTCTTCCGACGCTTCGGATCCGGGCTTCAGAACGATCAGCGCCTTGGGTACCTCTCCCCATTTCTCGTCTGGAACCGGAATGACGACGGCCTCGTACACGCCCGGATGTGAGAGCAGTACCTTCTCCACTTGGAGGGAAGAGACGTTTTCGCCGCCGCTGACGATGATGTCCTTCTTGCGGTCAACAATGTGAATGTAGTTGTGCCGGTCCACAGTGGCTACATCCCCGGTGTGGAACCATCCCCCTTCCATCGCGGCGCGGGTAGCCTCGGGCTGGCGCCAGTAGCTCTCCATAACGGCGTCTCCCCGGGCCAGGATTTCGCCAATGGCAGCTCCATCGTGCGCGACATCCTGCCCGCTCGCGTCCACCACGCGAAGTTGTACGCCGGGAACAGCAAAGCCGGTCATAGCCTGGCCGGCATAGCGCTGATCTCCTCCCCACCCCAGACCCGATTTCATCGCCGAAATGGCGAGAATCGGGCTGGTCTCGGTGAGACCATATCCGGAGAAACAGGCACAACCAAGGTTTTCCTCTACTTCCTTTACCAGTGTAGGAGAGGAAGCGGCGCCCCCTACGATGATGGCTTGCAGGCTGCTCAAGTCATGCTTGGAACGCTCGGGAGAATGCACCAGGGCGGAGATCATGGTCGGCACCATGGCGCAGCCAGTCACGCGTTCCCGCTCGATCAGGCGGAAAACCTCTACCGGATGAAAATGATGAAGCATGACATGTGTGCCGCCAACCACGGTGATGACGTGAGCCGCGCCCCAACCGTTGGCATGAAACAGGGGAATGGTGTGCAGCAGCACGGATTGGCAAGAGGTTTGTCCGAAGCTGGTGGCGGTGGTTTGTCCCGCCGCAATGACAGACAACGCATGCAGGTACACATTGCGATGAGTAAGCGTCACCCCCTTGGGCCGATCGCTGGTGCCGCTGGTGTAGAAGAGTTCGGCGACCGAGTCTTCGTCGATTCCGGTGAAGTCGCATTGGTATGGCGCCGACGCCGAGAGCAGGTCGTCATAACTCTGCGGCACCAGCCAGCCGGCATCCGGCCGGCCATCCAGAAGAAAACAGGCCTCGATCGACGGGGTGGCGGCGCGAAGCGGCTCCGCCAGCGGCAAAAACGTGGACTCTACGAACAGGAATTTTGCCTGAGCGTCAGTTAAGACGTAAGCCAGCTCCTTCGGGGAAAGACGGACGTTCAATGGGAGCAGCACGCAGCCGGCTTCCAGGACCCCATAATAGGCTTCCAGCAGGCGATGACAGTTGGTGCTTAAGAACGCCACCCGGTCACCCGGTTCTGCCCCGCCGGCGAGGAGCGCGCCCGCCAGGCGCGATGCCCGGTCGGCAAATTCTGCGTAGCTGAAGCGCTGGTCGCCGCACACAACTCCGACTTTCTCGGGAAATTGCTCACGGGCATAGCGCAGGAAACGAATGGGAGTAAGTGGAATGTTCATGGTGCGCCTCGCGATGGATAAGCTGCGTCCGCTGGCCAGGTTCGCTGGCGCGATACTCGGCCCGGGATTGTCAGTTTGTGATTTGACTGTTGCTCCCAAGCGGAGCAACCACTTCGCCAAGCGAAGTGGTTGCTGAGCCGAAGAACCCATCTCCGCGCCCGGTCTTACCCCGACCTCACTGTGATATTTCCGCCGTGCTGGTTTACACGGGTGAAGCCGGGCCTGTTCCACAGGACGCTGGTGGACGGTCTGAAAAGCAGGCCGAACAGAATTCCTTCGACTCAGTTGCGGCCACGCCGCTGCGCGAGCCGCACCCCGCTCAAGATGGCAGCGCCAGCTACTGTCGTGATTACGCGACCGCCGCTGCCGCCATTCCCTTCTTGCCCCGTTTCGTACGCCGTTCCGGTTTGTCTGCGTGCCTGTGCTCGCCCCCCGGCTTGACCATGACATCCATCAATGCCTTCTGGGCGTCCACATAGCTCTTCACGCCTTCCCGGGTCATCTCAGCCAGGGGCAGGAAAGGAAACGGCCGCAACACTTCCAGGCCTTTGCCCACGGTCTTGACGCCGGTGTTCATCTGTTTTCCGGCAATGTCCACCAGCCGCTTCTGAGCGTCGATCAACGACTCCGTAGCCTGCCGCGCCAGTTCCGACAGTTCGGATTTCTTGACTTTCCGGACCGCCCCGTTGGCTTTCCTGCCGCCGGTGGCTCTGGCAGTCTCCTCGGCGATGACCTCCAGGAACTGCTTCTGGGCTTTGACGAAGTTCTCCATTCCCTCGCGGGCCAGGCCCAGCACATGCTCGGGTTCGTAGGGCTTCCCGGTTTTGGCGGCCTCGACCCAGGAATGGGTCTGTTTGCCGGCGATTTTCAGGAACTCTTCCTGCATATGGATGAACGTGTCCACGCTGCGGCGCAGCAGGTCGGTCATGGCTTGAGCAGCAGGCCAGTCTCCAACCCGTTCCTGGACGGCGGTCATAAGAATTTCATGCTGTTGCTTCCCCAGATCGAGAAGCACTTTTTGTCCTTCAATGAAGTTCGTCATCCCCTCCCCGGCCACCTCGCTGAGAATGGCGGTGGGAGAGTGATGCGGGTCAGTCAGTTGTTGCCGCAGGGCATGCATAACGTTCGCATTCTGCCGCATGGCAAGATCCAACAGGATGCGCTGGGTGGCAAAAAAACTCTGTACGCCCTGCTGGGCCCAACCCGATAGGATGGATACAAAAGACGACTCCCTGCTATGAGTCCGGGAGGTTTCGGTCTTTGTGGCTGCTGGCATAAAAGCCTCCGATTGCTGCACTGCAGCATCGGCTTAAATATACGACTCGACAGGAGTTGTGTCAAGCAATTATTATTGCTTTGTGCATAGCAACATAGAGGCTTTTGCACCGGCGGCGGCGCCAGGTTCGATGAGACTGGGCCTGCCACCTTTACGCTGCGTGCCAGTCACAGGACTTTCACCTCAGCTGGAACCCAGACCTTAACCGCAAAGGACGAAAAGAAAAGGACTGCTGAAACCGCGGAGCGTAGCCGGATCACAACATGGCCATATCGTCCCCTGTCATTATCAAAAAATACGGTAACCGGCGGCTCTACGATACCGCCGCCAGCCGCTACATCAATCTCGACGACATTGCCGCGCTGATTCGCGAAGGCAAGGACGTCAAGGTGGTGGACGCAAAAACCGGCCAGGATCTGACCCGTGTCACCCTGACGCAGATCATCACCGAGGATGCCAAGGACAAGCCCACCGGCCTGCCGCTCGAACTGCTTCGCCAGCTCATCGTGGCCTCCGACGAAGTGCGGCAGGAGTTCATCATGTGGTATCTGAAATCCGCGTTTGACACCTATCAGAAGGTGCAGGACGCAGTACAGAGCCGCCTGGGCGAAGTGCAGTCCGCCATCCTGTCGCCGGTCGAGATGATGAAGCAGTTTCTGGGTGGCCCGCCACCGCCCAGCACCAAGCCTGAGCCGGAACTCGACGCCCTGCGCCAGCGTGTGGCGGAACTCGAGGCGCGGCTTGAAAAGGGTGTTGGAGGAAAGCGGCGCACCAGAAAGGCGAAACGCTAGATGCTCATGGGTACCTGGAAGCATTATTCCGGTCGAGCCGGAACGTTCGTCACACGGATGACTCATTCGTGCTATGGAGCCGCTACCAGCCTCGCGCTATAATCGGCTTCGGAAAGTATCTGCGCCGCGACGCGCGTGCCCAAGTGGAATGCGCGGTTGCGGCCGAATCTAGGGCGAAATTGCGCACACAGAAACG
>DATJXG010000454.1:0-6602 GCA_035500455.1 Terriglobales bacterium | reverse complement strand
AGGAGTACAACGGCGCCTGGGGAGAAGCAAACTGGGGACTGGAAGGACGCTTCTACAACGAAGTTCTGCCCTTTTTCCAAAAACACCTGGTCTTTGATACCAGTGTTCAATGAAGGCAGGTAGAGGGGACGGATTTGGATTTCAGCTAAATGCCGGAAGGCGTGCTGCAGCTACCCGCGACGCTTGTAATACACCGCAAACTCAAACCCCGCATTGGGCGGGAATAACTCCGCTACCTTCCTTAGCCGCTCGGCCATCGCTCCGGGCGCCAGCAGGGGATAGTCGCGCTCGCGCAGATCGTAGTAGTCCACATCGATGTAGAGCGACAGGAGGTATACCGAGATCGCGTCGGAGAACGTGGCGGCGAAGAACTCGTTCTTGTACTTTTCTGCGTCGGGGCCGTTGGCGGTGGCGAGTTTGCGGGTTTCCCAGGCGTCCATGGAGGTTTCGCCGCGGGCGTTGCCCTCCACCTGCTTCCACGCCAGGTCGGCGAAGTCGCGCGACACCCCGGCGCGTTCCACAAATGCGTGGCCCACGTTGATATAGAACTCGAAGGCCACGGAGAACTTATCATCCATCAGCCGGGTGGAAATGAACACGCACTGGGAATCGCCCAGGTTGAGGTTGCGATGGCAGACGGCGTTGTCGCTCAGGGCCACATCGTAGCGGTCGGCGATTACGGTGTCATCACCCTGGTTCACGGTAAGCGGCACAAAGTAATAGGCCTTGCGCTGCAGGGCGGCGGCGATGGCGCTGGGGACGGCGGCCACCATCTTCTCCAGTTCGCCGTTGGAGACGGTAACTTCTCCGGAAACGGCGTAACAAATTCCGTTCGCGGCCTGGGAAACCGGGCTTTGCCGCACTACCTCGGCCGGCGAACGCGTAATGGCTGAAACCGCTTGCGACATGAAGTTCATTGTAACGCACTGCTCGTGTAGGCGCGGGCGTCCCCGCCCGTGCGTCCCGCTTCTTCAAAAGCTTGAGAGATCAGTGGGACTCCCGCACGGGCGAGGACACCCGCGCCTACATTCCTCGCATGGCCTCTAGCCCTCTCCAACATGACCCGCCACCCGCCGGTGTTGTAGCTTAGATTTCATGGTCGCCGGTCCTAGACCGCCTCGCCTGTACCTGCTCCCGGTGCGGGTGCTGCTGATTACGATCATCACCACCATGCTGGCGTTTGCCGTGAGCCTGCTGCTGGGGATTCTGGGGATGCTCGTCGTGGCCGGCATCCGCGGCGTGCATCCGGATATGCGCTTCGCCTACCGGCACGTGGCGCTGCCGGTGGCGATCGTGGTGGCCGCGGTGGCACTGATTGCGGCCACCGTGCTTGAGCTTCGCCACTACCGGCAGGCAAAAACGCTGGCGGGAATCGAGCGCGTGAGCTGAGACGAACCGTGTAAGGACGGGGCTTGCCCCGGCTTCCCCCGCCCTCCCGAGCGAAGCGGGGTGCAAGGCGGCAATGCCGGTTTGTTTTGCGACTTGCGCTCGCCGGGCGAGTCCCCCTCGTTTTTCGCTCGCTTCGCTCGCGGCACGGGGCAAGCCCCGTGCCTACGCGGGTGGAGGCGCTACAATCTGTTTATGACGGCGCGCATTGCTATTCCGGTTCCACACTCCGATGCGGAATACGCCGGCCGGGCCTTGCCGCAGTATGAGCAGGCCGTCGCTTTGGCCGGGGGAGAGCCGGTGCGGGTTCCGCTCGACCGCACGCCCGCGGAAGTGATGAAGCTGATCGAACGCTGCGACGCTGTGCTGCTTCCCGGCAGCAAAGCCGATGTGGACCCGGCGAAATTTGACGCGCCCCGCCATCCTGAAACCGCCGCGATGGACGTGAAGCGCGACACCGTAGACGAACTCCTGCTGCAGGACGCCTACAATATGCGCAAGCCGGTGCTGGGGATCTGCTACGGCCTGCAGATTCTGAACGTTTACCGCAGCGGCACGCTGCTGCAGCACATCGAATCGCCGGTGAATCACGCCGCAGGACGCGCGGTTCCGGTGGCGCATTCGGTGGAACTGGCGCCGGAATCGAATCTGGCGCGCATCGTAAGGGGCGAAGGGCGAAGCGCGGCCGCTTCGGTGCTGCCGGTGAATTCCAGCCACCATCAGTCAGCCGAGGTCATCGGCGACGGCCTGCGCATTGCGGCCCGCTGCGCCGAGGATGGCATCGTTGAAGCGGTGGAGGGCACGGCGCCGGACCACTTTGTGCTGGCGGTACAGTGGCATCCGGAGCGCTCGGTGGAGCAGGATTCGGCTTCGCTGGCGATCTTTCGCGCCCTGGTCGAGGCCGCCGAGTCGCGGCACAAACAGCTGGCGGGTGAGTTCGAGGCGGTTTAGGTTATTTTTTGCTAGGCGCTTTAGCGCCCGTGTAAACGTCGAGAAGCGCAACTCGTCGCGGGGATAGTTGCGCCGGATGGGCGCCTCTCAGGAGAACCGGGCCTGTGCGGCACGGCTGAAGCCGTCCCCTTCCCAAGAGCCAAGCTTGCAGGCCTACTTGTGCGCCAGGCTCCAGGATTTCGCGTATGCCCTCTGGGCTACGATGCCCTTTCCTTCCTGCACCGTCACTTCCTGCCCGGCGTTCACATTCGCCAGCTTATCTACCTGGCCGCTGGGCCAGTGCACCTCGACGGAATCCGCGCGGGCAGCCGCGCCCAACCCGAAGGTAAGCACTAACTCGCTCTGCGAGAGATAGCTCGAACCGCTGCGCAGCATCTTCCCCTGCTTGTCGCTGCCGGAGGTGACCCGCACCACCGAGCCGATGCCGTCGCGGTTGGACTTCGTTCCCTCCAGCTTGATACGCAGGCTGTGGTTGGTGCCACCTTCGTTGTGAAATAAATAAACCCGGCCACCGTTGGTGGTGATGAGCACATCCTCGGCGCCATCGTTGTCGATATCGCCGTAGGCCGCGCCCCGCGCCACTTTTGGGGCGGCGAATTCCGGTCCCAGCGATGCGGTGACTTCCTGGAACTTGCCTCCGCCGGTGTTGCGGAAGACGTGCGGCGGTTCGGCGAATTTCACGCGCTTCTGTACCTTCTCGATCTGGTCTTCGATGTGGCCATCGGCCACGAAGATGTCGGGCCAGCCGTCGTTGTCATAGTCGAAGAAGAAGCAGCCGAAGCCCAGAGTGACCAGCGAGGCGCGGCCGACTTCGGATTGCGGCGCTTCATCCACGAACAGGCCGTTGCCTTCGTTGTGGTAGAGGGAAAGCATCTGGTTGGCGAAGTTGGTGATGATGAGGCTGGCGTGGCCGGAGCGGTCGTAATCGGCGGCGTCCACCCCCATGCCGGCTCGGGCTACACCATCCTCGCTGAAGGCGATGCCGGCGGAAACGCCGCGCTCTTCGAAGGTGCCGTCGTGCTTGTTGAGGTAGAGCTTGTTGGGCTGAGTGTCGTTGGCCAGCAGGATGTCGGGCCAGCCGTCGCCGTTGTAGTCAAGAATGGCGACGCCCAGACTTTTGGAAGTTGGATCGTAGAGCTTGGCCTTTTGCGTTGCGTCTTCGAACTTGCCGTTGCCGAGGTTGTGCCACAGTCGCACCGAGGCACCCTTGTACGACTCCGGCGTGCAGTAAGACTTGTGGGCGCCGTCGAGCGAGCAGAAAAGATCGCCCTTCAGCGACCACTGCACATAGTTCGCAACCACCAGGTCGAGCTTGCCATCGCCGTCATAATCCAGCCAGGCGGCGCTGGTGGAAAACTCTTCCGGGCCCCACATGCCGGCGGGTTTGGTTACGTCGGTGAAAGTTCCGTTCCCGTTGTTGTGGAAGAGGTGGTTCTGGCCGAGGGCGGTAATGAAGATGTCATCGTGGCCGTCGTTGTCGTAGTCGCCGACAGCCACGCCGAGCCCGAACATGGGGACGGCAAGTCCGGCGCGCGCGGTGACGTCGGTGAAGGTGCCGTTGTGGTTGTTGCGGTAGAGCTTCAGCGTGGTGGCGGGGCCGGGATGGCCGGGCCAGTTCTCGCCGTTGACGATGAGGATGTCCTGCCAGCCGTCGCCGTCGTAGTCGATGAAAGCGCAGCCCGGGCCCATGGTTTCCGGCAGATATTTTTTTCCGAAGGCGGCGTTGTTGTGCTTGAAGTGAATGCCGGCCTGGAGGGTGATGTCGCGAAAGTGGATCTGGGCGGCGGCGGGGAGAGCGAGCAGGGTGATTGCCAGAAGCAGCGAGGCACGTCTTCGTATTGTCATTCCGAGCGAAGCGAGGAATCTCGGGCTTCTCTGGCGCGGACCGAACCGCAGATTCCTCGCTTCGCTCGGAATGACAAACAAAAAGAGGATTGCAAACGGAAAAGAAACAAACGGCTGGCGGTCGCCCTTCTGGTGGATTGCTTTCCCCATCACTTGGAGCCGCCCGATGCCGTGGCGGCCGAGCTTCGCTCGGCTTGGACGGGACGTAGCCCCGTCCCTACATGGCCATTGCCAATGCCCGGCAGTGCAATCGAAACATGTTCGTGAATGGCCTGGCGCTCGTTGTTGTCTTCAGGATTGAGTTGCCGGTAGGGCCCAGTGATGGCCTGGGCCGATTCGTCGGCCTTGAAGCGCAGGTAGCGCTCCTGGTGCTCGTGGGCCAGTTGTTCGTTTCCCAGGCCCTTATAGCAGAGCATCAAGGTGTAGTGAGCCTGCAGGTCCTCAGGATCAACCTCGAGAACGCGCTCTAAAACCTTCACCGCTTCCGAATACTTGCGCTGCAGAAAGAAGATGCGGCCCAGGTCATTCAGCGCCACGCGGTCGCGCGGGTATTGGGCGAGAACGATCTGCAGGTGCTGAGCGGCGCCGTCGTAGTCGCCGTCACTGCGCAGCACGCGGGCGTAGAAATAATGCGCGCGCGCCAGGTTCGGGCTGTCTTCGAGCGCCTTGTCGAGCATCTTGCGGGCACGCTCCATGTCGCCTTCCTGCACGGCGCAGCGCCCGATGTTCACCCAGCCGTCAGGATTTTTGGGGTCGATTTCGGTGACCTTCTGGAACGCTGCCGCCGCGGCCTTGAGATCGCCTTGCAGGAAAAGGCCGATGCCGTAGTCGTTCCAGCGCTGCCAGTCGTCGCCTTGCAGGACAGTTTTCGGTTGCGGCGCCGGCGCCGAATGCGGCTCCACTTGGAGGGCAACATCGTTCTCGGCCAGGGTCACGATGGGCAGGTCGGGAATCTTCTGCTCCTTGGCAGATAGCCCTTTGAGCGGAGCGGTGAAGACAAAGCGCCGGTCATCGAAATCCGCAGTGACGTCATTCTTCGGCGAATTGGGGTCGGGCTCGCCGGCAAATGCGAACTGAGTGTTCCACCAGGCGAACTTCCGGTAGAGCAGCCGCGCCCGCAAGGTGATTTTGTTGCCCGCGGTCTCGGGAATGGTCATGCGGTAGTGGACGGTATCGGCGGCGCCGGGAGGAATCAGGTGTACATACACCACCGAGCGGGTGGCCCAGGCATTGCGCTTGTTGATGGGGTTGCCGTGCGCATCCACCTGCAGGGAGCGGTAAAAGTGCGCGCCTTTTTCCACTGGGCCGTGGCCGTTGTCTTCCACCTTACCGCTCCAGAATACGGTCTGGCCTTTGTCGTCGGTGCCCTTGAGTTCGAGCCAGGTGTCGTAGGCGTCCACGGTGCCGCCGGGAAAGAAGTGGCCGACTTTCTTGGTGCGCACCACAACCTCGACGAGCACCGTGTCCCCGCGCCGGACCACCGGCTGAACCCGATCGAGCGGCGCGGTGACCGGCGCGGCCTCGGCGTTGGAAGGCGTGATTTTCGTCTCCGCCTCCTCGCCCACCGCAAACGTAGTGGAGAGTTCGGACTGGGCCACCGCGGCGTGCACGGCTTCCGGCCGCGCCGGCGCCAGAGCAAAAATATCCACCGTCACGTCCTTGTTTTCCAAAAACTGTTCCGTGACTTTGAGCTGTTCGGCATCTTCATTCGCCGTGGGCAGCGCGGTGTTGGCGGCAGGGAAGCGGTGGGAGTGCACGTAGCCATCGACGTTGCCGAAATCCTGCGAAGGCGTAAGCGGCATGTGGCAATCGGCGCACTGCATAGGCTTGGCGGGATAGTAGAACGAGCGCGCGCCCTGGCCGGAAACGCCGCTAGCTTGCCAGTTGTCGTACTCGTTGAAGCCGCGGAACCAGCGATAGTGATTCACCGGCACGTCAAGGTGCACCTTGTGGCAGGTGGAGCAGAATTCCGCGGTCTGCGTCCGCATGAAGGGCTTCAGGAAGACGCGGCGATGCGGCTCGGGATTCAGCTTGATGAGGAAATCATGCAGCGCCCGCGCCACCGGATTTTTGGTGGCGGCGAGTTCGTGCAGCTTGGGATATTCCAGGTAGAAATCCGCCTGGCCCATGGTGCTCTTCACGTCCGCGATGGAGTGGCACATCATGCAGCCCAGGCCGGCCTGCGATTCGGGGCGGTGCACGATCTCCTTAATGGGAGTATCCATCAGGCCGCTGTAGAGCACGGCCGGATCGTGGCAGCCGCCGCACCACTTGGAAGGCTTGGTGCCGACGGTGTCCTGCATGTACTCGACGGCTTTGCGGTACCACTGATTGTTGAACGAAGAGAAATGGTGGGCCGAGCTGAACCACTGGTTGTAGATGTCCTCGTGGCAGCGCTTGCAGGAGTCGGACTCCATGAA
>DATJXG010000453.1:0-3786 GCA_035500455.1 Terriglobales bacterium | reverse complement strand
GTTTCGACGTGCTCATAGTGCGGGCGCTTCCAGCGGTACAGAAAAAAGATCACCCCGAAAAAAGACGCCGCATTCAGCAGGAAGGCGACGCTCGATCCGGCTGCGGCGATCACCAATCCGCCCAGCGCGGGACCAACAGCGCGGGCGACATTGAAGCCCACCGAATTGAGGGCAACCGCGGGCGCATGCTGCGCCGGCGAGGCGATCTCAGGAGTGATGGCCTGCCAGGCGGGATCGTTCATGACCGCGCCCAGGCCCAGCACGAACGTGAACATCAGCAGCACCCACGGCGTGATGTGATGGAACCCGGTGAGTATGCCCAACGCGGCGGCGGCCAGGACCATCCAGCCCTGGGTAATAAGTAGGAAGCGGCGGCGGTCCACCAAATCGGCCAGCGCGCCCGCGGGCAGGATCACTAGAAATACCGGCAGCGTCGTCGCGGCCTGCACCAGGCTGACCATCAGGGGCGAGGTGGTGAGCTGAGTCATCAGCCAGCCCGCTCCTACGTTCTGCATCCAAGTGCCGGTGTAGGAGATGACGGCGGCGATCCACAGCGAGCGAAAGAGCGGTTCGCGCAGCGGCGCCCAGGCGGAGCCGGGTGGTGAATGAAGCGGCGGGATTTTGGCGGACTCGGACATTTATACGGTCAGGCTTTGCGTTGAAACGCGAGTGTCGTTCCATGGCGCGAGAAGAAGCGCGCCTTTGCCGATGCCGGCGTATGCGAGGTCCTTCGCTTCGCTCAGGAGGACAGCGGTGGTGGTTATCGTTATTGTCGGCATCATTGGCTCGTTGCCTCCTCCACTGGAAGCGGCGTTTGGGCGAACGGCCACTCGCGGCTTCTCCAGGCGCGCAGGAAATAAAGCAGCAGGCCAGTGACCAGGATCACCATGGCGTAGCGAATCTGTTTCATGGAATTGGTGCGCACCGCCAGAACATAGATGAAACCCACCGAGGCCAGCAACGCCGGAATAGGATAGAGCCACATCTTGAATGGCCGCGGCAGATCGGGGCGGCGCACGCGCAGCACGATCAGCCCGATCGCCTGCACCAGGAATTGCAGCGTGATGCGAATGACTACCAGCGCGGCGATGACATCGGCCAGCGAAAGAAAACAGAACAGCGCCGCCACGCCCGCCAAAGCCAGCAGCGAAACGTAGGGGAAGCGATGCTCGGGGTGTACGCGGGCGAAGGCGCGAAAGTAGTTGCCGTCAAGGGCGGCGGCGTAAGGTACGCGGGAGTACCCGAGCATCAGGGAAAAGACTGAGGCGAAGGCGGTCCACATCACCAAGCCGGTGACGAGGCTGGCCGCCCAGGGGCCGTAGATGCGCTGCATGAAGATCGAAACTACATAGAGGCCGCTGTTGGAACGGCCGGTCTGCTCGATCTCCCGCCAGGGCACCACCCCCAGGATGCTGATGTTCATCACCAGATATAGACCGGCTACGAGCACAATGGATAGCAGCAGGGCGCGAGGGATGTTCTTTGTGGGTTCTTTGACTTCATCGCCGAGGAAGGCGACGTTGTAGTAGCCCCAATAGTCATAGGTGGCGATGAGCATGGCCGAGCCCAGGCCCAGAAAGAAGCCGTTCGAAAGGTGAAACGCTCCCGGCGGGAAATCGAAGGCGAGGGCGGGATCGAAGTGGGTGAGGCCGGCGAAGATGATCCAGGCCACCGTGGCGGTGACTCCGCCGAGGAGGAGCTTTGACATCCAGCCGATGCTCGTGATCTTGCGATAGAGCAGCACCGTGGCCAGCACCACGATGCCGATGGCGGCGAAGGTTGCGCCCGAAACCAGCCAACCGATTTGCAGCGTGCCCAGCAGGGGAATCTGCAGGCTCCAGGTGTGGGCGGCGTATTGATATTCCAGCCCGGGCCACAGGTAGGCGGCGTAACCCGCCAGGCCGATGGCGCCCGAGGCGATGGAAAGCGGAGCGCTGAAGGAGAGCTGCCAGATGAAGAGAAACGAAACCAGTCGGCCGAAGGTGTTGGGCCCGTAAATTTCGCGGAGGTAGTTGTATGATCCGCCGGACCTGGGAAAAGCCGCGCCCAGTTCCGCCCAGACCAGGCCGTCGCAGATGGCGAAGATTGCGCCCAGCACCCATCCCAGCAAAGCCTGCGGACCGCCCATGCTGGCCAGGATCAGTGGGATGGTGATGAAGGGGCCCACGCCGATCATGTCGATCATGTTGAGCGCGGTGGCGGCGCCGAGGGAGATGCCGCGAATGAGGCGGGGAGGCGCGGGCGGTGGCTGACTGTTCATGCGGTTCGTGTAGGCGCGCGCATCCTCGCGCGTGCGGCAGATTATCAGAACTTCAGTTTGCGAACGTCTTGCACTTCCCGTGTTTCAGATCAGCCCCAGCACGCGCGAGGACGCGCGCGCCTACATTAGTGACTGGCCAACAGATTTACATACAGCCGGATTGCGCCGGGAACTCCTGCCGGCAGTTGCCGGAAAAAGGCGTAGCCGGTGTAGATGTAAGTGCCCTTGCCATATTTCGCTTTCAGCAGGCCTCCTTTTTGCGGCGGCTCTCCGGGATCGTGGCAGGCCAGCAGCGGCTTGAAGTGGTCGTCCCACTGGTCCATGAAATAGAGGCCGCGCTCCTGCACCCAACCGTCGAAATCGCGCTGGGTGATTTCATTCGGTGAGTGAAAGACGCTGTCACCGGGAGCGAGAATTTCCACCGGCGCCTCTTCCACCGAAACCCGGGCGCGGCTAAGATCGGCGGGATAGGGCGTGAAGTGGCCGGCGTTGAAGTCGCCCACGCCGGCGTTGTACTGCACGACGAGCGTACCGCCGTTCGAGACGTAGTCGAGAAGTTTTTTGTTATAGTCGGCAACTTCTTTTTGCGTGTCGTAAACGCGGATGCCCAGAACGATGGTCGCGTACTGGCTCAGGTCTTCGCCGGCGAGTTTATCTGGCGGAATCAGGGTTACGTTGATTCCCAACTGCTGCAGAACGGTGGGAATATCGTCGCCCGCGCCCATGATGTAACCGACTTTCAGGCCGGCAGGCACTTTCACATCCACAATGCTTATGCGCTGCGTCGCCGGCTGGTAGTAGTAGAACGTGTTGAGGTCTTCGCGCGTGACTACCGAGTAGCCTTCGCTATAACTTTTGCCGCCGGAATCGAGCACGGCGCGAATCTGCGCCGTGCCTTCTTTCAGACCGGTGGGAGTTACGTGAAATGTGAATTCTCTGGTCTCGCCGCGAGCCTGGAAGTCGGCGGCGGCGCTTGCCGGTTGCACCTGCCAGCTATCGGGGACTTGCAAGTGCAAGGCTCCGTGTGAGTGCGGCAGATTGCCGCGAACTTGCACCTTCACGTCGCGTGAGCCGCGGCTTTCCACCGGGATCACCTGCCCGCCTGGGTCCACCGCGACCGAAAACGCCGGAGCAACTGCGAGAGCGCGATCGAGTGTGCCTGAGGGACTGTCGTAGCTCACCGTGGCGACGGCGTGGGCCACGCCTTCGTTGCCGCGCAGGCTGTAGGTTGCGTGGGCGCCCAGCGGCGACGGCGGAAACGGCAGCGTCAGGTAGGCCGGATTATCGATCTGGTTGATGGCGTCGCGCTCGGGATCATCGCGATGCCAATAGGGGCGAGTGTACTCGGCATCGGTGGGAAGAGTGACCTCGAAAGTCCAGGTGTCTCGGCCCTCAGGCGTGGATTTGCCGATGAGCTTCGACTTCCAACCGGGTGGAGTGTCGAGCGCAGCCTCAACTTTTTCCACGGGAGTTTTGGCCGAGAACTCGGCTTTGACTTTGAAACTCTGGCCCGGAACGGCCATGAA
>DATJXG010000452.1:0-15392 GCA_035500455.1 Terriglobales bacterium | reverse complement strand
GTCCTTGTCGAGGGGCAACCGTCTTCCTTTTTCGCGACCATTGCGTTCTTGGCGGTAAACCCCCAGCGCCGAGGACCACCACGGGACTGAACCTGCTCGGCGGCAGTTCTCAGCGTCCTCGGCGATTTAAGGTTTTGTTCTGACTCCCCAATTTCAATGAGCCGCGCTCTTATATACTTCCCCGCCCTTCATCACAAAAACCACTTTCTCCATCACAGAAATATCGGCCAGCGGATCGCCATCCACCGCCACGATATCCGCGAACTTCCCCGCTTCAATCGTTCCGATCTCATTCGCGCGCCCCTGCAAGGTTGCTCCATTGATGGTTGCCGCCTGCAAAGCCTGCAAGGTGGTCATGCCGCCGCGCACCAGCGCGCCAAACTCCTTGGAGACCACGTCTGGATCGTCATCCACCCCATATGCGATCTTCAGATGATGCGCCAGCGCCCGATGAAACGCCGGCGCCTGCTCCTTCAGAATCGCCTGCCCCTTGGCAAAGCTCACGGGATCCCGGCCCTGCGAAAGCCCGGTCTCCATATCGTGCTGGAAGCAGTACAGTGTCGGTACCAGCCACGTGCCATGCTCCTCCATCAGCCGCGCGCCTTCTTCATCCATCACCGTGCCATGCTCGATGGAATCCACCCCCGCCCGAACCGCCGCCTTGATGCCCTCCGCGCCCTCGGCATGCGCCATCACCTTCTTGCCGGCGCGGTGCGCCACCTCAACCGCCCGCGCCATCTGCGCCTCGCTCAACTCCTCCACGCGATAATCGCTGATGGGATCCATCACCCCGCCGGTTGCCATCAGCTTGATCCAGTCCGCCCCATACTTGATGTCGCGCCGTACCGCCGTGCTCATTTCGTCCACGCTATCGGCAATATTGGGACGGCGCGCCATGCCTGCGTCGGGCGCAAGAACATCCTCGTCGCCGTGGCCGCCGGTAAGCGAGAGGCACCCGCCTGCCGAAACCATGCGCGGCCCCCGGATCAACCCCTTCTCAATGCTGTCACGCAGGGCGAACTGCCCATAGCCCGGATCGCCCTCGCAAGCGTCGCGCAACGCAGTGAAGCCATGGTCGAGCCAAACCTGCAGATTGCGCACGCCCCAGATGGCTTTCTGCGCCGACGACATGCGCAACTCGCTGGTCGAAGACTGATCCTTCGGATTCCCCAGCACATGCGCATGCGAATCGATCAACCCCGGCACCACCGTGTATCTGGAAAGATCGATCACAACCACCCCAGCGGGTGTCGCATCGGCAATGCCCGCAATCCGGTCTTTGGCGACCAGAACATAAACATTGGAGGAGACCTTCCCGGTGCGCACGTCAATGAGACGGCCGGCGTGAATGGCGAGGTTCGGCGCATTCGATTCCTGCGCCGAAGTCGGTATAGCGGAGACCGCAAAAAGCAAAAGAACAACCTGGCAAAAGGCCGCGCTAGATTTCATTATTTCTCCCAAAAATTTGTCCTTGTTCTGAAGACGCCCGAAGCCGACCCACCAGAATCACAGACCCGCCATCATACTTCCCCGCCGTCGAAGCCACCGTCGTTCTCGACTCCGCGACCTCGGCGGCATTTCTCCGCGCGTTTTCAGCCCGCGAAAAAAGCCTTGCCCGCAGGATAAGCGCCACCTCAATGCACCCAAGCCAACCAAGCCCAACCAAAGCCGAGCGTAGCCAGGGTCACCGGAATCCCCACCCGCGAGTAATCCCAGAAACCGATGTGCACTTCGTCGTGTGCCCGCTCCACCACGATAAGGTTCGCAACTGAACCCGTAATCGTGAGATTTCCCGCCAGCGTGCTCGCCATCGCCAAAACCAGCCAACCCGTCTGCGGATCGCGGAACGACGGCACCAGCGACTTCAGCAGCATCACCGCCGGCACATTGCTCACTACGTTCGACAATGCCGCCGTCACCAGCGTAAATACCGCGGCATTCTGCAGGTTGTAGCGCCGTGCAATCTCAAACAGGTAACCGGTCAAGCCGCAGTTCTCCGCCCCGCCCACAATCAGGAACAACCCGACGAAGAACACCAGCAGCCCCCAGTCCACCTCGTCATACACCAGCCGCGGATTTCGCGTGCGCGTGATCAGCATCAGCGCCGCCCCAATGGCCGCCATCATCGCCGGTGGCACGCCCGCAATAAAGCCGATCAAGACAAGAAGAATCACCACCGCCGGTTTGTGAAATGCGCTGGTTGAAATGTGAGCAGTCGAGTTCTCGACCTTTTCGACAGCCCGGGTCGCCGAATGGTCACTGCAGATCCACGCGATGATCCACCAGTCCAGCAACAATCCGATCAGCGCCACCGGCCCCAGCCGCCACAGGAAATGCCGGTAGGTCAACCCGGAAAACGACCCGATCAGCATGTTCTGAGGGTTCCCGGTAATCGTAGCCACGCTGCCGATGTTGGCCGCAGTCGCCACCGCCAGCAGGTAAGGCAGCGGCTTGAGCCCCATCCGCCGCGTCGCCACCAGCGCAAATGGCACCATCACCAGGCAGATAATGTCGTTCACCAGAAACGCCGAAAGCACCCCGGTGATGAAAATCACCGTCGGCAGCAAGTGCCGTGGCTTCAGCGGGGCGACAATCTGTTCGGTAATCCACTCGAAAAATCCGGTCAGGTGCAGATACCCGACCAGCAGCATCATGGAAAACAGCAGCACCAGCGTGCCGAAATCGATGAAGCGCAGCGCCTCACCCGCGGGCACAATGCGGAAAGCAACCATCAGCACCGCGCCGATGATCGCCATGCCGGGTCGGTCAATCTTCATCCCCGGCAGTTTGCCCAAGGCAAACACCAGGTAGCTGACCGCGAAAACCGCAAAGCCTGCCGCCACCCGCCAATCGGCAAGCCCCGTCGCCAGCGCCAAAGCTGCCACCGGCAGCAGTGCGGATGAAGTCATGACAGATGCAGTGTACGCGAGGCAGCCGGCCGCGAGCCCGCCAGCGATTTCCTCAGGAAAGGGCTACAATCTTTTGGCGGAGGCCAATATGACGGACGAAATCCCCGCACCATCCGCGACTCCGCCGGCGCCCGAGCCGCCAGCCTCACCGGCCCCGGCGCCCGCTGCCCCCGAGTTTGCGCCCATTCCTTTCAACATCGGCGAGGAGTTCGGCACCTCGAAGAAGAATCTACCTCCGGTGAAGGTGGTCCTCATCGTAGTGGGAGTCATCGCGGTGGTCGCGGCGATCGCGGCCTTCCTCCTGCGCCCGAAATCTTCCGGCACGGGTTCGCTCGACGACGTGGTAGGGGTAGAAGTCCCCGGCCAGAATTCAGTCATGGTAGCGATGAACGTCACCATCGCTAACCGCAGCAAAGGCACCTTGAAGATTCACGACGTGAAGGCCGAACTCGATACCGGCGGCTCCCAATACACCGACGAGCCCGCCGCCGCCGTGGATTTCGCCCGCTACTTCCAGGCCCTGCCCGACCTCAAGCAGCACGCCCTGCAGCCCTTCAACATCGAACAGCAGATCGCGCCCGGAGAAGAATCGAAGAGCACGATCATCGTCAGCTTCCCGGTAACCGCCGACGCCTTCAAGAACCGCAAATCTCTCACCGTATCCATCTATCCCTATGGGGACACCGTTCCCCTGGTGTTGTCGAAGTAGCCCGCGAAAAGGCCGCCGCTCACTCCGGCTTCCGCACATATCGTCTGCGCGCCAGATGGTTATGGGCATTGGGATTGATCTCTTCATACTTCAGGCAGCTGATCGACCCATCCACCTCAAGGACTGCCAGAGCCACGTCGTGATAGTTGGCGATTCCGTGCTCGCGCAAAGCCCGCTGCAGCTCGTCCATGCTCACGTTCTCTTTGGCCATATGCGGCTCGCTGATTTTGCCGTCATGGATCAACAGCGCGGGCTCACCCTCGATCAGCTTGCGAAAGCGCCGGTGCTTGCCGGAAAACTCACCGATCAGGTAGTTCAAAACCAGCAGCACGCAAGCCGCCGTAATTCCTCCCGCCAGGGTGTTGTCCGGCCCGGTCATGGCATTCTGCACCGAGTTGCTGATCAGCAGCAACAGCACCAGGTCGAAGGGCGTCATCTGCCCCACCTCGCGCTTGCCGCTCAGGCGCACTCCCAGCAGGACGATGACATAGATCACCGCCGTCCGTAGAACAATCTCCACCAGCACATGCCAACCCGGATAGAACATAGGAGCAACACTGCGGCTGGAAGCCGCCAGAGTGAAAGAAGCAACGATAACTGAGAACCGGGAACCGAAAACTGAGAACTGTTTTTAACCCAAAAATTCTGAGCCGCAAATCCAAAGCAAAAGATTTAAAACCTCAGCCAGCGGGACACCTGGGGAAGGCGCGGCCTCAGTAGCAATCACAATCCGCTGCGCGAACAAAAGGCTCTGCTGAGAAAAGATGCCGCGAATTCCAAGGACTCGCTACTAATTCGTCGAAACCGGCACCGGAGCGTTCTTCGGCGTACTCAAATAGCCGGTGGCCTGCTTCTTGGTCACATTCCACACCACCAGCTCATACAGCATGTGGTCGCGCCCGGTGTAAAACTGGATAGGCTCAGAGATATTGCGGTCTTTCTTCTCGATGGTTTTGTCGTCAGAAGTGACGTTCAGGGTAAACTTCCCCCGCTTTTCATCCGTCTTGCGCAACTGCAGACTGACGGTGGAAACCGGCTGCGGCTTGGCGCCTTTTACCAGGGTGAATTCGTAGTAATTGCGGTCGCCTCTGTGCTTCAGGACTTCCAGATCAGCCCGGGTATTGGCGATCAGCCCGCTCTGTACTCCCAGGTCTCCCATCGCGCTCTGCAGCTTCCCTTTGGTAGCTTCCAGGTCGGCCTTGGTCGCGGCCACGTCGGTCTTCACTCCGCCGACATCGGTCTTTACCCCTGCTACTTCCCCAGTGACCTCACTGATCTGCTCCTTCTGCGAGGCAGCCAGGCGCGCTTCCGCGGCGCGCTGCTGGCGTTGCAAGTCAGCGGAACGCTCGGCCAACTCCCGCTTGGTCATGCCCAACTGTTTGGCCAGCGCTTCGCTGTCGGCTTCCGCCGAGTCCAGACGTTTGTCCAGTGCAGCCACTTTGGTGTCCTGGTCTTTGCTCAGCTTGTCGAGGCGGCTGTTGAGATTAACCAGGTAATAAAGCGAGCCCGCGATGTACAGGAGCCCAATCCCCAGCAAGATCCACTTGCCGATGCTGCCCGAACTCTCCGTCTGGTAAACAGTTTCCGGCGAAGCCTCATCTGCCATAAGGCCACCCCCTTCGGATGGTTATTCAGGAAATCTCCTGTAATTGTTGAGCATTGCGCTACGGGTGTCAATTACGCGTTAGGACGCGCCTGACCCAATGTAGTCGCAGGCGTTTTTCTTTGCGGTCTTTTTTCTTTGCGGTCTTTGCGGTCAGCCCATTCCTGCCCGCCGAACCTGCGACCACCATCTTCCCGGGAACCGCCCACGAATACACGCTGTCATCCCGAGCGAAGCGAGGGATCTGCATCTTTGGGCGCGTATGCCAAACCCGATGGCAAGGGCCACGACCTAAATGCCAATCCGCGGACCCACGTTCGGCCTCTCACATCACCTGCAGAATCTCCCGATTTCCGCTGACCCACAACTCCGTATACCCCTTCATCTTCTCACGGAATTTCTGGTTGGTCGCGTAGTCCTTCATGCGCGCATCGAACTCGCTCACGTTCTCCGCCTCGTACTCCAGAATCACGCGATTGAACTCCCCAGTCAGATCGGTCAGCACCCGATGCCGCGGAATGTTGGCGGTAGCCGCCGCTTCCTTCAATTGGGCGGCAAGTTTGCTGGCGTTTCCCGGCTTGGCGACAAAGCAGTTGCGCACCACGAGCATAGAAATCTCCTTTCGAAGCGCCAGTCATCATATCGCAGCTCGGCCCGCCGGCGCGTCGCAACTCACGGAGTTTGGGACCAGAGCCGATCTCTGATCACCCCTGCGCCCGATGCCTCTGCAGGTACGCGTAAATGATCGCCAGTAGCGGCGGCGCCAGCAACACTCCCCAGAACGGAATCGCAATGCCCAGCACAATCGGCGCGAGAATCGACGCCCACATCGGCACCTTGGCGGTGCGCTTCATGATGTAAGGCTGCAGCAACAGGCCATCCACCACTACGATGACCGCATAGACCATCAGCACATAAAGAGGATGCTGCCAGTCTCCCCAATGAATTGCCGCCGCCAACACCGGTCCGATCAGCGCCAGTACCGGGCCGAAGTGCGGCACAAAATGCAGCACGCCCGCCAGCACCGCCCAGAAGGGCGCAAGCGGCACCCCGATCACATGCAGGCCAAGCCACCAGAGCGCGCCCGCGGCCAGCGAATCCTGCAGCTGGGCGATAAACCAATTCTTGAGGGCGCCCCCGGTAAGCCGAAGGTGAGCAGCAAGATCCATGAATCTGAGATGCCAGGACGGAATTCCCGGTTGATGATACAGAAAGTACTCTGTCACACCGATTACTGCCGGTGCGGCACTCTGGCGGCGGCGACAACTATCTCATTGAGGCGGCTCAGGCATTCGGGTTCGCCCTTACATAGGTTCGTGTCCGAAAACCTCGAATACCACTTTTGTGCCATGTCCATGGCACGCCCGTGCGTTGACCGACCGGACCGCACTTGCTAAGGTAGGCATGAGTTTAGTGCTCCCCCTAAAGGGTTCCGCTGCCGCGCCGCAGCGGTCGGGGTGGGGACAATGAAGTTGATCCACATTTGTTACGCAGCAGTGGGGTTTGCGGTAGCTCGTTGGATCTTCCGGCGTGAGCCGGTACCAGTCAGGGTGGTTGATCCCGTTGCGCGCCTTCGTACCTCTGGCCTGTTGTAAATACATCTGGAAGGTTCGACCTTCAAGCGCTCGAGTTGCGCACCACTTCGTCTGGCGCCCCTCGGACCTTCCAGTCCAAATCGCGCCTCATTTCCAAAGTTCTACGACTAAGGTTTGCTCCCGTCGTCGTCCCGATCTCTTTTCTCTCTTTACAATTTAGAAGTAAACGCCAGGGCTGCAAGCTCGCCCTCGGCGCAGGTTGTAGTCATGATCCGCAGCGTCCGCTCGGCTGTCCGTTACTTTGGAGTTTTGGAAGGAACCCTCGGTGTGCCTCACAATGAAGCTGACCACCAGGGGAATATGTTTGTGAAGCTGCTGAAGTCTCTCCCGCTCCTTGTTGTGCTGCTCGCCTTGACTCTCACTGCTCCACTCCAGGCGCAGGATAACAACGACACTCCCTTAGGCGATATCGCCCGCTCGCTTCGCAAGAACAAGCAGAAGCCTGCCGACCCGCCGGTCGTGATCGACAACGACAACCTGGATAAAGTTATGGAGCAGGCGGAATCAGAACACATGAAGGGCGAAATGAAATTCTTCCTGCAGGGCGGCGGCAAGGACGGACACGGTTCTTCCCCCGACGTGACCTGCAATTTGTCTTTCAGTGCTGACGGCGCCAGTGCCTCCGACGGAACGTCTGCGGTAGATCTTCCCACCAGCGAAATTCCCAAGCTGGATGGCCCCGCCACCATCAACGGAGATACGCTGCAGGTTGCCGTCTATAACGGAACCCAGTGGAAGATCCGGGAGATTACCGTCGGACTGACCATCCTGCGGCCGCCGGATGCTAGCGCCTCATACTACGGCGCAGCCCAGCTTCGCCCCGCCTCCGATACCACCGCGCCAACCAATGATCAGGCTGGAGAAAAGCGCTCCGACATCACCGTTCTCTACCACCTGAAAGGCCTGGCCGCGCCCCTCACCACCTCGGTGTTTCGCCAGTCGCTGGGCGTAACCCTCCATCCCGATCAGGAGTGGCACTGGGCGATTGTCCAGGCCCGCGGCATCCCCCCAAGATAAAGATCACTGAGAACGGAGAACTGGCATCTGAGAACTGGTTTTCACCAAAAAACCGCCGCATAAACTCGTCAGGCAGCGCGCAAGCCAGCCTTGCGACCTTTGCGATCTTCCGCGGTAATTCATAAACGCAAAGCGCGCAAAGAACGCGAAGAAACACCACGGCACTCTCGGAGTTGTTAGGATTGCGGCCTAGCGAGTGCTGGCGGAACTCGACAGTACTCCATGCACCGCCTCCGCCTTCCCGCTGCGCAGGCTGCGATAGGCGGCGTCGAGAATTTCCTGGTTTTGCCAGCCTTCCTCGCCGGGAATGGGGAATTTCGCTTTGCCCTCGATCGCGGCCGCGAAGGCATCCACCTGCAACGCGTAGGCGAGTTTGTTGGAAACGCTCTCGCTTTCCACCGCTGCGCCCCCGCGCTGCAACTGAATCTCGACCGGCTTATCCACGTTCAATCCGTTGTCCGCCCGCAGCACGCCGGCCTCTCCCACCAGTTCGAGCGGCGTACGATACTCCGCGCGATAGGAAACCGGCGCCAGCCCCAGTGCCCCACGGGAGAATTCCAAAGTAAGGGCAGCGGCGGTCTCCACTTTTCCGAACTTCTCATCAAAAGTGCCACTTGCGCTCACCCGCACAACTTCATCCTGCAGGATGCAGCGCAGGGTGTCGATGCAATGCACGCCGATATCGGCGATCGGCCCGCCGCCGGCGACCACCGGATCGTTGAGCCAGGCGCGCGCATGGCCGTGCATGCCGGGAAAAGAAAACTCCGAGCGCACAAACACCGCATTGCCGATCTGGCCCGCAGCCACCCGCTCGCGCAATCGGATGACGCTCTGGTTAAAGCGGAATACATGGGCCACTCCCAGCAGAACCTTGGCTTTGGCGGCTGCTTCCACCATCTGCCGGCACTCGTCAGCGCTGTTGCCCATCGGCTTTTCCACCAGTACCGGCTTGCCGTATTTCGCCGCCAGCAGCACGTCGGCGAGATGGCAGGAGTTTGGCGTAGTAACGAAAATCGCGTCCACTTCCGGCGAGCGGCACAAGTCTTCCGCCGAATCGAATGCCAGCGGAATATTGAATTGCCGCGCCGACTCCTGCGCCTTGGCCAGCGTGCGCCGCGAGAGTCCGCTTACCTTGCTGTTTTGAGCCAGAGCGAATCCCGCCATTACGCGCTTGGCGGCGTGCAATCCAAAACCGAGAATTCCGTAGCGGATCATAGGAGTCGAGGCACCTTAGAAACAGGGAGATTGTACCCGATGAACGCGGCAATGCGCGCTCCGGTTCAGGCTCACTCAGGTTCGGGCTGCTATTTCGTAACGGCTAATGAGGTTGCTGGCTGGTCTGTGGTCACTGAGGTAGAGGCGGTCAGTTCGCCTGTGGTAGGGTCAATTTTCATTTCAGCGATGGTCTTGGCCCCCTGACTGATGACCAGAAAGTATTTGCCCGTACTGTCGAGCGCGACGAAAACTGGATTCGCGCCCGTAGAAACTGTGCCGCTGGTGGTAAGCAACGTCGGCACTCCGGTTGAGGAATCGATTGAGAACGACGAGATGTTGCTGCTGCCCTCATTCGCCGTGTACACGTAGGCGCCGGTCGGGTCAAACGCGATGGAAGCGGGGTTGGTCCCAGTCGTGACCGGCGTTCCCGAAACCAATGCGAGAGAGCCGTCAGCCGCAATCGACATCACCGATAACGTGCTGTCAAATGAGTTGGCGACGAAAAGAAAATTGCCCGAGGAAGCGACCGCCACCGCCAGCGGCCCATGACCCACCGGAAAGGGATTGCCCGCCACTGGACTCAAAACCCCCGCATTGACCGCAAAGACGGAAACCGCTGCCAGATTGACATTGGCGACAAACAGAAATTTTCCTGAAGGCGCCAGCGCCATCGCCACCGGACTCTGTCCCACCGGAAAAGGCGACCCCGCCACCGCGCTCAACGCGCCACTCCCGGAGTCGATGGAATACACCGAAGCTGTCCCGGACGACTCATTCAGGGCAAAGAGAAAACTGCCGCCCGAATCCATGGTCAGCACGGCCGGGCTCACATCGGCGGGAGTGCGAGGCAGCACTTCGGTCACCGCCCCCGTGCTGCTGTCGATGTCGAACAAAGAAATGTCGTTTCCACTCTGATTGGCCACGTAGAGAAACTTGTTCGACGGATGCACCACGACCGAGGCCGGCGAACTACCCCCTGCGAAGGGAGAACCGAAAATCGTGGTCATATTGCCCGAGTCGTTATCAATGCGGTACGCGGCGATGCCGTTGCCGGTCGGAGTAGCCGCGTACATCACATGGGAGGCACTGCTGCTGCTGCCGCCGATGCCCAAATGGCCGCATCCGGGAAGAGTCGCCAGCGCCAGGCACAACAGAAACAACAGAGATCCTCTCGTCCGTATCATCAAGCCTCGTAAGCTTCCGGTCTTTTGAATCATTGCGCGGAAAAATTGGGCAATCTGCTCAGGGCAGCTTGGGAGTCGCCTTCAGCGCGCCCCAACGGTAAACCAGCCCCACTGAGATTCGTACATTGTGCTGGCTGGTGCCAGTCGCGCTGCTGCTGAGATAATCGGCCTCGATCGGCCGCACCGAGAATCGCTGGCCCAGCGGGAGTTCAAATCCCCCGCCCAACGCATAGCAGCGAGCCACATCCAGTTCCCGGTTCCCCACTACGGTTTCCAGGCGCGTCTGCGCCCGCCCAAAGAGCACATGCCCGAATAGCACGCCTCCAAACTTCTGGTGATAAAACTGCGGACCCGCCATCCATCCCTTCAGGTGAACGTGGTCGCCATAGTCGCCGAATATCTGGGCGGTGCCGCCGAACCAGGTATTGAGGTTGAAAGTCGCAGCCCCCGTGCCGCCGAACAGGTCGGTGCTTCCCGCAAATCCCACCGTCTTGCTGTCATAGCGTATCCAGGATGGGCTCACCGAAACGGACAGGCGGGGAACTGCCTGGGCTTGTGACGAAAGGGGCCTGAATCCAGCCAGCAGAACCAGGAAAATTACCACCAACAAGCGAACCACGACCGGTTTTGTTGTCATGCTTATGTTGTTCAGCTTTAGGGCAAGCGTCTATTAAACACCATTTTTGGACGAAAGGTGCGGCCGGGTTCCGCCTTGTGCAGCCCCGCAATAACCGCGCTCAAGATAGAAGGCCTCAGCCCTGATGCACAGACCAGTCTGCCAGCCAACGTCCCGGCTTATCTCTTGGATGCGTCCAACGACGGTTTTGCAGGGGCCAAACCCACAAATCCGTGTTTCCGTGGGCTTTGCGTTCCCGGCGGTCCGGTTCGAGAACACAGTCGTATAGGCCTCCGCTGCCTTCCCCGAACGCTCTCCCCGGATCGCAGCGTATTGACTTGATACAATGGCGCGCCTAAGATGCCGCCAGTTCTGCCTCCCCTGTGAATATTGGAGATAACCTAGGTCCCTATCGAATCCTCGCGGCTATTGGCCACGGGGGCATGGGAGAGGTCTATCGAGCCAGTGACGAACGCCTGGGCCGCGAAGTCGCCATCAAGATTCTAAAACCGGTTCTGGCCGCCGATCGTGATCGCCTCCGCCGCTTTGAACTCGAAGCCCGCGCCGCCGCCGTCCTCAATCACCCCAACATCCTTGCCATCTATGATATCGGGGAATACGAGGGCGCCCCTTACATCGTCTCCGAGCTGCTTCAGGGCCGCACCCTTCGCCAGCAGCTGCTGGATGGATCGCTCACCGTCCGCCAGACCAAGGACTACTCCTTCCAGATCGCCCAGGGGCTGATCGCCGCCCACGAACAACACATTGTCCACCGCGATCTGAAGCCCGAAAACCTTTTCCTCACGCGGGACGGCAGGATCAAGATCCTTGATTTCGGCATCGCCAAGCTGATCCTCCCCGAGGAGGGCAACGGCGATGCGCCCAGCGGTCCGGGGGATCAGCGGGTGGATCAGGTGGGGGATCAGCGGGTGGATCAGCGGGAAGACCAGCGGGCCGTAAACATGACCACCCAGACCAAAGCCGGCTCCGTGCTGGGCACTATGGGTTACATGTCGCCGGAGCAACTTCGTGGCAAGCCAGTGGACCACCGCACCGATATCTTCAGTTTCGGCGCCATCCTGTTCGAAATGCTGGCCGGCAAACGCGCTTTCTGCGGCGAGACCGAGGTGGACACCATGATGGCGGTGCTGAAAGACGAACCGCCGGAAATTCAGCAGATCCGCCAGAATGTCCCGCCGGCATTCGATCAGATCGTCCACCACTGCCTGGAAAAAGAACCGGAAGACCGTTTTCAGTCGGCCCGCGACCTGGCCTTCGCCTTGAGCACAGTTTCCAGCATCACCACCGGCCGCCCGATTCTACCCATCCGTACTCGCTGGGCGCAGTCGCGCAAGCTCCTGCCCTGGACGCTGGCAATTCTACTGGTAGCCGCCGCCGGGATTTTCCTTGGGTTCCGCTTACGGAAGACGCCAGCTCCCGAGTACAAACGTATGACCTTCGAGCGCGGCACAGTTTTCGCCGCGCGTTTCAGCCCCGACGGCCGCACCGTCATCTACAGCGCCTCCTGGAACGGCCGCCCCGCCCAGATTTACTCCACCGTGGAGAATTCCTCGCTGGCTCGCCCCCTTGGGCTGACCTCCGCCTATCTGCTCGCCCTCTCCTCCACCAACGAACTGGCGCTGGCTTTGCACGGCATCCAGGTCCATCGCGAGATTTCCAATGCGACGCTGGCCCGCTCTCCTCTGGTCGGCGGCACTCCGCGCGAGGTTTTGGAGGATGTGCGAGCCGCCGACTTCAGCCCGCAGGGAGACCTGGCGGTGGCGCACCGCTCCGATCTCTCCACCAGCCGCGACCGCCTCGAGTATCCCATCGGGAAAGTTCTGTTTCAGAGCACCGGCTGGATCAGCGATATTCGCTTCTCTCCCCAGGGCGACCGCATCGCTTTCATGAACCACCCTGGCGCTGCCGATGATCGCGGGTCCGTGTGCGAGGTCGATCTAGCCGGACACCTCACAACCCTGGCGGATGGCTGGCAATCGGAGGCCGGATTGGCCTGGTTGCCCAGTGGCAAAGAAATCTGGTTCACCGCCGCGGACAACAGCGTGAGCAACCGCGCCCTCTGGGCAGTCACGCTCTCTGGAAAAAAACGCAAGATTCTCAGCGTCCCCTCGGGTTTTACCCTGCAGGATATTGCCTCCGATGGCCGCGTGCTCATCACCGTGGAGAGCGATCGCCTGGCCATGGAGTGGACCGGCAAGGACGACCAGCAGTCGCAGGATCTCTCCTGGTACGACTGGAGCGTGGCCAAGGATTTCACCCCAGACGGGAAATGGGTCCTGTTCGAAGAGGGCAGCGAGCCTGCCGGACCAAACTATGCCGTGGCCATTCGCAACATCGACGGCTCCCCGCCCATTCGCCTCGGTGAGGGCTCCGTTGGCGGCTTGTCGCGCGACGGCAAATGGGCGCTCTCGATCTTCACTGGAACTCCCCAGCACATCAGCTTGTATCCGGTCGGCGCGGGACAAGCGCGCCAGATTACGGTCCCGGAACTCGCCCACTTGGAGAATGGCTCCGCCCACTTTCTGCCCGACGGCGAGCACATTGTCATCAACGGCAACACGGCGGCCCATAGCGTCCGCGCCTACCTGGTGGACGTTGCCTCAGGCAAACTCGTTCGGCCCCTCACGCCTGAAGGGGTGCTCGGCGGCTCCGTCTCGCTGGACGGCAAATACATCATCACCCCTGGCCCGGACCGCCGGCTCACGATGTTTCCGATCGCGGGCGGCGATCCCATTCCCCTCCCCGCGCCATCTCCACCGTACAACTTCTGCCAGTGGCTGCAAGACGGAAAGTCCGTTGCGATTGTTCGCTCCGGCGAGCTGCCGCTGCCGGTCTATCGCCTGGACCTCGCCACCGGCCACATGACCCTTTTGCGGAAACTCAACCCGCCCGATCGCGCCGGCGTAGTTTCCATTGCCCCGGTAGTGGCAACCCACGACGCCTCCGAGTTCGCCTACAGCTACGACCAGACGCTGTCGGTCCTCTACGTAATCTCCGGCCTGAACTAGGTAGCGCCGGCACCCCGCCGGCAAACTATAAATCGCCACACGAGCCGACAGGACCACTACATCAAGGCTTACTCAAGCGACCCGCTAAAGTCCTCAGCTACATAATGAAAGAAGATCGAAGTCGAAGTATTCCCTTCAGGCAGTTCCTCGCGCGAATGAACCAATTCCCGGCCTTTATAGAACAGCGCGTCGCCGATGCTCTGAAATACCGTCACCGCCCCGCCGTCGCCCTCCAGGCGCAGAGGCCATGGAGTTTCGCGCGCCGGCTCCGGCGAATAATCCAGGCAGAAGGTAATGCTGTATTCGCACTGCTCGCGGTCGGTATGCTTCTTGAGAATCGCCCCCGCCTGGTAGGAGCCCATATAGACGTAAGACGGCTTCACCTTCACCCCCGCAACCGCACTCATCGCCGGAGTTAATTGGTGATGAAAGAAGCGGGCCACGCTCTCGTTGTGCGCCACATAACGCTGCGCCGTCTGCTGATCTCCTAAGTGCAACTCGCCGCTGCGGATGAGATACCGGTAATAGCGACGTAGTGCCGAAACCAGGAAGGGATGAATCAGGCCCGCCATGGGTGCGAAGCCGCGCTGCCGAAACTGCGCCGCACAATGCAGGGCTGTCCCAGTCCACTCGCGGCGGCGGCGTGCCACGTGGCCTTCCTCCACCAGAACGCCCGCCATCATCAGAACCATTCGCGCTTCGGATGGCAAGCTGGCCGGAGCGCGATCTCCCGGTAAAACTCCTTCAAGCGCCAAAGCAGGATTCCGCCCCAGCCAGAACGGCTGAAGAACTCCACTGCCGGGATCAGTGACCCACGCAATGTTGCCTTGCAAGGCAAATTTCTCCAGCAGTGACTCGCTTCCCACCGCGTCCGGCGGCAAGCTGCCGTTTCGAGCGATCCAACACCCCGGGTTAAGAAATAGTCGACGGCCAGCCAGATCCTCCCAGGCTTGGCCGCGGAGAAAACTCTCCGGTACCAAGTGATCAGGCTGGCCGTCCAGCCGGCAGTAGAAACGCTCGGCCGGCAGCTCTTCCTCCCTTGCGGGAGGCGGTGCTGCCAGCAGGCGTTCCATCCACGCCAGCCATGCCGTATCGCTTACCGGTGAAACCATCCGTTCACCGTGAAGCGGCTATCGGCGAAGGCCCCCGAAGGGCACTCCACCGCGGTAATTTCATGCGCCAGCGAACTGGCAAAGAAAACCATGCGGTTCTGCCGGGGAACGATGGCGCGATAGTTCTCCATCGGTTTGTAGCCGTCGTCGCGCCATTGCGAATCGTAGATCCGCAACTCCCCGCCGCCGAAAGCCTTGGGCTCGCGGTGGAAGAAGTACACGAAGGTCAGTTGCCGCGAGGCAATCTCGTCGTGCCCATCGTCGGTGTGCCAGCGGAAGAAATCGCCGTCGCCGCTGGCGGTAATCTGTGCCTCAATCCGTGAGATGCGGAATGGCTCCCTCCCGAGTTGCCGCAGCACTCGTGGCAGGCACGCGTTGATGCGGTCCACGATCAGCCTCTCGT
>DATJXG010000451.1:0-24380 GCA_035500455.1 Terriglobales bacterium | reverse complement strand
CCCGCAGGCAACGCGATGGTCTGCAACACGCCGAAGCTGGTGGCGCTGACGTCGGTAACGCTGGAGGAGCCCGAATTGGCGACGTAAAACTTGGTGCCGTTCGGTAACGCGGTAACCGATACGGGCGCAGTCCCAACGGTCGTCGTCCCCAACAGCGGAATGGCCGGCGAGTTGGAGACATTTATGTTGGACGCGTCGAAGACGCTGACCAGATTGCTGCCGCTGCTGGTCACGTACAACCGCACAAGAGTCGGGTCGTAAAAAGCAAACGTCGGCTTTACCCCGAGCGGCACAGAGGGGATCACGCTAAAGCTTGAGGTGGAAATGATGTTCAGGGAACCGGGATTTGTCCCATCCCCCTCAGCCACCACGAAAATATAGGCGCCGTCCGGACTCGCGGTCAGAAAGACGGGGTTCAGGCCTATGCCGTTGGCCATGGAGAGGACTGCAAAAACCGACTGTGTGGACGGATCATAAACCCAGATATTGTTGTCGCCCTGGCTGGCGATGAAAATGCGGCCGCCGGGGGCCTGCACCATGGCAACGGGATTGGTAGCATAGACCAGCGCGGGCTGATCCGTTACCAGGCAAACCGTGCTGATGACAGTCAATGTAGCGGTGCTGATGGTACTGATGGAACCGCCGCCTTGACAGGTTGAGTTGGGCTGGGAGTTGAGAACATACATAACGCCAGCCTGGCCGCTAGTGACGGCCACAGGGTGAGATCCCAAGGGCAGGTTAATGGTAGTGACGACGCCCGTGAGGGCAACGTTGAACTCGCTCACGCTGTCGTTGTTGCCATTGGTCACGAAGATCGCGCCGGCAGAGTTAGCCAAAAACGATTCATAGTTGGATCCCAAGCCCGTGGTTTGGAGTTGCGTAACGGTGTCGCCGGAAACGTCGAGTTGCATGGTCGAGCCGTTGCCCGCTGGATTGTTACTGACCACGTACGCAAAGTGCTCGGTCTGGGGCTGTCCGCCGGGGCCGACGATGGGATTGGCGACAGGGCGGTATTGGTCCCCGCAGGCCAACACCAGCAACAAGGTGAAGGCCGCAAGAGAAAAGGATCCACTTCTATGCAAGAATCTCATCCACACTCCCGGCGCTGAGTCCGATCAGACAAAGAACAGCAGGGAATTAACCATTGTATAAGGTGTGCTCGTTGCGGTATAGCGACCGCCTCGATGGGTGAACCCTTGAGGGGAGCGATGGTTTGCTGTGGTAGCTCGAAAAATCGGCGAAACGAAGCTGAGACGACCCGCAAAGAATTAAGCCCCGCCACCGGGGCGGGGCTCCAAGACTCTCGACGAGTGCTTCTTATACGTTAAAAGAAGACCCGCAGCCGCAGGTGCTCTTCACATTCGGGTTCTCGAACTTGAACCCGGCGCCCTCCAGCGTCTCCACATAATCGATGTTGACGCCCTTCAGGTACATCAACGAAGTCGCGTCAACATAGACCTTCAGTCCTTCAAAATCGAAGGTCTTGTCCATCATGCCGGCGCCATTCTCGAACGACATTGAGTAGGAGAACCCGGAGCAACCTCCGCCGACCACGCCCACCCGCAGTCCTGCGGGAACGGGGTTCTGCTGTGCCATGATCTCTTTCACTTTGGCGATCGCCGTGTCGCTGAGATTCAAGGGCTTGCTGTCAACAGCCGGCGCCGTGGTGGTCGGGGTAGTGGTTGTAGTTGCCATTCTTTTCTCCTCAGGAAGCTGGGGGAATTATAACAAATCGTCCTTCATGTTGTGTCCAGGCTCTGCCAACAATGTGTCGGGCATCCGACAAGCTAATGCCTAATAGACCGTTCATGTGTTTTGATGCTCGGGAACCGTTTTGCGGTGCAGGACTTGCAGCCACTCTCTGTCACTCCGGGAACCAGACGGGGCCGATGCTCCTCGTCTGACGCCGAAGTAAATAGTTGACCGCACAGGAAAAGCCCGGTCTATAATGGAGGCCACTTGAGGGCCCCAAGCCTGGCGGGCATCGCAGAATTCCGTTGGGTGCGGGCCGGTTCACTCGAGCCGAGGTGGCAAATGTCCATGCTCATGATGTTGCTGATCGTCTGGGGTGTACTAACGGCGATCCTGATCCTGCTCCTGATTTATCGCAGCACCCTGACCTTGCACGAAGACGATCAACTCTTCCTCGACGATGCCAGTGCCACAATGCGCGCCGAACAGGAGCAGCTGCAGCTCCGGATGAAGAAGGTAACGCCATACGTGCGCATTTTGGGTATCTGCTCGGGAGTGCTCATCCTCGTGATTGCGGGTATGGCGGTGTGGCAGCAGATCAACAGGGCATACTGACCCCGCGCATCAACCCGCCGTGCGACCCGAGCGCTAACTCGGCGGTCGCCTGAGGTTTTGCGCCCCAGCCGACATGGCGGTGGTCCGGATCAAAACCGCGGACGGTTTCTGCAGTGTCGGCCAAGTGGTGTCGGCAACAGGCGTTCATCCCCGACCTTCCGTCCCCAGGAGCCCGCGGCGGCCGCTCTCCCTCTGCTAAAATCGAAACATCACGGGTGAGATTGGCAACAGCGTGGAAGTTCTTCGGGCGCTGGCTTCGGGGTTTTCCCGGACGGTTTCATCGCGTATTCGGCATGCACCACGTCGTGAGCCGCTGCCTAAGCGTCAGCGGCGGCGAGCTTCGCGGCAATTCTGCCGTGGGGTCGTCCGTGGCAGAGGGCTGAAAGAAGAAGCAACTGAGTAACGCAACGCATCCTTAATATGTAGGCATCGGGATAAGCTGCAGGCCGCGATTCATGAGCTTATCCGCAATCAGCCTTTTCGCGCGATCATGCGCTTTTCGCTGAGGTAAGAATGGCAACCCAAGAAATCAATAACAGCATCCTGGAGTTTCCCGCCGAGCCAGAAGGCAACTTGGAAGAAGAAGAGGTCGCGGAATGGATTGAAGCCTTCGACCAAGTGGTTCGCGAGGAAGGCGCCCACCGCGGCTGTGACCTGATCGAAGCCTTGATTGAGCATGCCCGGGCTTCGGGAGTAGAAGTCCCCATTCAGCTCAACACCCCTTACGTCAACACCATTCCGGTTGAGGAGGAACTGCCGTATCCCGGCGACCGCCAACTGGAGCGGCGTCTGAAGAGCTTGACACGGTGGAATGCGATGGCGATGGTACATCGCCAGAACAAGAAAGACCCGGGAATCGGCGGTCACATTTCGACTTACTCTTCTCTGGCTACCCTGCTCGAAGTGGGATTCAATCATTTTTTCCATGCCCGTTATGGAGACCAACCGGGCGACTTCGTGTACTTCCAGGGACACTCCTCGCCAGGCGTGTATGCGCGTGCCTATCTGCTGGGGCGAATTGGGGATGAAGAAGTGCGGAACTTCCGTCACGAGTTGCGCGGCCTTCCGGCGCTGTCGTCTTATCCCCATCCCTGGCTGATGCCTGATTTTTGGCGGTTTCCCACGGTCTCGATGGGGTTGGGGCCGCTCAACGCCCTCTACCAGGCGCGTTTCATGCGCTATCTGGAAAACCGCGATCTCATTCCCAAAACGCCGCGCAAGGTCTGGGCCTTCCTCGGCGATGGCGAGACCGATGAGCCCGAGTCCATGGGTTCGCTGACCCTGGGTTCACGCGAGAAGCTTGACAATCTGATCTTCGTTGTCAATTGCAATCTGCAGCGCCTGGACGGGCCTGTCCGGGGCAACGGCAAGATCATTCAGGAACTGGAAGCCATATTCCGCGGCGCGGGATGGAATGTAATCAAGGTGGTATGGGGCACCGATTGGGACATTCTGATTCAGAACGACCGCGACGGCCTGCTGGTGCGGCGTTTGGGCGAAGTCAGCGATGGGCAGTATCAGAAATATTTTGTCGAAAGCGGCGCTTACTTCCGGCAGAACCTTTTTGGCAGCGACCCGCGCCTGCTCAAGATGGTGGAGCACCTTTCCGACGAGCAGCTCTCGCGCATGCGCCTGGGTGGACACGATCCCATCAAAGTTCACGCTGCCTATCGCGCTGCCGTGGATCATGTTGGTTCGCCGACCATCATCCTGGCAAAAACCATCAAGGGCTACGGCCTGGGTGAAGCCGGCGAGGGCAAGAACATCACCCATCAGCAGAAGAAGCTGAACGAAGACGAGCTGCGCATGTTCCGCTCGCGTTTCGGGATCCCCATTCCTGACGAACAGCTGCACGACGCGCCTTTTTATCGTCCTGCCGACGACAGCCCGGAGATTACCTACCTGCAGGAGCGGCGCAAGCAGCTCGGCGGGTACATGCCCGAGCGCAAAGTGCGCGCCAATCCCATTAAGCCGCCCGCCGAGGCGCACTTCGAAGAATTTTACAAAGGCACCGAAGGTCGCGAAGCATCGACGACTATGGTCTTCGTGCGGCTGCTGGCCAAGCTGCTGCGCGATCCGGAGATCGGCAAGCTGATTGTGCCCATCATTCCTGACGAGGCCCGCACCTTCGGCATGGAAGCGCTCTTCCGCCAGGTCGGCATTTATTCCAGCGTTGGCCAGCTCTACGAGCCGGTGGATATGGACACGCTGCTCTACTACAAGGAAGCCAAGAACGGCCAGATTCTGGAAGAAGGCATTACCGAGGCCGGTTCCATGTGCTCGTTTATCGCCGCCGGGACTGCCTATGCCAACCACGGGATCAATACCATCCCGTTTTTTATTTATTACTCGATGTTCGGATTCCAGCGCATCGGCGACCTGATCTGGGCCGCCGCCGATATGCGCTGCCATGGATTTCTGGTCGGCGGCACCGCCGGGCGTACCACGCTTGCGGGCGAGGGTCTGCAGCACCAGGACGGCCACAGCCATGTGCTGGCACTGCCGGTGCCCAACCTGCTGGCTTACGATCCTGCCTTCGCCTATGAGATCGCGATCATTATCCAGGACGGCATCAAGCGTATGTACATCGACCAGGAGTCGATCTTCTACTACCTGACGGTGGGGAACGAACCGCTGCCCATGCCCGCGATGCCGGAAGGATCGGGCGTTCGCGACGGCATTCTGAGAGGCTTATACCGCTACAAGGTTTCGGACAAGAAGGATGCGAAACTTCGCGCGCAGCTCTTCGGAAGCGGCTCCATCATGTTCGAAGTGCTGAAGGCCCAGCAGATTCTGGAAGAGAAATACGGCGTAGCCGCCGACGTCTGGAGCGTTACCAGCTACAAGCAGCTCTACCGCGATGGCAACGACTGCGAGCGCTGGAACATGCTGCACCCGGGCGAAACGCCGAAGGTGCCATACGTCACTCGCGCTCTGAAAGATGCGCCCGGCGTGCTGGTGGCCGCTTCGGATTACATGAAGGTGCTGCCGGAGTCGATCTCGCAATGGATGCCGCGGCCGCTGCTCAGCCTGGGCACCGACGGATTCGGCCGCAGCGAGAGCCGCGCTGCGCTGCGAAATTTCTTCGAAGTGGACGCAAAGCACATCGTACTGGCCACGCTCACTGCGCTGGCGCGCGAAAAACAGGTGTCCAGCGATGTGCTGCGGCAAGCAGTGAAGGATCTCGGGATCGATCCGGAGAAGGCGAATCCGGCGATCAGCTAGGACATTTGTAATTTGGTAATCGGGTAATTTGTAAATTAAAACCGGAAGCCAGGAGTTCAGTGGTCTTAGTTTACAAATTACCCGATTACAAATTACAAATCCAGGAGATTGCGTGACTGAATTCAAACTACCCGAACTGGGCGAGAACATCGATCAGGGCGACCTGGTTCGCCTCATGATTGCGCCCGGCGCCACCATTGCCGAAGGCCAACCTGTCATGGAGTTGGAGACCGACAAGGCCGTGGTCGAGGTCCCCTCCTCAGTGAGCGGCACGGTGCAGGAAGTTCGGGTGAAAGAGGGCCAGAAGATCAAGGTCGGCCAGGTCATCTTCACGGTAGAAAACAATTCCGGCGCAAAAGCAGCACCTCCCGCCCCGGCAGCAAAGGAAGAACGAGCAGCCGCAGCGGTCGCGCCGGAGGCGCCTCGCTCCCAGCCACAACCCGCAACGGCGGCACAGGCGGCGCCCTCAAAGCCTGCAAGTTCCGGGGCCAGCGAATTCAAGTTGCCGGAGCTTGGCGAAAACATCAGCCAGGGCGATCTGGTACGGCTGATGATCGCGCCCGGCGCCAATGTCTCGGAAGGCCAGCCGGTGATGGAACTGGAAACCGACAAAGCGGTGGTCGAAGTACCTTCGTCGGTGACCGGCACGGTGAAAGAAGTTCTGGTCAAAGAGAAAGACAAAGTCAAAGTCGGCCAGGTGATCTTCACGCTGGAGGGCGGAACGGCCGCCGTTCCCCAGACATCTCCGGATGGGCCTGTGGAGCATGTTTCCGGGCAGCATGGCGCACGGCTCGCCTTCCAGGCGGCCATTCGCGCAGAAGGCAAAACCGAAGAACAGGCGCTTCCGCCCGACCAGCCTCAAGCCGCCGTGCCCGTCTTTACCATGCCTGCGCAGCTCAGCAAGGTTGCCGGCAGCGAACAGCGTGAGCCTGTTCCGGCGGCGCCGCACGTGCGACGACTGGCGCGCGAACTAGGCGTTGATATTCACGAGGTAAAGGGCACTGGGCCGGGCGGGCGCATCAGCGAAGATGATGTGAAGGCTCACGCCAAGGCGCTGCTGGCTTCCGCGACCGCCGCAGCGCAAAGGCCGGCCGCGGCATTCCTTGAGCCTGCGCTTCCCGACTTTTCCAAGTGGGGCAAAGTCGAGCGCGTTTCCATTCGCGGAGTGCGCCGCAAGACTGCCGAACATCTGCGCGAAGCCTGGAACACAATTCCCCACGTGACGCAGCAGGACAAAGCCGATATCACCGAACTGGAGCAATTGCGCGCGCGCTTCGCTCCCAAGGCCGCAGAGGCCGGCGGCAAGATGACGGTTACCGCCATTGCGCTTAAAGTCTGCGCTTCGGCACTAAAAATATTTCCCCAGTTCAACGCCAGCATCGATCTGCGCACCGAGGAGATCGTTTACAAGCAGTACATCAACATCGGCGTAGCTGTGGATACGGACCGCGGGCTGCTGGTGCCGGTGATCCGCGAAGTGGACAAGAAGAACATTGTGGAGCTGGCCGCCGAACTCACGCAGCTTTCCAAGAAGGCCCGCGACAAGAAGCTTACGCCGGCGGAAATGGAAGGCGGCACCTTCACTATTACCAACCTCGGGGGCATCGGGGGAACGGGATTTTCTCCTATCGTGAATCATCCGGAGGTGGCGATCCTCGGGCTGTCGCGCTCCAGCATGGAACCGGTGTGGATCAACGGCAAATTCGAGCCGCGCATGGTCATACCGCTGTCGCTTTCCTACGACCACCGCCTGATCGATGGGGCCGACGCCGCCCGCTTCCTGCGCTGGATCGCGGAAGCGTTTGAGCAGCCTTTTTTGCTGTCGGTACAGGGATAGAAGCACTCAGCATTCAGCACTTGGCATTCAGCCATCAACCGCTCGACTGGAGGTTTTCTTCTGGCAGTTTCGACGAAGTTCCACTACTCAAATGCTGAATGCTGATTGCTGAATGCTTACGACGCCAATGCCAGACACCTCAAACCTGCACGTAGCCGTAATCGGCGCCGGACCCGGAGGCTACGCTGCCGCCTTTCTCGCCGCCGACCTTGGCATGAAGGTTACGCTCATCGATCCCGAGGTTAATCCTGGAGGCGTGTGCCTCTATCGCGGATGCATTCCCTCGAAGGCGCTGCTGCACGTTGCCAAGCTGATTGACGAATCGCGCCACGCGAAGAACTGGGGCATCGAATTTGCCGATCCGAAAATCGATCTTGCACGCCTGCGTTCGTTCAAGGAGGGCGTAGTAAACAAGCTGACCGGCGGCCTCGGCCTGCTCTCCAAGCAGCGAAAAGTGCAATACGTGCAGGGCCGCGCGGCGTTTGAAAGCTCCACCAAGCTGCGAGTGACCGGCCCGAGCGGAGCAGAGCAAAGCCTGAGCTTTGATCGCGTCGTGATCGCTAGCGGATCGCGGCCGGCCGTCATTCCCACGCTCAAGCTCGACAGCCCGCGCATGATGGATTCCACCGGAGCGCTGAACCTCACCGATGTTCCCAAGACTCTTCTGGTCGTCGGCGGCGGTTACATCGGCCTGGAACTGGGCACCGTGTATGCGGCTCTGGGAACAAAAGTCTCGGTCGTCGAAATGACCGCCGGCCTGCTCCCGGGCGCCGACCGTGACCTCGTGCTTCCCCTGCAACGCCGGATCGAGAAGAGCTTCGACTCGATCATGCTGAACACAACTGTCACCGGGGTGAAAGAGGAAAGCGCCGGCATTCGTGTCAGCTTCGATGGCGCCGAGGTAAAGGACCGCGAGAGGACTTTCGACAAAGTTCTGGTCTCGGTGGGACGCAAGCCCAACTCGGAAATTCCCGGCCTCGAGAGAACCGGCGTCAAAGTCGTGCAGCGCGGATTCATACAGGTGAACCGGCAGCTTCAGACCGACGATCCGAATATCTACGCTATCGGAGACGTTGTCGGCGAGCCCATGCTCGCGCATAAAGCCACCCACGAAGGCCGCACCGCCATCGAAGCCATCGCCGGACATAAAGTCGCCTTCGAGCCCAACGCCATCCCCGCGGTGGTGTTCACGGATCCCGAGATCGCATGGGCGGGCCTCACCGAGACGCAGGCGCAAAAAGATGGCCTCGAAGTCAAAGTCGCCAAGTTCCCCTGGGCGGCCTCCGGACGCGCCCTCACGCTCGACCGAACCGAAGGCTTAACCAAGCTGCTCATCGATTCCCAGACGGAGCGGGTTCTGGGCGTGGGAATTGTCGGGGCCGGCGCGGGCGAGTTAATCGCGGAAGCGACGCTCGCCATCGAGATGGCTGCCTTGGCCAAGGACTTGGCGTTGACCATTCATCCTCACCCGACACTATCGGAAACGGTGATGAACTCGGCCGAGGTGTTCTTCGGCACAGCTACAGACATTTACCGGCCTAAGCGTTAACCCTCTATTTCCCGCGTACTTATGGATTAAACGCCGCCTGCGCCTGGTAAAGTTTTCCCCTCGCCCACCCGATATCCTCCTGAAAGTGCATCGTGGCGCGACTGCCCGTGCGCGAAAGAGTGACTCCGAGGCGAAAACCGAACCATGAGCCTGGGCCAGAAGACGTTGGCGATCGTATTTCTGACGGTGGCGAGCCTGATGGCCGGCCTCTACGTTGCCGCCCGGGTCTTGCTGCTGCGCAGCTTTCTGGAGCTTGAGCGGGAGGAAACTTACGAAGCAGTCGATCGCGTGCAGAGCGCCCTCAACGACAACATCGCCGACCTGGCCGCGACCGCCAACGACTATGCTGCCTGGGACCGCGCCTATTTCTTTATGGAGCACCCGAAGCCGGAGAATATCCGCGGGGAGTTTGAGAACGGCGCTTTGCAGGGACTGGGAATCAACTCGGTCCTCCTCATTGACACCACCGGCAGGGAAGTCTTTTCCAAGAGCTATGACTTCATCGCCAAGCGACAAACGGATTTCCCCCTGGCAACCCGCGCCGTGTTGATCTCCGACCCGTGGGTGCGACGCGTGCAGAGCGCACCCAGCCCGCGCTCCGGTATCCTCGGCCTGCCTGAGGGGCCGGCACTGATCGTGGCCTGTCCGATTCTGACCAGCGAGCGCAAGGGCCCGTCGCGCGGGGTGCTGGTGATGACCCGCAACCTGGATGAGCATCTGGTGGCAGGTTTGAAGGGGCTAACTCTGTCCTCGCTTACCATCGGTGCTATTCCCGCTCCAGGCCGGGCCCGGGAGTCGGAGTTTCCGGAGCGGAGGATGGGCGGTGATCAGGCCGCGGTCCGGGTGGAACCGCTGAACCGTGACCTGGTAGCCGGCTACTCCACTCTCCGCGACGTTCACGGCCGCCCCATCCTCAGGTTAGAGGTGGATGTGAGGCGGGACGTCTTCCAGCGTGGAATCTCCAGTTTGCGCTATGTCCTGGGGGCGCTGTGCCTGGGAAGCCTGGCCTTCGGACTGAGCACCTGGTTGCTCTTGCATTACAGCATCCTGGGCCGCCTCAGCGGCCTGAGCGCGCAGGTAGCCGAGATCGGCCAGCGCAAAAGCCTTTCCGACCGGGTGTGGATCCGAGGGGCCGATGAAATCGGCCAGCTGGCCGTAGCCATAAACTCCATGCTGCGGGCGCTGCAGCAGAGCGACACTCAATTCCGCCATATTGCCGAGAATATTCACCAGCTTTTTTGGGTGCGCGAAGTTCACAGCCCCAGATTCAGCTATCTCAGCCCGGCGCTGGAGAAAGTCTGGGGATTCTCCTCCGAAGGAATGGATGCTACTCCCGCCACCTGGCCGGAAACCGTGCATCCCGACGACCGGGCCGTAGTGGATGAAATGCTGAAGAACCAGGAGCGCGGGCTGCACGGAGAGGCGGAATTTCGCCTGCTGAAACGTGACGGCAACGCTCGCTGGGTTTGGAACCGCTACTTTCCAGTCTTCGACGACGCGGGCAAGGTGATACAGATTGTGGGTCTTGCCGAAGACATTACCGACTCGAAGAAGGCCGAAGAAGTTCTTTTGCGCTCGCAAGAGGAACTGGAGGGTCTGGTCCATGAGCGCACCTCGGAACTGGCCGAGAGTGTGCGGTTGGCTTCGCTGGGCGCACGCATAGGCTCAGTGCTGACTCAGGCCAGTGAACTGGGCGATGGGCTGCGGCAATGCGCCACAGCGTTTGTGGAGTATCTGGATGCTGCCGAAGCACAGTTCTGGACACTGAAGCCTGCCGGTACGGTTCCAGAACTGCAAGTGCGAGCCGGCGACTGCGGCCCATTGGACGGAAGCGTTTCACCTTTGCCGGGCAGGTATGAAGTCGAGCGCATCGCCCAGTCTGGTGAACCCATTTTCAGCAACGACGCGCGGCGCGATCTTCACGCGGACACCTGCCGGTGGGTTGCACACCAAGGAATGGCGTCCTTCGCCGGGCACCCCCTGATGGTTGAGGGGCAGATGGTGGGGGTAGTGGCCATGTTCGCCCGCCTTTCCCTGACCCCCGCCGCAGTCGAGTGCGTGGTCACTGCCGCCGGGCAGATCGCGCAATTCATCAAGCGCGTGCGCACACGCGACGCCCTGCACGCCAGTGAGGAACACTTCCGCCAGATGTTCGCCACCATTCCCGTTCCCATCTGGCTCTACGACGCAACCAGCCTGAAATTTCTGGAGGTGAACGATGCCGCCCTCCGGCATTACGGTTACAGCCGGGAGGAATTCCTCGGCATGACGGTCGAGGATCTCAATCCCGCGCAGACACCAGAGGAAGCCCAAGTGGAGATCCAGAACAACCTGCAGATAGCAGCGAATGAAACCCTCCCCACCGTCCCGCGGAAACATCGCACCAAAGATGGACGCCTGCTGGATGTGGAAATCCACTGCCAGCGAGTGAAGTTCACCGGAACCTCCGCCATCCTGGTTGCCGCCCGTGACATCACCGAGCACAACCGCATGGAGGTGGAACTGCGGCACGGCCAGAAACTGCAGGCGGTGGGCAGCCTCGCCGCAGGCATCGCCCACGAAATCAATACCCCCATTCAGTTCGTGGCCGACAACGTGCTTTTCTTCAGCGAAAGCTTCGCGGAGCTTGAGCCCCTCTTCGAGAAATATAGCGAATTGTACGCGGCCGCCAGGACAGGCCCGGTGCCCAGAGAGCTTGTGGAAGAGGTTGCCGCCGCGGAGCAAAAGACGGAGTTGTCCTACGTGCGCCGGGAAATTCCCGCGGCACTAAAGCAGACGCTGGACGGCGTGAACCGGGTTACTACCATCGTGCAGGCCTTAAAGACCTTTTCTCATGTCGATTCCGACCAAAAGAAGGCGGCAGCCGATCTGAACGCCGCGCTCGAGAGCACCATCATCGTGGCCCGCAACGAATTGCGTTACGTTGCGGACGTGGAAACCGCATTCGGCGAGCTTCCTCCCGTCATCTGCCATGTCGGCGATCTCAACCAGGTGTTTCTCAATCTTTTGGTAAACGCGGCGCATGCGATTACCGACGTCGTCAAGAACAGCGGCAAGCGGGGGCGAATCCGGGTGGAAACCAGGACCGAGGACGACTCTGCGGTGGTGAGCATCAGCGATACCGGGGCCGGAATCCCGGAAGCGATCCGCATGCGAATCTTCGAGCCGTTCTTCACTACCAAAGGCGTAGGCAAGGGCACCGGACAAGGTCTGGCTCTGGCCCGTTCGATTGTCGTGGAAAAACACGGAGGCAGTTTGACCTTCGAGAGCGAAGTGGGGAAAGGCACAACTTTCTATATCCGCATCCCCATGACTAAGGCCTCCGCTTTGGTGGAAACAGCTTCAGCTCAGTAACACATGACATTCGACCACCACACTGTCTGAACCGTTTAATACAAATCGCCCCCGATACAACCACTCTGGCACAGGCTCGGCCAACTGGCTGCGGCTATACTGGGAGGTTATGGCGCCATCGCGCGCCCTTTCAGGAGAATTTGCCATGCCTACCGTAAGTATCACGGAATCGCAGGCCGCGATCACGCCGTCTGCTGAGATCAGCGGCAGCGTCCGCCGGCTGGAACAGGAACTGGCGGCAAAGTACGGAGAGGAGCAGCGCCCGCGCATTCACCGGGGCCTGGCGCAGGTTGCACAGTTCTGGCGCGCGGAAGACGGCGATGCTGCCGCTTTCGAGGACTTCGCGCGCGCCAACTTCGCGGGCAGCCAGGCCGCGCTGGATACCGTTTTCGAGCGCTTTGAGCGGCTGCTGGAACAACTCGACGGCCATATGCTCGAGATCAACCGCGAGTTCCGGCAGCAACTCGACCTTGACCTGGGCCCGATTCTGCCCTTCGATGAAGTTTTTGCCGGCTATGATCCCTCGGCGCATATCGCCGACGATTTCTTCGACAACAAGCTGGCCTTCGTCGTCCTGCTGAATTTTCCATTGACGACGCTGCTGGAGCGCCTGCAGCACGGCCCGGCATGGAGCCGCCGGCAGTGGGCGGAGGCGCGCCTGGCCCAGCGTTTTTCCAAGCGCATCCCGGCGGAAGTGAACCTGGCGATCGGCCAGGCAGGCGCCGAAGCCGGCCGCTACATCTCCGAGTACAACATCTGGATGCACCACCTCCTCGACTCGCAGGGGCAGCGCCTGTTTCCGCCAAAGATGCGCCTGCTGTCCCACTGGAATCTGCGCGATGAGATTAAAGCGAGTTACGCCGACAAAGAAAAAGGCCTAGCCAAGCAGCGCGTGATCCAGCAGGTCATGGAGCGCATTATTACGCAAACAATTCCGGCCGCAGTGATCGATAATGCGGCCGTCGATTGGAATCCCTTCAGCAACGAAGTCAACCCTGCAGCGGAGCGCGATTCTGACGCTCCCATTCCTCCCAACGTCAAGCAGGAACGTGAACCGGATACGCGCTATGCCGTGCTGTGGAAGACCTTCGCCGCCGTGAAAAAGGCTGATCCCTATTCGCCCACCGCGCCCACCCACATCGCCCGCCGTTTCGAAGAAGACCGCGAAATCCCGGAAGAGCGGTTCAAGGCCATGCTGGTGCAGGTGCTTACTTCGCCGCAGGCGGCGCAGATTGCGAAATTGATCGAGTCGCGGCTGGGACGGCCTCTCGATCCGTTCGACATCTGGTATAGCGGGTTTCGTCCGGGAAGCCAGTACAGCGAACCCCAACTCGATGAAATGGTCGCCAAGAGATATCCGGAGGCCGCGGCTTACCAGAAAGACATGCCGAACATCCTGGAGAAGCTCGGCTTCCCTCCCGAGCGGGCGCAGTACATCGCCGGCAACATTGTGGTCGATCCGGGGCGAGGCGCCGGGCACGCCATGGGAGCCGCCATGCGTTCCGCCAAAGCCCACCTGCGCACGCGGATTGACAAAGCGGGGATGAACTACAAAGGGTTCAACGTGGCCATGCATGAACTGGGACACAATGTCGAGCAGACGCTCTCGCTCAACGACGTGGATCATACCCTGCTGCAAGGCGTCCCCAACACCGCATTCACCGAGGCGCTGGCATTCGTGTTCCAGGGCCGCGATCTGGAGATGCTCGGCCTGCACCAACAGGACGCCGAGACCGAAGCGCTCAGCACCTTGAACGATTTCTGGGCCACCTTCGAAATTGCCGGGGTCGCGCTCGTAGACATGGCCGTCTGGCACTGGATGTACGACCACCCCGAGGCCACCCCCGCGGAACTGAAACAAGCCACTCTGCAAATTGCGAAAGGAATTTGGAACCTCTATCACGCTCCGCTCTTCCACCGGCGCGACGTAATCCTGCTGGGCGTGTACTCCCACATGATCGAGGCATTTCTTTACCTACCTGACTATCCTCTGGGACACCTGATCGCTTTCCAGATCGAAGAACAGATGCGCAAGAAGGGAGCGATCGGCCCGGAGGTAGAGCGCATCGTGAAAATGGGCCGCGTAACTCCAGACTTGTGGATGGAACATGCCACTGGGCAGCGAGTGGGGGCAGAGGCATTGCTGGAAGCGACCAAGCGAGCCCTGTCCCAACTCGGCCAGTGAGCTATGAGCCTGCGGAACTTCCACTGCGCGCCGTCCGCTTTACCCACCAGCGCAACACCCGGTGTGTGGGCCAATACACCATAGCGGGAACCACCACAAGATAGATCGCCAGATAAGCCAATCCGGGGATCATATGCTGCTCGCGGAAGAAGGGGCCGCGCGCCCAGTTGACGTCGTACTGCGGCCGCCAGAAGTAGTTGATGGGCACCACAATCCAGGCCATCGCGGTCTGGTATTTCCAGCCACGCTCGTCATATCCCAGGCGCCAGATCGCCCACAGCAAAAGCGGCGGCATGGCTAGATGAAACAGGCTAAGCAAACGCAAGAACCGTGGCAGGCTGGGATCGAACATGTATTCGGTACCGCCGATGGGATGCGCGCCGGTCAGTACTGCGGAAGCTAAGTCAACGACGAAGAGTGTTTGAAATAAAAGCAATCCCACCGCCTGCCAGGAGAATATGAGGCGGCTCTCGCTCCACAGCGCCCAGGCAACGAGAAGATTTCCCAGATCGCAGAAGTAGAGAAAATTCTGCGCGCCGTAATGTTGCCAATAGAGTGGCGCCCAAACCAGAACCCAGATCGTCCAGGCGATTTTTAGCCACCGGGGAAGCACGTGCCCCATTGTAGCCAAGCGACGGTTTGATCCAGGCTGCCGCCGGTTTTGGGGCAGCACTGGCCGGCCGCCTGCTCCGTTCCGAGGAAATCCGCGATGGATCTCCACGGCGAAGGACTTGCTTCCGCCGGGCAACCTTACGATATAATCCGCCTCAAAATTGGGCATGGAATTGGTAGCTCGCACATAGGTTGCTTGGGGGCAAATTATGCCGTTTGAGTCTGTGATCTATCCCCAGCGTCGGTTGATCGTGACAACTGGAACTGGAGTTCTAACTGGCGAAGAGGGCCTGGCGTGTTGCGTTGGCCTGAAGAAGCGGCCTGAGTTTGACCCATCATTCGATCAGCTACTCGACCTTACGGCGGCCACCAAGTTCAACGCCAGTCCTGATGACATGCGACGCATCGCTCAGGAATCTCTCTTCTCCCCTTCCTCGCGGCGCGCGATTATCGCAATCGAGCCGGGTATCTTTGGTCTTGCCCGGATGTTCGAGGCATTTCGCGGGCTGTCGGATGTTGGAGAACAAGTGTCCGTGTTTCGAGATATGAAGCAGGCCCTGGATTGGCTTTCCTCTCCCCAGGTGAAGAGTTCCTGAGTTCCGCGCTCAGCCGCTCGTTTATTTGCCTCACTCGCCTCGCGCATGGCTGCGAAAGAATCTGTTTTGTAATTCGGATCGACTGCCCTTCGGGACTCGGATCCGGGTTGGCCGAGGTCTGAAAGCTCGGAATCCGCCGATTTCCAATGACCTCCGTAACTTGCTGGGGGCTGCCCTTCGTACCTAGGATGAGCCAGGTATGAGCTACCAGGCTCTATTGTTTTACAGCGACGAGAAAACTGCGCGTGTGCTTATGCAAGTCCTTGACGAATTGGACTTTAGCGTAGAGCCCGACAGTGAGCCCTTCGCCGCCGTCAAAACCCTGATGCTGCAGCGCTTCGACCTGATCATCGTGGATTGCGATGACGAACAGAACGCCAGCCTGCTTTTCAAGAGCGCGCGCAACTCGGAAACCAACCGCGACGCGGTAGCGGTAGCCATCACCACCGGGCAGGCCGCAATCGCGCATGCCTTCCGCATCGGCGCCAGCCTGATTCTTACCAAGCCCGTCAATGTAGAGCAGATGAAGAGCACCCTGCGCACGGCACGCGCCGCCTTGCGCAAAGCGGAAGCTCAGAAGGCGGCAGCACATCCTCCCTCGCGCCCGTCGCTGGCGCAGGCGGCTGCGGTCGGATCCGATTCGCTTGCGACACACTTCCAGGGCCCTGTAGATCCTACGGTGCAGGAGTCGCTGATTCCCATGCCCCCGGAGGATGCGCCCCAGCCCGGAGTCGCTCTTGCCATCGCACCCGTTTTCGCGCCAGAACATCGGCCGGGCTTCAAGGCGCAGGACGTTCATGAACCGAAAGCGTTGGTTCCAGAGCATGTAGAACTACACAACGCCTCTGGCGCGGCCGCCGCAGCTGCACCCGCATGGGCGCCGGAAGAAGATCCCAGTGCTCTGCCCCCAACAGGCACGGCAATCGTGCCTGTCCCGGTGAAAGAAGGCGCAGACGAAGCGGATGTTCCCGCACTCGAACCAAAACCGGAAACGAAATCAAAGAGTTCGCAGGAACCGGAAACGAAAGCGACTGCGGCTGCAAAGACAGCATCGGCTACGGCTACGCAGGCACGCTTCGCCTCGGTGGGAATTCGGGAGAAGAAAGAGGAAGAGGAACATTTCGATCCGGCGAAGAGCAAGAGGAACTTCGTGATCGCCGCTGTCCTGGTGCTTTCTCTGGCAGCTGGCGGGTACTACGCCTGGATGCGCTATCATCCCGAGATCAATTTGCCGTTCTTGAATCAGCCGCCCCATTCGGCTCCGGCTAAACCCGCGAAGGCTCCCGCTCCCGCCCCAGCGGCGGCCCCTGCCGGCACAACGCCTGACGCCTCAGTGGCGACACCGGCCGCTGCGAATCCACCTGCCGCCGATGCCTCAACGCCAAACAATTCCGCGAGCCCGGCCCCGTCCGCCGTTACCGCACCGGCTCCTGCGAAGCCTTCCGGCACGGTTCTCCCTGAGGACGTCTCGCAGTCCCTGATCACCACGAAAGTCCAACCCGTCTATCCGGAACAGGCGAAGCAGATGCGCCTGGAAGGCAGCGTCCACCTGCAGATAAGCGTGAATCAGGCCGGCAACGTCACTGACGTAAAAGTCATTTCCGGGAATGCCATCCTGGTGAAAGCTGCCATCGACGCGGTGCGGCAGTGGAAATATCAGGCCTACTACGTCAAGGGCCAGCCATCGGCCATCGAAACCCAGGCCACGGTTGATTTCAAGCTTCCCTAGTTGAGCCCGAACCATCGCATCAGTCAGGAAATGCTTCAGCCCCGCTTTTTCCCGGGTGAGGGCACCCGCGCCACACTTGCGCTATAGTCACCCCATGCGGGCCATTCTGGCGGGAGGAGGAACCGGTGGGCACGTCATTCCCGCTCTCGCCATCGCCCGGGAACTCCAGGAGCAACATGATGCGGAGGTGCTGTTTGTAGGCACAGCGCGCGGAATCGAGAATCGTCTTGTGCCGGCAGCCGGCTTTCCGCTGCGGCTGATTGAAGTGGGTGCGCTGAACCGCGTGGATCTTAAGACCCGCATCAAGACTTCCTTTGGCCTTCCGGCGGCGGTCTGGCAGGGACGGCGCATTCTCGGCGATTTCCGGCCCGACGTGGTGATTGGCGTTGGCGGTTACGCCTCCGGACCGGCCATGCTCGCTGCTATTTGGAAAGGCGTTCCCACGCTGGCGTTTGAGCCGAACGTCGTTCCCGGTTTTGCCAACCGGGTGGTAGCACGATGGGTTTCAGCGGCCGCGGTCCACTTTGAGGAAACCGCGAAGTACTTCCGCCGCGCGCACGTTACCGGCGTCCCGGTGCGACAGGCCTTCTTTGAGATCGCGGGAAAAACTGCAGGCGGCCCGCCGACCTTGCTGGTCTTCGGAGGCAGCCAGGGAGCGCATGCCATCAATGTCGCCATGATCCAGTGCATGCCTGAGTTGCTGAAGCAGGCGCCGGGCATCCGCATCATCCACCAGACGGGCGAGCGCGATTACGAGGAAGCCCAAAGGGCTTATGGCGGGATGGGCGCGGTTGAGGTTTACCGCTTCATCGACGACATGCCTTCATTCTTCGCCCGCGCCGACCTGCTGCTCTGCCGCTCCGGCGCCAGCACAGTCGCGGAAATCACGGCAGCGGGAAAGCCCGCGATATTCGTACCCTTCCCGCGAGCAGCCGACGACCATCAGCGGGTAAACGCGCAGACGCTCGAGCGCGCAGGCGCTGCCGTGCTGCTGGAAGAAACCAGCCTGGAACAGGTTTGGCTGGTAGAAACTGTCGCCGCGCTTCTTGGCGACCCGGAGCGATTGGCACGCATGAGTCACGCGGCCCGCGCCCTGGCGCATCCAAATGCCGCGCGCGAGATTGCCGGGATGGCTGCTGAACTCGCGGAACAGCAGGAGCAGCCGCGGATTTAACGGATCTTCGGATATGTCGTCTGGGGATTTATAGTCTAGACAAGTTCTACGGCTTAGCGCAGGATGCGTCTTTCGTTTGCCCAATCTCCTTGGTGTACCTTCGTGTACCCTTGGTGTCCTTCGTGGTGGCTTTGCCTGCTTGCGGAACCACGGACCCCGGAAAGCGCGAACCTTAACGAAATGAGGGAGGAAGAGTGCTTGTTGTGCGACACCAAGTTGTTGATCCGCGGAAATCGGTGGCAAAGAAGTTGACCTGAAATGTTCGCCAAGATTCAGCGCATTCATTTCGTGGGCATCGGCGGCATCGGCATGAGCGGCATCGCCGAGGTGTTACTGAACCTCGGCTACAAGGTCTCTGGCTCGGACCTGAAGGCTTCTGCCGTAACTCAGCGCCTGGCAGGCTTGGGGGCGGTTATCTTTGAAGGCCACCAGGCCGGAAACGTGTCCGGCGCCGAGGTGGTCGTGACCAGTTCGGCCATCGCGCCGGAGAATCACGAAGTCTGCGAGGCCCGCAAGGCGCATATCCCGGTAATTCCGCGAGCGGAAATGCTTGCCGAGTTGATGCGCCTGAAATACGGCATCGCCATCGCGGGCATGCACGGCAAGACCACCACCACATCGATGGTCGCCGCCGTACTGGCTGCCGGCGGCCTGGACCCGACAGTCGTCGTCGGCGGCCGTGTGGACGCCATGGGATCGAACGCCCGCCTGGGAAAGTCTCAGTATCTCGTCGCTGAAGCCGACGAGAGCGACCGCTCCTTCCTCAAGCTCTCTCCCATCCTCTCCGTCATCACCAACATCGACCGCGAGCATATGGACTGTTACCGCAATATGCGGGATGTGCAGCGGGCTTTCCTCGAGTTTGCCGACCGCGTGCCGTTCTACGGCATGATCGTGCTCTGCAATGATGATCCCGCGCTACGCCGCCTGCTGCCTTCCATTCAGCGGCGCGCCGTCACCTACGGCACGCGGCGCGGCTCCGATTTCCACATCAAGCCGGGAAAGGCCGGCCTGGATCCGGACCGGGATTTGCCGGTCAGCGATTTCGATATCTCCTACCGCGGACAGACTCTCGGCGAATTCCGCCTGCACGTCCCCGGGGCCCACAATATTCTGAATGCAACGGCCGCCATTGCGGTGGGGATCGGTCTGGACATCCCCTGCGAGCAGATTCGCAGTGCGCTGGAAAACTTTCGCGGGGTGGACCGCCGCTTCCAGTTGCGCGGTAAGGCTGCCGGCATCAGCGTAATCGACGACTACGGCCATCACCCCACCGAAATTCGCGCCACCCTGGCCGCCGCGAAGCAGTGCGGCTTCCGCAAGATTCACGTGATCTTCCAGCCCCACCGCTATACCCGCACCCGCGATCTGCTCGATCAGTTCGCCACCGCATTCGGCGACGCTGATTCGCTGGCCGTCCTCGATATCTACGCCGCCAGTGAGATGCCGATTGAAGGCATTACAGGCCAGGCCTTGAGCCAGCGCATCCGGGTGGGAGAGAGTGGGACCGCCTCGTACGCAGGCTCCTTTGCCGACGCGGTGGAGTCCGCTGTAGCCGCAGCTCAGGCTGGCGACATGATCCTGACTCTGGGCGCGGGCAGCGTCTCGCAGCTTGGCCCGCTTGTGCTGGAGAAATTGCGGGAAATGGAAACGGCCGGCGGTCCCTCCGCCGCCGCAGCGCCGGCCTCACCAGAGTAGCGATGTCATCTCATTCCTCCAAAGGCTTAACTGCGGTCGGCATCTTTCTGCTTTTTGGATTCGCCATGGCCTCTCTGGCCGGGATTACTTTCATCTCCCCCGAAACCCCGCTGGAGCGAATTTGGGCTTTCAATCCCGCAGCCTACACGCAGTTGCGGCCACTGGGGCGAGTAGTCGGCTTTCTCTTCCTGCTGCTCGGAGGTGCTCTCGCCCTGGCGGCAATCGGATGGTTTCGGCGACGCTACTGGGGGTGGATGCTGGCCGTCCTGATCATCGCCACTCAGGTGTTGGGAGATGGAGTCAATCTGATAAGAGGCGATGTCCTTCGTGGCTCAGTGGGTGTCGTGGTTGCCGCATGCCTCCTGGCCTACCTTCTCAGCCGAAACGTACGGCGAGAATTCCCCAAAGACACCCCTAACAACCGTTGTTGACGATTTTTGCGGGCGCTCGTCTAACCCTGCATGTGGGGAAGGAGTGGCAACATGGTTTCGGATAAAGCCTTGTACATGCTCGCGGTAGGCGTTCTGGCGGTGGGTGTGGGCCAACGCTACACGAATGAGGGCCGGGCTTGGGCGCAGTGCGCTTTGCATGAAGTCCAGCACATTACCCGCCAGGCTTCCACGGAAGCGCTGGCTTACCTGGGAAACAACCGGCCGGTGCCGGGGGATCGTGAAGTCCGGGTAGATGAACGGGTGCAACTGGCTGTGGCCCGGGTGCAGGCACGGGTAGATCGCGCGCAGGCCAAAATAGATCGCCGCAGCGCGCAGATAGCCAGGGCCACCGCCGCCCTGAGCCGGGTGAATGCGAGGATGGCGGATATCAACGTTCAGGCCGTCGAGATTCCCCAACCCAACGTTCGGCTTCACTGCCAGGCGGAGGAATAAATTCGGGAACGTCCGCCGGATGCAACTGCACTTCTGTGCAAAACTGCGGGAAATTTTTTCTATCTCAATTCTGCAAAAGCGTTTATAGTTGACTCGCTCGCGATTCCCACGACAACTGACCTGAGTTGATGGCGAGGAAATCCGTCCCTACCATCGAGCAGGAAGAGTTGTATCCACTGGCCGACGGGCCGGTGCGCCGCGAAGCGCCTCGCAAAGATCCCGCTCCCGACGACGCCCGCCTGCTCGACCTCGATGTGGATGAGGAATCGCCGTTCCTGCGCGGACAAAAGCGCGTCTCCGTCCGCCGCGGGGCTCTGCCCAGAAAAACCGCAACCCGGCTGCTGTGGATTGCCGCCGCGCTTGCCGCGATCGCAGTTTGCTGCGTCATCGCAGGTTCCCTTTATGGCTATGGCAAGCATTCCTGGCGCTTTCGCGTGGACTCCAGCGACGATATCGAAATTGCCGGCCTGCACAACGTAACCCGTTCCCAGGTGATGGAAGTGATGGGCGGCGATATCGGCCGCAACATTTTTTTCGTTCCCCTTGAGCAGCGCAAGGCGCAGCTGGAGCAGATTTCCTGGGTGGAATCGGCCAGCGTGATGCGCTTCGTGCCCAATCGCCTGAGAATCGAGGTCCACGAGCGCACCCCAGTTGCCTTTGCCCGGGTCGGCTCGCGCATCATGCTGATCGATGCCGGCGGCGTGCTGATGGAATTGCCCGCCAAAGGCAAATATTCTTTTCCGGTCATCCTCGGCACCAATCCCGGCGAGCCGCTCTCCACCCGCGCCGCGCGCATGAAGATTTACCACGATGTCATTAGCCAGTTGGATTCCGGCGGAGCGCGCTACTCGCAGGAAATCAGCGAAGTGGATCTGTCCGACCCCGACGACGTGAAAGTCCTGGCTCAAAGCCCGCAGGGGGAAGTGCTGGTGCACCTCGGCTCCTCGAACTATCTTGACCGCTACAAGATCTATGTCACTCACGTGCAGCAGTGGCGGCAGCAGTTCGACAAGCTGGAGTCGGTGGATTTGCGCTACGACCGGCAGATCATCGTCAATCCGGAGTTGCACGGTGTACCGCGGCAGGCGCCGCTCTCGCCGAATGCGGCGCGGCAGGCGGTGGCTGCGGGTGTAAAGGATGCGGCGCTGGTCACCCACGAGCCGGTGCTTCGGCCGCCTGTCCCGCAGCCCAGCCGGGAGGTAGCAAGAGTTCCCGCCGCGAAGGCGCCAGAAAAATCCGCCGCCGGCCACAAGCCCAGCCTGGCACATCCCAGGCCGCGCATAGAGAGGCCACGAGCGAAGGCGGGGTTGAAGACGAGGCCGGCCTCCCGCCACGAACAAAGGGCACCCGCGCACAGAACGCCGGCGAAAAAAAACAGCGCTGCACCCATCGTCCATAAACCGATAACCGTCACGGCCGGGAAGAAACCAAGCCCGGCCATTGCCAAGGGCCAGGAACAGCAATAGACATGGGAAACCAGCACGAGCACTTTCTGACGGCAATCGACGTAGGCAGCGCCAAGACTTGCGTCCTGGTGGCCGAGGTCAGCGACTCCGGCCTGCGTTACCGCGGCCACGGCGTGGCTGACTCGCGCGGCTCACGCAAGGGCGTGATTGTGGACCTGGAGAAGGCTGTGGGCTCCATCCAGAACGCCGTCGAAGAAGCCGAAGACTCTTCCGGAATTCCGGTGGAGCACGCCATCGTCGGCGTTGCCGGCTCGCATGCGCGCGGAGTGAACAGTCATGGCGGCATCAGCCTGGGTACGCGCGCCAGGGAAATCACTCGCGATGAGATTCGCCTGGCGGTTGATAAGGCCCGCGCCATCCCTTTGCCTGCGGACCGCGAGATCTTGCACCTGTTGCCGCAGGAGTTCATCCTCGATGATCAATCCGGGGTGCGCGATCCGCTGGGCATGATGGCAGCCCGGCTGGAGGTGCGGGTGCACATGGTGACCGCAGCCTCCAGCGCCGCTCAGAACGTGGTAACCGCCGTGAATCGCGCCGGGGTCCACGTGGATGACACTGTATTCGAGCCCCTGGCCTGTGCCGATTCCGTGCTCCGCAATGACGAGCGCGAGTTGGGCGTGTGCCTCGCCGATATGGGCGCGGGCTCCACTTGCCTGGTGGTCTTTCAGGAGGGCGCCGTCATTCATACCGGTGTGGTCCCGATCGGCGGCGATCACTTCACCAGCGATCTTTCCGTCGGACTATGCACTGCGGTCTCCGAAGCTGAAAAAATCAAGAAGCTGTATGGCAATGCCATCGTGACGCTCATCCCCGAGGGCAACCAGGTCGAGGTTCCCTCGGTTGGCGACCGGCCTTCGCGAATGGTCTCGCAGCGCATGGTGGGAGAAATCCTGGAGCCGCGCGCCCGCGAACTATTCGAGTTGCTGCGCGACAACCTTCGCCACGCCGGCGTGCTGGAAGCCTGCGTAGCGGGGATCGTCCTGAGCGGCGGGGCATCCCGCCTGCCGGGAACGCTGGATGTCGCCGAGTCGGTATTGCGGCGCCCCGTGCGCTTGTCGTGGCCCATGCCTTTGCCCAAGATGCCCGCTCACCTGGCCGAGCCGGAATTCGCCACGGTGCTGGGAATGGCGTTCTACGGCCACCGCGCCCGCATCGCCCGCGGCCTGCAGGAAGACCGCTGGAGCGCAAAGCTGAAAGCCATGCTGGTAGGCAAAGGCGCGTGAGGGTAGGCGCGGGCGTCCTAGGCCGTGCAGGAGCGGCATAGAGCTTGGTCTGAGCAGAGGGATGCACGGGCGAGGACGCCCGCGCCTACATTCAATAGCTAGAGGCAAGCGTTTGAAAAACTAACTTTACGGCGGCGCACATGAAAAAAGACGACATTCGCATCAGCTTCAACGAAGAAGCCCGCAACGACGCCCGAATCAAGGTCATCGGTGTGGGTGGGGGCGGCGGCAACGCCGTAAACCGCATGATCGACGCCGGCATGGACGGCATCGAGTTCGTCGTGGCCAACACCGACCTGCAGGCACTGCGCACCTCGCGCGCGCCCATGAAAATTCAGCTCGGCGTCAAGCTCACGAATGGCCTTGGCGCCGGCGCCAATCCCGAAGTCGGGCGCAAAGCTGCTCTGGAAGATTCCGACAAAATCATCGAAGCCCTCGAAGGCTCCGACATGGTGTTCGTCACCACTGGCCTGGGCGGTGGCACGGGCACCGGCGCGGCCCCGATCATCGCTTCTCTGGCCAGCGAAATGGGAGCGCTCAC
>DATJXG010000450.1:0-9340 GCA_035500455.1 Terriglobales bacterium | reverse complement strand
CGTTATGTTCCACGTGGAACACTTCGCCAGACCCGAAAACCGCCTCGTGCCTTGTGAACCCCAATCACGAAGCCAAAATCTGTCGCGACGCCAGACAGGAACCCTACTCGTCGACATAGATGCGAAACAGGTTCGCTTTCGCCGAGCGGCGCGCCATGACAAAGGTGTTCGGCGAGGCGCCCGGAGAAACGCTTTGATAATTGATGAGGCGCGCGCCGGGGATTCTCGCGAAATCTGATTCACTGCCGAAACCATTCGTAAATACCGGAGGCGCGTTGCCGTGGATGGGAATGATCGCCGTCTTCAACGAGCCAAATGGAAATTGGCGCAGCGACACATACATTCGTTTCCCGTCCCCACTCCACGAGAGCATTGGCGCCGAGGAGCGGGCAATGCCGAACCCGAAGCTGCACTGATCACACACCGTAACGGGTGGCCCACCCTCGAGTGGCACAGCCATGGTCAGAACATTTCTCTCCCCATGTCCGCCGGTCGCTGTTGCGCCCACAATGGCCCAGCGCCCGTCCGGCGAAACGCTCTGCAGCTGCATAATGGGAAAGTCCGATACCGTTCCTTGGCCGCTGCCGTCTTCCTTAATACTCATGATCCTCGACCCATCTCCTGCGCTCTGATACAAGATCTGGCCTGGCTTTCCGAAAAAGGCGCGGTATTCACCTCCAAACGTAAGTTGTTTCGGCGCCTGGGTGCCATCCAGCCAGCCGACCCAGATTCCCGAGCGCGCCTGGCCCTGCTCCGTGGCGAATACGACTTTCTTCCCGTCCTGCGATAGCGAGAAATGCGTGAGCACCAGTCCGGCGAAGAGCCGCCTGGCCTCCCCACTGGTAACGTCGCAAGCCCACAACTCGCCGCTGAAATATGAGTGCGAGCCCGCGACGCGCCGCAGGTAATAGACCGACCTTCCGTCTGGCGATAGCGTCGGAAGAAACGAATATCCCTCCGACGTAATTTGCTTGTCTCCTGTCTGATCATCGTGCAGCCAAATGATGGACTGTTGTACACCCGCCGTGGTGATGAACGATTTGCCGTCGGGCATAATCGCCAGTCCTTCTTCTTCGCTCACGCCTGACGGAGTCACCTGCTGCGGCTCACCGTCGGGAAAGCGCTGCCGCCACACGTGAAAACCTGTCGTCCCAGTGTCCACGGTGAAATACATCCAATTCCCGTCAGGAGACCACTGCCCCCAGGTGCACGATCCTTGTGGGCCTACTTGCCGCCCCGTCGAGGAACCGTCGAAGGGCACCACTCGGCATGGCTTCCACCACTGGCTGTCCATCTCCGCCAGCAATACCCATTTCCCATCCGGCGATAGTGCGGAGCGGTGCACCATGCCTTGCATAGGGTCCGCTGGGACGTAGATATCGCGCTCTCCAATCCGCCCGGCGCTGGAGGTGGACAGTTTCATGTGTATTCCAGTCTCTATGGCTGAATACATCACACGATCCTCGCCGATCCAGCTCAGCCCTGTGGCATTGGGCATAAACACCTTCGGTTCCTGCCCTCCTATCATCGGCAGTTCGTAAGTATTCCAGAGAAACGGGCCCTCGATTTGCGTGAAGTACACCTTGCTTCCGTCGACGGAGAAATTGATCGTTTGTTTTCTGAAACTGGTTTTCGTGAGTTGCACCGCTTCGCCGTTCGGCAGAGCTTTGGACCAGATCTGGCCGGTGTTCGTGGAGTTTCCGAAACCGCCGGGGCCGCGCAGAAACGCTACCAGCTTGCCGTCGCGCGACAGAGCAGGAATTTCGGCGGAATCGTCAAAATTCGTCAATTGCTCCCAGCGCAGCCCAGTTCTGCCGGTGCTTCTGCGAGCGAACTCGAGAAACAACAAAGCTGCCACGATTAGTAGCAAGGCGCCAGCCAGCACCGGCACAACCCATCTTCGCGGTCGTCTCCGCTGCGGGATTGCAACCGTCGTAGTGCTTGACGCTAATTCCAGGCGCCGCAGGTCGGTAGCCAGTTCTTTGGCCGATTGATAGCGAAGCTCCGGATCCTTTTCCAGGCACTTGAGCACGATGCGCTCGAATTCGGGCGAAAGCTTTGGCGTGAGCGACTTGGGTGAAGGCGGCGCCTGGTGCAAGATCGCGTCCGTCAACTTCGGAACCAGGGAATCGCTGAACGGTAGCCGTTGGGTCACAAGCTCGAACAGGAGGGCACCCGCTGAATAGATGTCGCTGCGATGATCGGCTTCCTCCCCCAGAAGTTGCTCGGGAGACATATATGGCAGAGTGCCGGCAACGCCGGTTTGGGCAGCCACCATTGACTGCGTGGCGGTCAGGGTCAACACTGCGTCGGCTGTCAGAGTAGCTAGCCCAAAGTCGAGTATCTTCAAACGTCCGTCGTGGGTAACCCGAAGGTTTGAGGGCTTGAGGTCACGGTGAAGAACACCCGCTGCATGGGCGGCCGCCAGACCCTGCGCTAACTGAAGCCCGAGGTTAACAGCTTCCTTTTCCGGAAGCGCGCCGGCTTGCAGCCGGGTGTCCAAAGATAGGCCCGGCACCAGTTCACTGACCAGGTAATCAAGGCCCTCGAAAGTGTCAAAGTCGTGGATCGTCTGAATGCAGGGATGATTCAGACGTGAAAGCGCGCGGGCTTCGTTGCGAAACCGCTTGCGCGCGGCTTCGTCGTTCAGCGCGCCGGGTGTAAGAACTTTGATGGCAAGATTGCGCTCAAGTTTCTCGTCGTAGGCGCGATAAACAACGCCCATGCCGCCGGCGCCGATCTCCTCTTCGATACGATAGCGGTCGAACTTCTGGCCAACCTGCGGCATACGGCCCCACCCGTGGGCGAGATGGTAACATGCCGAAGGCCGAGCCGAGCCAGCACTCTGCTAACGCAACAAAAACGGCCTCAGTGGCCCACTGCCTACCCAATCGTCTGCACCTCCACACTCAGCACCGCGGGCAGATCGTGCACAATCGGGCTCCAGTTGTCGCCGGCGTCGGGTGAGCAGTACACCTGGCCGCCGGTGGTGCCGAAATAAACCCCGCACTTGTCCAGCGTGTCCACAGCCATGGCGTCGCGCAGGACGTTTACGTAGCAGTTTTCCTGTGGTAGGCCGCGAGTCAGCGATTCCCATTCGTTGCCGCCGGACTTGCTCCTGTACACGCGCAGCTTGCCTTCGAGCGGAAAGTGTTCGCCGTCGCTCTTGATAGGGACGACGTAAATCGTCTCCGGCTCGTGCGCGTGAATGTCGATCACGAAGCCGAAATCGGTCGGCAGGTTGCCGCTGACTTCTTTCCAGTTGTCGCCGGCGTCGTCGGAGCGCATTACGTCCCAGTGCTTCTGCATGAAGAGCACGCCCGGCCGCTTGGGATTCATAGCAACGTGGTGCACGCAGTGGCCGATCTCGGCGTCAGGATCGGGAATATATTGCGAACGGAGGCCGCGATTGATCGGCTTCCAGGACTTGCCGCCGTCATCGGTGCGGAAGGCGCCCGCGGCGGAAATCGCAATCCACATGCGCTGCGGGTTGCTGGGATCAAGAATGATGGTGTGCAGGCACATGCCGCCCGCGCCCGGCTGCCAGTTGGGACCGGTGCCATGGCCGCGCAGGCCGGAAAGTTCCTGCCAGTTCTCGCCGCCGTCGGTGGAGCGGAAAATGGCGGCATCTTCCACGCCGGCATAAACCGTATCGGGATCGGTGAGAGAAGGCTCCAGATGCCACACCCGCTTGAACTCCCAGGGATGCTGCGTGCCGTCATACCACTGGTGGGTGGTGAGCGGCGCGGCAGCGGCATCGTATACAAACTTGTTGCTCGCGGCCTTTGGTGGGCCGGGCGCGGGCGGCTCTGCGGGAGGCGTGCCCGGCTGATGCCAGGTTTTGCCGCCATCATCGGAGCGCTGGATGATCTGCCCGAACCATCCACTGGTCTGCGAGGCGTAGATGCGGTTGGGATCGGCAGGCGAACCTTTGAGGTGATACAGCTCCCACCCGGCAAAATGCGGCCCGGAGACCTCCCAGTTCTGGCGCTTGCCGTCTGAGGTTAGGATGAAGGCGCCTTTGCGGGTGCCGACTAGAACGCGGACAGTGGACATGGATCAGCTCCTTGGATTTTCAGGTCTGAAATTCGCTTATCTCGATGCGCCCCGTCTCATGACATGGGGAGACGAGCCCAATCCGGCCAAATAGACACGTTGCGAGGTCCTTTCACGATCTCGCTTGTCAGTACCGATTTCCTCAGGGTCCAGCCCCGCTTTTATATCATCCCTCGCCGCACGCTTGGAACTTTGCCGCCAGCCTTGCTAAGGTTCTACCCCGTGAGTACAATGTAATTACGCCCCACTTACGGGTATGAAAATCGACCTGGTCCGTATCGGCAACTCGCGCGGCATCCGAATTCCGAAGCCTTTGATCGAGCAGTGTGGCTTGGGGGATGAGGTGGAGCTGCGGGTTGAGAACAAGTGTCTCGTCATTTCGCCGCAACGTCTGCCCCGCGCGGGTTGGGAGGAAGGATTTCGTGCTGCCGGTGCTTCAGTGGAGGATGAACGCCTCCTTGAGCAAGCGGGAACCAACGAGTTCGACCGCAGAGAGTGGCGGTGGTGAACAGGGTTCCGCTGCGCGATGAGGTCTGGTTGGTAGCACTCGATCCTACTCACGGTTCTGAAATCCGGAAGACCCGGCCGTGCCTGGTGGTCTCGCCCGATGAGATGAACCGGCATTTGCGGACGGTCATCGTTGCGCCGATGACCACAACCATGCGACCTTACCCCACGCGCGTATCGCTTCGGTTTCAAGGAAAGTCCGGCCAGGCCGCCCTGGACCAACTGCGCGCCGTGGATAGGCGGCGACTGGCGCGCAAACTTGGAACTGTTTCTGCAAACATTGCCCAGCAAACTTCGACCCTCCTGCTCGAAATGTTCAGCCGGCCCTAAGTGCTTTGCATGCCGTTCTCGCATGAGTAAAGCTCAGCCCGAAAACGTCTTTTTTTCACAGGATCTACCGCTGATCCTCCACTCCGGCCCAGCGGAGCGCCTCCTGCCGGTCGGCGAATGCGTGCATCTCCACGATTTTGCCCTCGCGGATGGTGTACACGTCGGCAAGATTCACCTCGTGCCACTCGCTGCTGCCCTTGTTCCGAAACCGCGCCTGGACAAACACCACCATGCGCTCGCCGGCGGCAATGAACTGCACCGGCTCGCTGCTTCCCTCGGCCCAGCCGGCGCGGGATTGCGCCAGGTATTGCTTCACCGCCTCCCGGCCGCGGTAGGTGCCGCCGCCGGGAAATGCGGCGGGCTCCCTCCATTCGATCTGAGGATCAAGCGCCTGCACCGCCGCATCCATATCTCCCCGGTTAAACGCGGCGTACGCGCCGCGCAGGCTTGTAATCGAGCGTTCGCGCTGCGCCAGTTGCTCCTGCGAACCCTCGTTCCGGGTACAGGCGGTCATGCAGAGCGTCGTCAGGATGAGCATGAAACCGGGATTTCTCAATGGAGCCATTGCAGTGTCAGATTTAAGCCGACTGCTGAAAGATGAGTGCCTTCACCTCAGATCGGCACTTTCAGCCGTCCGCTCGATAGGGCATCTCGTCCCCCTCGCTACTAGTACGTCGAACGACGTAGCGCCACTTCGACATCACTCCTGAACTATTTTGTTGGCCAGCTGGGGTGAAACGCCTAGACAGCGACTCCGCTCCAATGGGGTCACCATGATGGCGCTAAGCTCTTCCACCGGGGAATCATCCCCCGCCCGAAAGCCACGGCAGCATCGGTGTTGGATCGCGCTCACGCCAGCGCCGGCGAACTTCCGCCAACACCGCTTCACGATTCCGCGCCATTTTTTCGATCAGGGCGCAGGGTGCGGCCGCCTCTTCGTAGCGAGAGCCCCAGATCAGCAGCTCCAGCATCACCGGCGCCAGGGCGATTCCCTTCTCCGTCAGCCGGTAGTTCAGTTTGCGCCCGTCGGCGACTTCCCTTTCGGCGCGGATGATTCCCCAGCTTTCCAGTCTCCGTAACCGGTCGGCCAGGATGTTGGTGGCGATACCTTCGCCGGAATGCTGGAACTGCTTGAAAGTGCGGAAACCGCGCACCATAAGGTCGCGGATGATGAGCAACGACCAGCGGTCGCCAAATCTCTCCAGCGAAATGCTCACCGGGCAGCCTGACCGGGGTTTCGACTTCCGCTTCCCAGGCACGCCGGACATCTTAAGCAATATAACTTGCATAATGCAAGTGATATTGACAGGAAAAAGAAGGCGGCATGCTATGCGAGGCTCCGCGCCATCGGGCTAAGCCCATTTTTGCCAATAGGGGCAACGATGGGGCAAGTCCAAAACGTTGTGGACTTGGCGGGTACCCGGTTTGGCCGCGAAAGCTTGGGTTCGGAGATTCGATGGAGTTAGATGCGGCGGCGCCGGGGTCAGCAGCGCCGCCGGGTTTAGGCCGCCGCTTGGCTTGCCTGCTTGACGAAGGCCAGCAGGTCAGCGTTGATCATGTCCTTGTGAGTTGAGCACATGCCGTGCGGCAGCCCGGGATACACTTTCAGCGCCGCTCCCTTCACCAGCTTTGAGCTGAGCAAAGCGGCAGCGCCGATGGGCACGATCTGGTCGGCGTCACCGTGGAGAATCAGCGTGGGGACGTTGAACTTCTTGAGATCTTCGGTGAAATCGGTCTCTGAAAATGCCTTGATGCAGTCATAGACCGCCTTGTGGCCGGCCATCATTCCCTGCAGCCAGAATGAATCGCGCAAGCCCTGAGAGACCTTCGAGGCGTCCCGGTTGGCTCCGTAAAAAGGCGTGGTGAGGTCTTTGAAGAACTGCGAGCGATCGGCCAGCACCGCGGCCCGGAGCTGATCGAATGCTTCCATCGGCATGCCGCCGGGGTTGGCTGCGGTTTTCAACATGAGCGGCGGCACCGCGCTGATGAGCACCGCCTTGGCGACACGCTTTGTGCCATGCCGCCCGATGTAGCGGGCGACCTCGCCGCCGCCGGTGGAATGGCCCACATGGATCGCGTCTTTCAAGTCGAGAGCCGACACCAGGACTGCCAGGTCGTCGGCGTAGGTATTCATTTCGTTGCCGTCCCAGGGCTGGCTGGACCGGCCATGACCGCGGCGGTCATGAGCGATGCAGCGAAAGCCCCGGTCGGCCAGAAACAGCATCTGGTCCTCGAAGGCGTCCGCACTGAGCGGCCAGCCATGGCTGAAAACGATGGGTTGGCCTTTGCCCCAATCCTTGTAATAGATCTGGGTGCCGTCTTTCGTCGTAATGGTAGACATGGTGTTCTCCTCAAGATTGTAGTGATGATTGTGCTAGTGGTTAGTGATGAGCGGCCTTGGCACGAAACGATTTAGGCTAAGTCCTCCGCGAATGACCCGCCGCCACTGGAACCCAGCGGCTCTGAATCAGGGTTACTTGAGGGTTGTGCGGGCAGCTTTCGCGCTCTTTGCGGGTTGCAGGACCCCTCCGCAGAGCAGAATGCGCCGCGTTCTTTCCCGTTACGTGGAACAAACCTGATAAGCGAACCTGGTGCGAAAGGGGGGACTCGAACCCCCACGGGTTACCCCGCCAGATCCTAAGTCTGGTGCGTCTGCCAATTCCGCCACTCTCGCAGCATGCCCATCCATTTTAGGCTGAGCCGCGGCGACGGCGCCAGAAATTCAGCGAAAGTGAGCCAGAAACTCACCGGAAAATAAAATAGAGAACGCCCCCGCCTGCGGAAAAGCGGGGCCGCGCCGGGGCCGCCTGGTAGAGGTCCAGTACTTCTATTGAACCTGGTTCAGGCCCTGGTAGATGGCCAAACCTGCGATCACCAGGATCAGCAATCCGGAAGCCGCGCCCAGCCAGCGCACAAAGGGGTTGATCTTATCCACCTTCTGCATAAGCTCGATCTGTTCCTTTTCCATGTGCGATTCAGATTCGTCGAGGAAAAGTTGATCGTCTTCATGCATGGTGAGAGTGCTACGGTAGATCAGGAGGACCACCAGAACGGCGGTTAGAGCTCCCCACACGACCAGCAGCCAGATCAGAGGATTCATCGGCCACCTCAGCCACTTTGTTGGGCCGTCCCGAAAAGACCACGATCTAGCGTTGGGCGTGCACCCAAGGCTTCGGGTAAGGGCCCCAGGCGCATTATAGCCCCGAAAGCCCGGTTTCAAGCCCCTTTTGTTTCGCTCTTGCGTCCGCCGAACCGCCTAACTCATCCAATTGGTAAAGCCTGCCGGGGATTTCAGGCTATGCCAGCAGACTCCGGTTTTGGCTGGTCTGGTATAATTTAGATGAGTTTTTTCAAGGAGATACAATGGCCACAACTACCACCCCCCAAGTAACGCCGGAAACACCGCTCGAGGCAAAGCCGGTCGAGACCAAGAAGACTCCGCCGATCAGCCTCACGCCCAATGCCGTCGCCAAAGTTAAAGAGATCATGGCGCAGCAGAACCCCGTTCCTGCTGGCCTGCGCGTGGGTGTGGTGGGTGGAGGCTGCTCCGGCTTCTCGTATTCCATGCAGTTCGAAAACAGCCCTGGCATGATGGACAAGGTGTTCGACATGGACGGCCTGAAGGTTTACGTGGACGCTACCTCGGTGATGTACCTGAACGGCTGCCGCGTGGACTACGTGGAAACCCTGGAAGGCGCCGGATTCAAGTTCGACAACCCCAACGTGAAGAGCACTTGCGGCTGCGGGTCGTCATTCAGCGTGTAAGAAAGCGCATACGATTTTCTGCGGTAAGACCTTCGAAGAAGGCAAAGCCCCATCGTCCATACGATGGGGCTTTTGTCGTGTCTGCCAAAACGCCCAGTCGGCGCCCGGGCTGAAGTAGCGCCGGCGGGACGCCGGCAGTTTTCGCAGACGAAAGTGTGTTTCCGGTTGAGGTTGCCGGCGGGACGCCGGCGCTGCCGCTTGCTGCACTCCGTGTCATCGGCGGGGTTCCTCTGTGTTCTCGGCAATTTGAGGCTTTCTTTTGGAGCGGAAAACTAAAACGCTGAGTTCGCAGAGGAACCGCCGCGGAGAACGCCGAGAGGTCTACGGCTGAGATGTCGTGGCCGGGACGCCGGCGCTACTGCTGCTGCTGCTGCTGCGGTTGCGACGGCTGTTGCGGCTGGGTGCCGCCGGACTGTCCGAAACCGTTCTGGCCGAATCCACTCTGGCCAAAACCCGATTGCCCAAAGCCGTTCTGGGTTTGGCCGTTCATGCCGTTGATTCCATTCGCCCCATTCACGCCCTGCATTCCGGGCTGACCACCGAGGCCGAGATTCTGCAAAGGCTGCGCCGGACCGGTGATGAGCGCGCCACGGTCGAGGCTGGGATCATAGATGAAATTCCACTGGTTGTAGTGATTCTTGTTGGCGAACTCCCGAATCGTCTGGTCCTTGCTCAAACTGGT
>DATJXG010000449.1:0-15036 GCA_035500455.1 Terriglobales bacterium | reverse complement strand
TGCGGCATCTCTATGCGTCGAATGAGGTTCTGGCGCAGGTCCTGAACACCATCCACAACCTGAGCTTCTACCTTGACACCATGCGGGCGGTGCGTCATTCTATTTCCCTTGGGAAATAGGCCAGTTTTCTTTCTGGGGTGTAGGGACGGGCGTCTCGCCCATCCAACGCAGCTCCGATCCCCGGCCTGAGAGCGCGAGAACTCCCGTGGCAAAATAGAGAAAACGACGTGCAGCGGGACGCTCTGCGTCCTCTGTGGATGCAAAATGCGGGGGCTGACCGCGGAGACGGATGTTATAAGTTTGAAACCCAATCCTTCATGAACATGCAATATTTCTTGGCGGCGCAGGCAGGAGGCGGCAGCTTGGGATGGCTGAGCGTGGCCCCGCTCATTTTCATCTTCGCCATTTTCTATTTTCTCCTGATCATGCCGCAGCAGCGGCGGCAGAAGAAGTGGCAGCACATGCTGAGCGAATTGAAGACGGGCGACAAGGTCGTGACGCAGGGCGGATTGCGGGGAACCATCGTGGCCCTGCGCGAGGATTACCTTCACCTGCGGGTGCCGCCCGACAATCTGCGGCTGGAGATCAGCCGCTCTTCGGTGGTTTCAGTAATCACTGGCGAGGAGGCGGCGAGCACGAAGTAGTCTTCGGTCATCAGTCGTCAGTAAGGGCGCGGTTTTTGCTGAAGACCGACGACTACGGACAAGGTAGAGCAGTCATCCATGAATAAGAACCTAGGCTGGAAGTTAATTCTGATCGCGGCCACTCTGCTGGTGTTTGTGTACGGAATCTTTGGCTTGCCTGCGAGTTGGTCGGGCAGCGGCCTGCTTCAGGCCATGACGAACCGCATTCACCTGGGGCTCGACCTCAAGGGCGGCACTCACCTGATTCTGCAGGTGCGGGTCAACGACGCGGTCAATGGCGATTCCGACCGCGCCGTGGATCGCCTCAAGGAAGACCTGAAAACCCGCAAGATCAACTACGCGGAAATCGCCAAGCCCGATCCGGTGAACCATCCCGATGAGATTGTGATGAAAGGCGTGCCGCCTTCCGCAACCTCCGATCTGCGCGACATCGTAAGCGACCGGTTACCGGAATACGACTTGAACTCCAGCGCCCAGGACACCTGGACGCTCACCATGAAGCCGTCAAACCTGTCCGATCTGAAGAGCCGGGCGGTGTCGCAGGCGATTGAAACCATCCGCAACCGCATTGACCAGCTCGGCGTAACCGAGCCGACCATCCAGCCCCACGGCCTGGGCCAATATCAGATCCTGGTACAGCTCCCGGATGTGGATGACCCGGCGCGGGTGAAAGAGATCATGCAGACCTCCGCCATGCTGGAGATCAAGCAGGTGATCGGCGGTCCTTATAGCAGCGAGCAGGATGCCTTGTCGCAGAACAACGGCATGCTGCCTCCGGACACGATCCTGCTGCAAGGCCGCAGCCTGGGGAGCCGTTCCAGTGACGACACGGGGGCGCAGTACTGGATCGTGAGCCGCAGTTCGGCCGTGGCCGGAGCAGACCTGCGGGCGGGCGGCGCCTCAGTGGGGCGCGACTCCAACACCAACGCGCCGGAAGTGAGTTTCAACCTGACCAATGAAGGCGGACGGAAGTTCGCCGCTTTCACCGGGTCGCACGTAAATGACCGCCTGGCGGTGGTGCTGGATAATCGCGTGCGCGAAGTTGCAACCATTAACGAGCAGATTCACGATCAGGGCCGCATCAGCGGCGGCGGCATGAGCGAGCAGACCGCGAAGGACCTGGCGCTGGTGCTGAACTCCGGGGCCCTGCCCGCAGGCATCGACTACCTGGAAGAGCGCACGGTCGGGCCGTCGCTGGGAGCGGATTCCATCCGCGCCGGCGTGCGTTCGGCGGTCGTCGGCATGCTGGCGGTGCTGATTTTCATGCTGGTGTACTATCGCGGGGCCGGAATCAATGCCGATGTGGCGCTGATTCTCAACCTGGTGATCCTGCTGGGCTTCATGGGATATTTCGGGGCGACCTTGACGTTGCCGGGAATCGCGGGAGTGATCCTGACCGTTGGTATGGGTGTCGATTCGAATGTGCTGATCTTTGAACGCATCCGCGAAGAACTACGCAACGGCAAGACGCCGCCTTCGGCGGTGGAGCAGGGCTTCAGCCATGCCTGGATCACTATTGTGGATACGCACGTTACCACCATCGTTTCGGCGGCCATCCTGTTTACGTTCGGAACCGGCCCGGTGAAGGGATTCGCGGTCACGCTGATTTTTGGACTACTGGCGAATCTGTTTACCGCCGTGTTCGTTTCCCGCGTGATTTTTGACTCAATACTGAGCCGCAAGCAGAGAGGCGAAGCGCTTAGCATTTGATGGCCTTGTAGGGACGGGGCATGCCCCGTCCAGCGAGCGAAGTAAGCCTGGCGGAAGAACTCGCCGCCGGGCGGGGTAACCTCCCGCCCCTGCATGAGTAGAAACGAGGAACAGAAGCAGCGTGGAATTTTTTCGCAACTCGAACATAGATTTCCTGGGCAAGAAATGGTACTTTCTCGCCTTCTCGCTGGTCTTCAGCGTCGCCGGCGTGCTGTCCATGCTGTTCTGGCACGGCATTCCGCTGGGCGTGGATTTCCGCGGCGGCACCCTAGTTTACGTAAAGTTCTCCCACGCGCCGAACTACGGCGCCATTAATAAGGCTCTGGATAAGGTCGGGGTACATAACTCGCGAATCAGGAGCTTCGGAACCAACGACAACACCGTCCTCATCGATCTCGACGTGCGCGAGACCAGCGAAAAAGCCCTGGACAAGGGCAAGGTGGAAATCATCCGTGCACTTGAAACCAACGCTCCCGCGGGCAAGGATGACCTGAACAACACCAGTTCGTTGACGCTGACGAATTATCTACTGGAACACGATCCGCTCCGCGCCGGCACCGACGCCCGTCAACGTTATGAGGCGGTTGCCAAAGCCATTACGGACTATCGCGACAAAACCCTGGGCGGCGTATTCAGCTCCATGGACCAGTTGAAGGGCGTGGTGGATCCCGCGGTGCTGGCCTCGCTGTCCGATGGATTCTTTTTGTCGGACTTCGGTGTCTATCAAGTAGAGATCGTTGGGCCGCAGGTCGGGGCGCAGTTGCGTCAGCAGGCGCTGCTGGCCACGCTGTACTCGCTGCTGGGGATGCTGGTGTACCTGGCGTTCCGTTTCGAGTGGATTTATGGCGTGGCGGCGGTAGTCACGGCGTTCCACGATACGCTGATTACGGTTGGGGCTTTTTCCCTGGCTGACAAGGAAATCTCCCTGACGGTGATCGCGGCGATTCTGACGCTGATCGGCTACTCCAACAACGACACCATCGTGGTCTTCGACCGCATCAGGGAAAACCTCAAGCTGATGCGGCGGGAAAAGCTGGCCGACATCGTCAATCGCAGCATTAACCAGACGTTGAGCCGGACGATCCTGACGGCAGGGCTGACGTTTTTGACGGTTCTGTCCCTGTTCTTGTTTGGTGGCGAAGTATTGCATGGGTTCTCCTTTGCCCTGGTTATCGGCATCCTAATCGGGACATATTCGTCGATTGCCATTGCCGCGCCTATCCTGGTGGCTTATCAGGACTGGCGGGCGGAGCGCAACCGGCCTGCGATGGCGGCTGCGGGCAAGACAGGCAAAGAAAAGGCGATAGCCGGAAAAAGGTGATGTTTTTTGCGCAACTGCCGTTATAATGCCCCGGTATTTGCTGAGGGTAAAGAAGTTGTTGGGTGTTTATCAAAGCGGGAGCCGGGTTTGGGGCTTCCGGGAGCAAAGTGAGGACGGGCGGTGTCTAAGAATACGTAGGGTCTGTGTAGAGGAGAATTCCTTATGTTTGAAGACAGCCTGATTGAATCCGGAGGGAAGCTTAAGACCGGGCGCGGATGGACCACGATGGTGTCTTTCATATTGCAAGTGGGACTCCTGTGCGTGCTGGTGCTGATTCCGCTGTTGTTCACCGAAGCCCTTCCGAAGACGCAGTTGATGACCTTCCTGGTGGCCCCCCCTCCGCCACCGCCACCGCCGCCCCCTCCCGCGGCTGCACCCATCAAGATCGTGAAGCAGGTCCAGACCGACATCGTGAACGGACAGCTGCGCACGCCCACCAAGATTCCTGAGAAAGTTCAGATGATCAAGGAAGACGAAGCGCCTCCGCCGGTGACCTCCATGGCGGGTGTGGTAGGCGGCGTCCCGGGCGCGGCAGGCGGGCAGATCGGCGGCGTGATCGGGGGTATTATCGCCTCCACGCCGGTGGCCGTGCCCAAGGTGGCTGCGCCGCAACGAGTGCGGGTATCGCAGGGCGTGATTCAGGGCAACAAGATCCGCGACGTGCGGCCCAGCTATCCGCCGCTGGCGCGGCAGGCCCGCATCCAGGGCACGGTGGTTCTCCAGGCTGAGATCAGCAAGGATGGAACCATCGAAAACTTGCGCCTGATCAGCGGCCATCCCATGCTGGCGCCGGCCGCGATTGAGGCGGTGAAGCAGTGGAGATACCGGCCCTACCTGTTGAACGGCGAGGCGGTGGCCGTGGAAACGCAGATTACCGTGAACTTCTCGCTGTCCGGAGGCTAGACAGCGAGGCAGGCAGTTTTTCGAAAACCCGAGGCCGCCCATTCCCCCTACCTGCCCTTAGTGTGGCTTCGGGGCGATGGGGAAGGAAGATGCCTCATCGAAGGCTTACGCTGTGGGCCGCGCAGCGTGGGCGAAACACCTGAAGGCGGTCCCAGGTTCCTGATTGGCGAGTTCTTGGTAAAGCAACAATCCGCAATCGATCGCTTCTTTTGAGGAGGAGAAAGCAACTCATGTTGGTAGCCAACCTAGCAGGATGTGCAATTGCCCATATGTCCACCGCGGCGGCCTGGATCTTCCAGGACCAGGCGGTGGCTTGGGACCCGATTTCGCTTTGGAGACAGATGGGAGTCATCGCGAAAATCGTGGTCGTCATTCTATTCATCATGTCCGGATGGTCCATCGGTGTGATGATCGACCGCTGGATGGCGTTCAGCGCGGCCCGCAAGCAGTCGCGGGCGTTCGCTCCCGCCGTCGCCGGCGCTCTGCGCGATGGCCGTATTGACGAGGCCATCAAAGTTGCCGAGCGCAACAAGAAAAGCCACCTGGCCAAGGTCGTTACGGCCGGATTGATGGAGTTCCGGGCCCACCAGGAAAGCGGTGAGATTCCGGGCGAGACCATCGAGGCCTCCAAGCGCGCTCTGGAGCGCACCGAGGCCATCGTTCACGCCGAATTGAAGCGCGGCCTGGGCGGATTGGCAACCATTGGCTCCACGGCGCCGTTCGTCGGACTGTTTGGCACCGTGGTCGGCATTCTGCACGCCTTCGGCGAAATCGCTAACCAGAAGCAGACCGGTCTGGGCGCGGTGGCCGGAGGTATTTCCGAGGCCCTGGTGACGACCGCGATCGGCTTGTTCGTGGCGATTCCCGCCGTCATGATGTTCAACTACCTGACCGGCCGAGTGGAAGCTTTCGACGTGGAGATGGACAACTCCTCGAGCGAACTGATTGACTACTTCCTGAAGCGCCGCGGAGCCCGCCGGTCGTAATAGTGAAGGAAAGCCGGCAAGGTGCCGGCCCGCAGTGCCGGTGGGACGCCGGCGCGGCGGAGAAGCAGGCCTGAGTTGCCGTCCGGCGCCGGATTATCCGGCGCCGGACACCTCCCTCAGCGGGGAAGGGCAACTGGGGCAGGCGGGAAGGCTGGAGTAGAAGAAGGAATCCTATGGCAATCGCAAAGCGCAACGAAGGTGCCAATGTCAATTCCAACATCAACGTCACCCCTATGGTGGACGTGATGCTGGTGTTGCTGATCATCTTCATGGTGATCACGCCGATGCTGCAGCACGGCCAGAGCGTGGACTTGGCAAAAGTAAACAGCCCCGAGGCGATGCCGGACGCCGATAAGGAAGACGCATTGCTGGTAGCGGTGATGCGTGACGGCAAGGTGTTCTTCGGGAACGATCAGATAACCCCTGACCAACTGACCAACAAGATCAAGGACCGCATCGCCAACCGCACGGACAAGCGGGTGTATGTGAAGGCGGATGCGCGTGCGCGGTTCAAGTCGGTGGTGGATGTGGTGGACAATGTCCGCGCCGCCGGAGTGGACCAGTTGGGTCTGCTGACCGATCAGAAGAAGCAGACGCCGCCACCGGGTACGCCGGCAGGCGGACAATAGGAGAGAGTTATGGGAATGACAGCCGGCTCCAAAGGGGGCCAAAACGCGGACATGAACGTTACTCCGCTGATCGATGTGTTGCTGGTGCTGCTGATCATCTTTATGGTGATCACACCCCTGACACCCAAAGGCCTGGAAGCGCTGGTGCCCCAACCCCCGCCGCCAAATGCGCCCAAGAACAATACTCCGGACCGCACCATCGTGGTGCAGTTGATCGACCGCGGTCCCGGCCAGGAGCCCGCCCTGAAGATCAATCAGGACGATGCCACCTGGGACACCTTGCAGGGACGGCTGGCGGATATTTTCAAGACCCGCGCCGAGAAGGTGATGTTCGTCAAGGGCGATGACAATGTTCCGTTCGCCGATGTTGCCAACGTGATTGATATCGGCCACGCCGCCGGAGTGGACAAGGTCGGATTGATCACCGCCAAGATCGAAGCCGGCGGCTAGAACGCGGCTGAACTTGCGCATCGCGGCCCGGGGGTGTACCCTGCGCTGCGGGTCTGCTCGGCCTCAAATAACGAGGGGGATTCGGAAGCAAATGAAGATCACCGCAAAATTACTGGCATTGGTGGCGATCGGCCTGGTGCTGCTCTCTGCCGCGGGTTGCGACAAGCTGAAAGCGCGCGACCACCTCAATAAGGGCGTCCAGGCCTATAAGAACGCCCGTTACGAGGAGGCCATTGACCATTTCCAGCAAGCGGTTTCCCTGGATCCCAGCCTGCTGAACGCGCGGCTGTATCTCGCCACCGCCTATGCCCAGCAATACATTCCCGGCGCGGATACGGAAGACAATAACCAGATGGGCCAGCGGGCCATCGAAGCATACAAGCAGGTGCTGGAACGAGATCCCAAGAACGTAAACAGCGTCAAGGGAATTGCCTATCTGTACCTGCAGATGAAGCGCTTCGAAGACGCCAAGACTTTCTACCGCAAGGCGATCGAACTCGATCCCAACGATCCCGAGCCTTATTATTCGGTAGCGGTGATCGACTGGACGCAGGCCTATCAGCCGCGCATGGAGGAACGCGCCAAAATTGGCCTGAAGCCGAATGAACGGCTGAAAGACAAGAAAGTCTGCGAGGATCTGCGCACCAAAGACTCCGACGTTATCAAAGACGGCATCGACATGCTGAACAAGGCGCTTGATTTGCGCAAAGACTACGATGACGCCATGGCGTACATGAATCTCATGTACCGCGAGAAGGCGGACCTGGAATGCGACGATAACGCGGCCTACGAGGCCGACACCAAGACCGCAGACGACTGGTTCGAAAGGACCGCGGCTACCAAGAAGGCCAAGGCCGAAGCCCAGGCCGGCGCCGGCGGCATCACTATGGATCAGTCGAAATAGCCTCGTTTGCCTAGGTACCTGGCCCCTTCCGCATTTGTGGACGGGGCCTTTACTTTTGCAATCGGGTTCTCAGCCCTTGGGGCGCGCGTAGAGCCGGACTTCGATCCCCTGAAAGTGGTAGGTGGCGACGTCGGCATACCGGTCGCCGAGGAGATTGCTCAGGGAGGAGTGAATCTGGTCCGGTGCGTCATCGGCGCCCGCGTGTGAAAGGACCAGCCAGACGCGCTGATATCGCGGCAGCGAGCGGGCCAGGCCTGCGTAATCCGGCTTGGCGCCGAAATCCTGGAAGGTGATGCGCGTGCCGCTATAGGGATAAAGAACTTCTGGACTATTTCCCGGTCTCCCGGCAAGCGACAGATAGAACTCGTAGGGCATGCGCGCCGCGGCGATGTGGAATATTACGGCGTCTCCGGGCCTAGAATTGCTGAGCACGTACTGCGAAGTGGAGCGCCAGTCGTCACGTTCGGGGTCAAACTCGTTGCGGTGCGAGAGCGCTCCGAAGAATGAGAGTCCCACCACGAGCAGCGCGGCCGGCGCCCATGCCCACGGAGAGCCGAGCCGGGCCAGCCCCGCAGCCGCCAGCAAGAGCAGCGGCGGCAAGCAGAAGATGAAATAGCGCGGAACAAACAGTGGCCGCGCCCAAGAAAACAGCAGAATGAGCAACGGGGGAAAGAGCAGCCAAAGGAGGAGGAAACGGTAACGCCACGCGTCCCACGGAACGGTCTGCTTCCGCCACGACTGCTGAACACCCTCCAGAGCAGCCGCGCACGCGGCCACATAGAGGAACAGAAGCAACGGGCCGCCGCTTCCCGTCAGATGAACCGCGAAATTCCATAAATCCCGCGGGCCCGGCCGCTTCACCCAATGCAATGGGCCGGCCCCGGTCTTGGCGGCGAATATCACAAGCGGAAGAATGGCGAGAGCGGCCCAACGGAAGCCCTTTTTGATGATCCCAGGCGGGGATGCAAGCCAGCGCAGCGAAATCCATTGCGAAAGCAGCAGCAGCCCTGCGAAGAAGTGAGCGTAAACCGCAAGCACGCTGGACAAAACCCAGGCGAAGCGGTTCGTGCGGGTTGGAGCATCCAGGCATTTGAGGAAGAACAGGCTGGAGAGGACGCACAGCAACACCAGGAGTGAATAGCTGCGGGCTTCCTGCGACCAGCGAATATGAAAAGCGTTCACCGCCAGCAGCGCCGCGGCAATAAGACCGGCGCGGCTGCTATAAAGGCGCCGTCCCAGTAAATAGATGGCGGGCACCGTCGCCACCGCCAGAACCACGGAAAGCGACCGCACGAAGGCCTCGCCATTGCCCAGATGCAGCCAGAAATGGAGCAGAAGGTAGTACAGCGACATATTGCCTTCGCGCCGCCACAGAATGCGCGCGAAGTTGTACCAGTCCAGGCGGGCGATCGCCACGGACATGCCTTCGTCCAGCCAGAACGTCTTGGCCCCCAGTTCGTAAGCACGCAGGCCGGCCGCCAGCAACGTAATCAGCCCGAGGAGTGCCCACTGCCAGGGCGCCGTCGCTCTCTGTTCCGCAGGCGCAGGCGAACTGGCGGAGGTGTCCTGGGGTTTTGCGATTGGTTCGAACCGTGGGAAAGGCTTCACTGTGAGGTCATGGTAACGCGAAAGTCCGTCGCGAAACCCATCTCCGGGTAAAATGGGCAGGCTGTCTGCCAACAGCCCTGTGTTCAAGAAAATCCTCATCGCCAACCGGGGAGAGATTGCGGTGCGCGTGGCGCGCGCCTGCCGCGAGATGGGCATTGCGTCGGTTGCGGTGTACTCCGACGCGGATCGCGCCTCGCTGCACGTTCGCAAAGCGGATGAGGCTTACCATATCGGCCCGGCAGCCGCTTCCGAATCGTATCTCAACATTGGAAAGATGATTGACGCCGCCCGGCGCAGCGGCGCGGACGCGGTCCATCCCGGCTACGGCTTTCTTTCCGAAAATGCGGGATTCGCCCAGGCTTGCTCCGATGCCGGCCTGAAGTTCATCGGCCCCACCCCGGCTTCGATGGAAAAAGTGGGCTCCAAGACTCGCGCGCGCCAACAGGCGGAAAAGTACGGAGTGCCGCTCGTTCCAGGCACCTCGAGCGGGTTGCGGACGGCGGCTGACGCTGAGTCGTCTGCAGCCGCAATCGGCTATCCCATCCTGCTGAAAGCGGCCGCCGGCGGAGGCGGCAAAGGCATGCGGCTGGTGCAATCGCGCGAAGAACTCAATTCCGCGCTGGAAGCGGCGCAAAGCGAGGCGCTGCGGGCATTCGGGAACGGGGAGGTTTACCTGGAGAAGGCCATTCTGAATCCCCGGCACGTCGAGATTCAGATTCTGGCCGACGAGCATGGCAACACCGTATATATCGGCGAGCGCGAGTGCTCCATTCAGCGCCGCCACCAGAAGGTGATCGAGGAGGCTCCATCTCCCGTGATGGATGAGGATTTGCGGCGGCGCATGGGCGCGGTCGCAGTGCGCGTCGCGCAGACCGCCGGTTATACGAACGCCGGCACCGTCGAGTTTCTGCTCGACCAGGAGAGAAATTTCTACTTCCTCGAAATGAATACACGCCTGCAGGTGGAGCATCCCGTGACCGAACTGATCACCGGCCTCGACCTGGTCCACTTGCAGATTCGCATCGCCGCCGGTGAGAGGATGCCATTCGCGCAGCAGGACGTGACTCTGCGCGGCCATGCGATGGAATGCCGCATCTACGCCGAGGATCCGGACAACAATTTCTTCCCCAGCCCGGGAAAGATCAGTGCGCTACTCTCGCCGGCCGGACCGGGCATCCGCGTGGATGGCGGAATTTACGAAGGTTGGACCGTTCCCATCGATTACGATCCGATGCTGGCCAAGCTGATCGCCTACGGCAGCGACCGGCAACTGGCGATTTCCCGTCTGCTGCGGGCGCTGGACGAGTATTTTGTCGCCGGCATCAAGACAAACCTCTCATTGTTCCGGCGCATTCTTACCGATGCCAGTTTCCGCGAAGGCCGCATGGATACTGGCTATCTGGACCGGCTCTTGGGTTCCACGCGCGAGGGAGAGGCGGAAAGTTCGGCTGAGGTTGCGGCTATCGCGGCGGGATTATTCGCTGTGCTCGATCCCGCAATTACTTCGGATGAGAAGAAGGTAGTGGCCGTAGATGGATCAACGTCTTCCTGGAAGAAAGCGGCGAAGCTGGAAGCGCTGCAATGATGGAGAACTAAAGTCCGGGAGCTGAGAACTGTTTTCTTTTAAACGACCAGATCCTTCCCGATCAGCCTCGCTGTCGGGCAGGTAATTGTTTCGAACGTCGGGTACGCCTTTCGAGATGAACTACGACATCACCATCGACGGACGCCGCCACCGCCTGGAGTTGCAAGAGTCCGAGGGAGGTTGGCGCTGCATTCTGGATGGCCGTGAACTTCTGGTGGACGCGGTAGTGCCGCGGCGCGATGTGCTCTCCCTGATCGTTGCCGGCGTATCCTACGAAATTAAACGGGAACGCTCGCCCGAGGGCATTCATATCTGGGTGGGAAGCGCGCGCTACGCCGCCGAGGTGAGCGACCCGCGCTCGTTGCGCAGTCGCAGGGGTGATGCGGGAGCTGAGAGCGGGCCGAAAAAGCTGGTTGCCTCCATGCCGGGGAAAGTGGTGCGCCTGCTGGTGGAGGAAAGATCTGAAGTGGAAGCCGGGCAGGGCCTGCTGGTGGTGGAAGCCATGAAGATGCAGAACGAACTCAAGTCGCCCAAGAAGGGAACGGTGCAGAAGTTGATGGCAACCGTCGGCGCCAGCGTGAATGCGGGCGAGGTGTTGGCAATCGTGGAGTAGGTTGCATGTGTAGAGCGGACGCGCTCCCCTGTGAGGCCAACAGACCTGTGCATGATCCGGACATCTTCAAATTTACTTGGTCTACGGGCCAACTTTGGTCCGCTACCGCATGCGGCCGGGGCGCCCAAACCACACCTGCTACACTCTCCATTTGCCTTGATTCTTCGCGACTGCCAGGAGCCTGTCTCGCATGTCCGCATCCGATGCACCCAGCGCGCGCACCCGCGTCATCCGCGAGCCGCATCGCGGGGTTTACGACCGTGCTACCGCCTACGCCATCCTCGATGAAGGGTTCATTTGCCACGTCGGTTTTGTGGCCGAAGGCCAGCCCTTCGTCATCCCTACCAGCTACGGGCGCAAAAACGACGACCTGTACATACATGGCTCGTCCGCCAGCCGCATGCTGCGCGGCATCGAACACGGCATTCCAGTTTGCGTAACCGTGACGCTGCTTGATGGCCTGGTTCTGGCGCGCTCCATTTTCAATCATTCCATGAACTACCGCTCGGTGGTGGTGTTGGGGACGGCGACAGCCGTGGACGATCCCGCCGATAAGCTGCACGCGCTGCAGGCGCTCTCAGAACACATTCTGCCCGGGCGATGGAGCGATGTCCGCCCGCCCAATCAGCAGGAACTCAAAGCTACGATGCTTGTGCGTCTGCCGATACAGGAATTTTCCTGCAAGGTGCGCCAGGGGCCGCCGATTGACGACGAGGAGGACTACGCCTTTCCAACCTGGGCTGGCGTGATTCCACTGGAAACCGTGCCGGGCGCGCCCATCAACGATCCCCGGCTTGACCCCTCTAGTGCGGTGCCGGCCTACGTGGCAGAGTATTCGCGCAGCCGCAAGTGACAAAGAGAACCAGGGAGGTGATCGTCCGGACACCGTTTGTGGAGAGGTCTCACGCTGGCACCAGTACGCGCTGCGCCTTACGGAATCAGCAGTAACTTACCCGTGGTTTTGCGGCCTTCGAGGTCGCGGTGGGCCTGCTGCGCTTCGGCGAGGGGATACTTGTGCTCGATGCGCAGCTTGAGCGTACCTGCCGCGATCATGCCGAACACTGCCGCCGAGCGGGCTTCCAGGTCTTCCCGGGATGCGATGTGGTGCGCCAGGGTGGGCCGAGTAAGAAACAACGAGCCCTTCTGCGACAGCAGAATGGGATCAACCGGAGCCACCGCGCCGCTCGACGCCCCGAACAGCGCCATCGTCCCTCGGGGTCGCAAAATGTTGAGGCCCTTTTCAAACGTAGTTTTTCCTACCGAGTCGTACACTACATCGACGCCCTTGCCTCCGGTGAGGCGCCTGGTTTCGGTCTCGAAATCAGTCTGCGTGTAGAGGATTACCTCGTCGGCTCCCGCCTCCCGCGCCAGCTTAGCCTTCTCTTCTGTCGATACAGTCGCGATTACCCGCCCTCCCAGGTTGTGCGCCATCTGCACCAGCAGCAGGCCAACGCCGCCGGCTGCGGCATGGATCAACGCTGTATCGCCGGCTTTCAGCTTGAAGGTGTCATGGGTGAGGTAATGCGCCGTCATCCCCTGCAGCATGACCGCTGCAGCTTCCTGCGCACCCACGCCGCGAGGAATCGAGACCAGGCGATCGGCGGGCACGGCGGCGTACTCCGCGTACGTCCCAAGAATCATCGTCCAGGCCACGCGATCGCCCGGCTTGACTGATTTTGCTTCCGCTCCCACAGACTCCACCACACCGGCCGCTTCCTGCCCATCAATGAGCGGCAGGGCCGCTTTATAGCGGCCTTCGCGGTAGTACACATCGATGAAGTTGACGCCCGAGGCTGTAATTTTCACTAGCGCCTCGTTGGTCTTGGGTTGCGGCGGGGGCAGTTCCACAAACTGCAGAGCCTCCGGTCCGCCCGGTTGGCTCACTTGAATGGCTTTCATACTACGTTGGATTATATGCGCGGGCCGAAAGGTTCAACAGCTTGGCCTGTTGGCTCAATTCCGGTTCAGATGCATTCACAAAAATACTTTACAGCGAGAACACTACCTGCACCTTTTCAAAGACGAACGAGATTTGCTCTGTGGGACGGGACTCCGCCTGCTCACCCTGCAACTGATAGCTGGAGAGAAGAACGTCGGTGAGTGTAACTTTGATCGACCTGCCTCGCGCATCCTGCTGGGTAATGATCACGTGCTGGAAGGTTTTGCCTTCGATTCCGGCCTCAAACAGGCTTGCGGTGCAGTTGTCGGCACGCTTGGTCATGGTCACGGCGTTCGTCACCTTACCTTCTTCGGCTCCACTGCCGCCGGTGGAACTGAAGTTGTCGGTCGCGGTGAACGACCAGGTAAGGGCGGGGAAAATGCCGGCGCCCAGCTGCGTGGTGCAGTTTAGGCCGTCCATGGAGATGGTAATAGTGGACCGTTGGCGGCCGAAGGGTCCGTTCTGGGCCAGCGCAGCTGCACAGAAAATGAATGGCAGAACAAACAGGATGAGCTTCTTCATGTTTTAAACATCTCCCAATCAAGACGCCGCACTCACCGGGACACCGCTGGAGGAGCGCGGGAATGATTAACGATTGGCAGTTTCCATCAGGTGCGACTCAGGCGGGTAGTTACCGTGGTTACAAATCAGGCGGTGACGAACCAAACTCGTCAAGCTTCGAAGATCAAGCTGGAGCTGAAGCCACCCTCGGCGGCAGTTCTCAGCGTTCTCGGCGTGTTGAGGTTTCCGGCCTTGACGGAAGGCCAACCCCCGGAAGTGCGATACACTCGGCCCGAAGGAAAGACGGACTCGACATGGATACTCTACAGGGCAGGATAGCGCTGGTGAGCGGAGGCAGTCGTGGCATTGGCGCGGCCGTCTCGCTGGCGCTGGCCGAAGCAGGATGCGACATCGCGCTGAACTTTCGCTCGCGGATTAGCGAAGCGGAAGAGGTGGCCACCAAGATTCGAGCCCATGGCCGGCGGGCAACCACCGTACAGTCGGATGTTTCGCAAGCAGTCCAGGTCCATGCGATGGTTCAGCGAGTCGCGAAGGAATTGGGCGAGGTGAGCATTCTGGTGAACAATGCCGGCATCTCGCGTCCGCAGAAGCTGGAAGAAATCACGGAAGCCGATTGGGACGAGATCATCGACATTAATCTGAAATCAGCGTTTCTGATGACGCAGGCAGTCGTGCCTGCGATGCGCCGCCAGCGCTGGGGCCGGATCATCAATATCTCTTCCGTCGCCGCGCAAACCGGCGGCGTGGTGGGCCCGCATTATGCGTCGTCGAAAGCCGGAATGATCGGCTTGACCCACTCCTATGCCGCGCTGCTTGCGAAAGATGGGATCACCGCCAACGCGGTTGCGCCGGCGCTGGTGAAGACGGATATGGTGTTGGCGAATCCGCGCGCCACGCCCGACGTAATTCCGGTTGGCCATTTCGGGGAAGTGGAAGATGTGAGTTCAGTGGTGGTGGTGCTGGCGCGCAACGGCTACATTACCGGGCAGACTATTAACGTCAACGGCGGCTGGTACATGAGCTAAAGTTGGGCGCTGGTTTGCGGCCGGTGCCCCACCGGAATTTGCCTGCGTCGGCGATATGGGTGGCGGAGGCAAGAACCGAGATCCCTCGCTTCGCTCGGGATGAAAATCCTCTAGCAGCGGCCATCAGTGTTAAGTAGGGACCATCACCGCTTCTTTTCGCCCACCGACTTGGCCTGCGTGAACAGATAGAGATAATC
>DATJXG010000448.1:0-4123 GCA_035500455.1 Terriglobales bacterium | reverse complement strand
AGAAGAGCGCGGTAGTATTTTGTTCGCTCGGCAGGCTTGTTGGGGTCTGCCTTCCAGTCAGTGTCGGCGTAGATCTGACGAAGCCGCGCCTCCATTTTCGCCGTGCTTGCGGCGCGATAGAAACCGGAGGTGTGATTCTCTTGTGGTCCAGCTACCGCTGCCAGACTCAAAACAAGGAGAATAATCGTGCGGCGCATCTATTAGAGGAAAACCTTGTCCGTTCATCTTACATTCGCAATTGTTGTTTACAGTGCAACGATTGATTGTGGAGGAGTGCGATGGCATGCGAAGGTCCTGAACTGGATCAAAAACAGGCAGCTTATAAGGCGGCAGTCGAGGCGTGGATTGGCGCAATCAAAGAAGAGGAGGCGCTGGCCTCTGTGGATCACTCAGTCGCCGCGATCGACCAGTGGGAGGCGGCGCACTTCAGAGAAGAGGAAATGCGCAGCCGTGCCAAGGAAGCGAAGAAGGAGTACGAGGACGCGCTACGGGAGAGGTGTTTCGGCTTCTAAAACGGGAGAATTGAGCGAAAACCGTCAGCGCTCGCGATTGCGCGCTTCTTCTGAAAAAATGGCTGCACTATGGCAGAGAACATTCGTGTAGGCGTAATCGGCTTTGGTTTGGCTGGCAAGATTTTTCATACGGCAGTGGTGGCGGCCACTCCCGGGCTGGAACTTGCAGCCATTGTGCAGAGAAAGGGCGATGACGCGGCCAAGGCCTACCCCGGGGTAAAGATCGCGCGGTCGATCGGCGAGATGCTGGAGGACGAGTCGATCAGGCTGGCCGTCGTCGGCACGCCGAGTCCCGTGCACTACGAGAATGCCGAGCAGTGTCTGCGGTCTGGGCGAAATGTCGTGGTGGACAAGCCGTTCACGCTGACGTCCAACGAGGCGCAGGGCCTGATCAACCTCGCCCGCGAGCAGAAGGTGCTCGTCACCGCCTATCAGAACCGGCGCTGGGATGGCGACTTCGTGACCCTGAAGCAGGTCGTCGCTTCGGAAGAGCTGGGCAGAATCGTCAGCTACGAGTCCCACTTCGACCGGTATCGTACTGATCCGAAGCTTGAGGTGTGGCGCGAGAGCGGAGGGCCGGGCGGCGGCACTCTGTTCGATCTGGGGCCACACCTGATCGACCAGGCGACGGTGCTCTTCGGCGACCCGGTCAGCCTGCTCGCGGATGTTCGCGTCGAGCGAGAGCACGCAGTGGTGGACGATGCCTGGGATCTTCAGCTGAAATTCTCGTCTGGCGTAACGGCGCTGTTGAGGTCGACGCTGACGGCGTACACCCCCGGCCCCCGGTTCGTCGTCCACGGCACGCTGGGGAGCTTCGTCAAGTGGGGGCTGGATCCGCAGGAGGATGCGCTCAAGGCCGGCGGGGCGTACAGCGATCCGGGGTTCGGCGAGGAGCCGGCCGGCCAGTGGGGCGAGCTGCGGGTGGCGGGCAAGCCGCCGCGGCGGGTTCCGACAGCGGCTGGGGATTACCGCGGGATCTATGCCAACGTGCGGGACGCGATCCTCGGAGTGGCAGAGCTGGAGGTCAAGCCGGAGCAGGTGTGGCGCACAACGAGGCTGATCGAGCTGTGCCGCGAGTCCAGCGCAGAGGGACGGCGGATCGACTACAAAGTATAGGTTCCGGGGACAGGGCTAGGGCTTGACGGGCGGCTTCTCCGGCGGAGCCTGCGGGATCACCGGAGGCAAGACGGCGGCGATGTGCTGGTGCGCCGGGAAGGTCGGCCAGCCGAGGTGCAGGACGTAGGGCGTCGAGTCGAAGGTGACGTCGACGAAGAAGGCCGAGGCCTGACTCCACTGGTCTTCGGTGAGGGCGAAGTTGAATACGACCAGCCCCTGCAGCTCTCCACCGGGCGGGATCTCAGAGTGGATCAGGAAGAGGGGCTTGCGGTAGGGCTCGAGGTCCGGGTAATAGAGGAAGACCTTGTCGAAGTCCGACGGCGAGGCGGCGGAGCTCTTGTAGTCGGTGTCTCCGAGGCGGACCACTGCGGATAGTTCCTGGACTGCCAAGGGCTTAGTCGAGACGTTCCGGACCTTCACCGGGACGAGGGCCAGCAGGCCGTTGTTCGGCGGCGGCAGCGTGCTGTCAGGCATCTGCGCGGGGAGCGGCTGGTAGAGATAGACGGCGGAGAGGTCTCCCTGGGCGGTGGGCTGGACGCGGTTCATCGCCACGTAGCCCGCGATGGCAACGAGAACGACGACTACGGCGACAATCACAATCCCAAAGGCGCGCGCGGGTTTGATCGAGGGGGTGGTCTGCTCGGCAACATTAAACATTTCGGGCCTGCCTGTGGCGGAACCAGTGGAGGGAACGCTGGTATGCAAGAGTACCGCAGATCAGGTCAGTCGGCGAGAGATTCGGCATCACTGCGATTCCTGCGCTGATTCCCGATTTGGGACTAGTAGGACACCCCCACCCCCCTCCCCCCTGAAATGTGTACTTCATACAAATTACAGGGTTTACACCGGAGGTGATGTGTTACCCATACATTCCATGGGACTTACAGTACTTCATGGCAAACAAAGGAGTTATGGGACTTCCCTTTCCTGTTTTGGTCCAGACTTTGGCCCAAAATGGGAAAGCCCGGCGCGGTGGCGTCCGGGCTTTCTTTGTTCCCTATTCTTATTTTAACTGGTTTGGCGAAATTCTCGGCCAACGGATGGCAGTTGCTTAGCTTCCAGCCTTGAGACCGCCGAGGACATGTGTGGTGAGAATGGCTGGGGAACCAAACGTGTCGCTGGATCACCTGCCTGCTGGTAACCGCCTGGAAGAACAAGGTAAGGAAGCTGGAAGAATTCGACACCTCAAACTACCCGACTGTGGCAGCCAGACCAGAGGACGGTTCGCTTTTTAGCGTCAACGGTGAGTTCTTGGCTTGCGTGAAAGGTAGGGCGGCCAGCTTAGCGTCGTTACGCACCCGTTACGGGTTCCCGCCCGCTACATCAGGTGGCGGTACGTTCAGAACAACAACGTCAAAGAAAAGGTCATATTCACCCTGTTCACCACCGTTAACGTTGATCTTACGATTGAAGTCATTATCTTGAAATTGCCCCAGCGTCGCGGGAGTACCAACATCGTCTGGACGGGAAAAAAGGACCGCCACGGCTTGGTTGATGAAGTCATCACCTAACCCGAGGGCCGAGACAATTCCGGCGGCAATCAGGGCACCAATGGGGCCGCCAGCAATGGCTCCTACTGTTCCAGCTCCGGCAGCCGGCCCAATTCCTGGGCCATCTGCGGCCTCTGCTGCAGCCCCAAGCTTGGCCGCTTCCTGCGATAGTTTGACTACCTCGTCTTGGATATTTTTCGCAGTTGTATCTGGATCGCCGTCGTCGTTCTCGTAGGCCATTACACGGATCGACATCGGATTTGGAGCGACTTTTTCAATAAGAAGGTCGCCGATACCGATCTCGGTACCAGAGTCGACACCCTCAAATGGCCCAAACTTCTTGACTGTTGGTGAGCCGCTGCCCGTGTCGACAGAAATTACGAAGTACGGCTCATCGTGGGGAGAAAGTTGATCGTGGTCGGATTCCCTGACACACCTGGCACCAATAAGCCGAATCGAAGCTTGTAGTTGCGGCAACAAGTGTATCTTGCCGCCTCGGATCTCTATTCCTCCTCCACGATAGTTGCGAGCCGCTTGCGAACTGCTCACAAATTGGACTTCGGAAATGGGGAAGCCCAAGGGTCCGTTGCGGCTACCGCTGGCTAGATATTGCCGATGTATGAGTTCTGTCTGCAGCAACTGAGCAACATTAGAGTGTTGAGATGATAGTGCCGATCTCAGCCCTAAGACCGATTGTGTATGCGTCTGCTTCATACTGTCGAGAAGGCTCAACATTCCTGTGTCCTCCATGAGCGCCGGGTAAAACACCAAGAATAAAACTGTGATCGGATCTGTTCGGATCGTTCTCCTTGAGGGATTCGGCGAGAACTGTGCGATTTGGTTGCGTCAAGAAATATCCGGAAGCCACCTCGCCCGCAAAGATCAGCTTAATAAAAGGAAATAGCCCCTACTGGTGACCTATACCGAACATCGTATGATCCGGATGCCCTATTGCAGTGCGATCAAGATTGGAATCAACGCTTGGCCTTCTTCGAGCGGACGCAA
>DATJXG010000447.1:0-3876 GCA_035500455.1 Terriglobales bacterium | reverse complement strand
TGCATGGCGCAGGGGTTGATCAACGCCTTCGACATGCCGGCGCGGCAGTCGTTCGTGGTGGAGATGATCAGCCGGCGCGAGGATCTGGCGAGCGCGATCGCGCTGAACTCCTCGATGGTAAACGCGGCGCGGCTGCTGGGGCCGGCGATCGCGGGAGTGGTGATTGCCGCGGTGGGCGAGGGATACTGCTTCCTGATTGACGGCATCAGCTACATCGCGGTGATCGCGTCGCTGCTGCTGATGATGGTGCCGGAGTTCGCGGGGCCGGGGCGGCGGCGGGCTGTGCTGGAAGATTTGCGCGAAGGGTTTCATTACGTGGCGCATTTTGTGCCCATCCGCTCGGTGCTTTTGCTGCTGGCGGTGGTGAGCCTGATGGGCATGCCCTACACCGTGCTGATGCCGATTTTTGCCGGGAGCATCCTGCATGGGGGAGCGCACACGCTGGGGTTTTTGATGGGCAGCGTGGGAGTAGGGGCGCTGCTTTCGGGGGCTTACCTGGCGTCGCGTAAGAGCGTGCTCGGGCTGGGGCGCGTAGTGGCGTCGTCGGCGGCCTTGTTTGGACTTGGACTGGGAGCCTTTGCGGCGTCGAGAATGCTATGGCTTTCGATGATTTTGCTGGTCGCCACCGGCGGCGGCATGATGCTGCAGATGGCGGCCAGCAATACGATTCTGCAGACCATCGTGGACGACGACAAGCGCGGGCGGGTGATGAGCTTCTACTCGATGTCGATCATGGGAATCACGCCGCTGGGCAGTCTGCTGGCGGGATTTCTGGCCAGCCGGGTTGGGGCACCCGCAACCCTGGCAGTGGGAGGTTGCGGATGCCTGCTGGGGGCGATGTGGTTTCTGCGGCGGATTCCGGCGATTCGAGAGGTAGTGCGGCCGATCTACCGCAAGCTGGGGATCCTTCCGGAAATTGCTGCTGCGATGCGGGATGCGAGCGCGATGGTGGAGGAGTAGACGAGGCCGTGGTGCGGCTCAAACGGGAAACGATTCGCTGTGGCAGTCGGAGATTTGCGGCATTTTCTGGGTGAAGAACAGTTCTCAGTTTTCAGTTCCCGGTTCTCAGTGCGCGCGCCGGGGCCAGTCAGATTGCTGCGGCTTGTTCACGGCGCTTGCCCTGGATTTCTATGTACACATTTACCAGGGAGACTGCGGCAGGGGTGACGCCGGGGATGCGGGAGGCTTGGCCGACCGTGCGGGGGCGGACTTTGGTCAGCTTTTCCTGCATTTCGCGGGAGAGACCGCTGACCGAGCGATAGTCGAACCAGTCGGGGATGTGGCGCTGCTCGGATTTCTTCAGACGCTCGATGGCTTTTTCCTGTTGCTGCAGGTAGCCGGCGTATTTGATTTCGGTTTCTGCCGACTTGAGTTCGTTGCGGACGGCAGAAGACAAGCCTGCCACGGATTTCCACGGATTCTCACGGATTTCTTCTCTTCCAAAGAATTGCGGGTTCAGTTCGTGCAGGATCGGAGTCAGGTGCTCGATCGTGAGTTCGGGCCGCTTGAGCAGTTGGGCCAGGGTTTGACCTGCGGCTGAAAAGAGGGCTTCTGTGTCCTTGGAAGTTGACTCGCTTCGCTCGCTGGACCCTTCGGCTTCGCTCGGGGCAGGCTGAGCAAGCCCCGTCCCTGCACGGGCTGTGGTGATTCCTTCCAGCATTGAGACTGTCAGCTTGGTGGCTTCCAGCAGGGCTTTCAGTTCGTCCAGGCGGGCTTGCTTGGCTTGGAAATCTGCCCAGGCCTGGTCCGGGATCAGGCCTACGCGGCGGCCGTGCGGAGTGAGGCGGCGGTCGGCGTTGTCGATACGCAAGTGCAGGCGGAATTCGGCGCGGCTGGTGAACATGCGGTAGGGCTCATTCGTGCCCTTGGAAATGAGGTCGTCGATCAGAATCGCGGTGTAAGCCTCGGTGCGGTCGAGAATCAGCGGCGGCTGCTTCTTCACTTTCAATGCGGCGTTGATACCGGCCATCAGGCCCTGGCAGGCGGCTTCTTCGTAGCCACTGGTGCCGTTGATCTGGCCGGCCAGAAAGAGATTGGCGATCTTCTTGGTTTCGAGGGTGCGCTCCAGTTCGGTAGGGTCAATGGAGTCGTATTCGATGGCATAGCCGGGACGCAGCATTTCCGCGGTTTCGAGGCCGGGAATCGATTTCAGAATTTCGAGCTGCACTTCCACCGGCAAGGATGTGCTCATGCCGTTGACGTAGATTTCGTGGGTATTCAGGCCTTCGGGCTCGAGGAAAAGCTGGTGCATCGTCTTGTCAGGAAACTTGACGATCTTGTCTTCGATCGACGGGCAATAGCGCGGGCCGATGGATTGAATCTGTCCGCTGTACATGGGCGAGCGGTGGACGTTTTCGCGGATAATGCGGTGAGTTTCGGGCGTCGTGTAGGCGATATAGCACGGAACCTGGCGGTCATGATGGACGACGCGCTTGGTGCGGAAGCTGAAGGGCGTGGGGTCGGGGTCGCCGGGCTGCTCCTGAAAGCGTGACCAGTCGATGCTGCGGCCATCGAGGCGAGGCGGAGTGCCGGTTTTGAGGCGGCAGCCGCGCAGACCGAGTTTCTTGAGCGCTTCGCCGAGGAGAACTGCCGGCGGCTCGCCGGAGCGGCCGGCGGGGTATTGCTGCTCGCCGCAGTGGATGAGGCCGTTAAGGAAGGTGCCGGTGGTGATGATGACGGCGGACGCGCCGACGGAGCGGCCATCGCGGAGTCGGATGCCTAGAACTTCGTCGTTGGTCCTTGGCTGTTGGTCGTTGGGAAAACCGTCGTGGGCCGTTGGTTCTGGGTCCCTCGCATCTGCGCTGCCGGACTGAGTGCTGACCGCTGAGTGCTGAGTGCTCGCATTAGCCGACGACTGCAAGACCAAAGACGAAACCTCCGCCTGCTTAATCTTTAGATTGGGCTGCGATTCCAGCACCTCGCGCATCTTGAGGCGGTAGGCCTGTTTGTCGCACTGAGCACGCGGGGACCATACCGCGGGGCCGCGGGAGGTATTGAGCAGGCGGAACTGGATGCCTACCGCATCGGTGATTTCGCCCATGATTCCGCCCAGCGCATCCACCTCGCGGACCAGGTGGCCCTTGGCGATGCCGCCGACCGCGGGGTTGCAGGACATTTGCGCGATCAGGTCCACGTTGAGGGTGTAGAGGGCGGTTTTCAAACCCATACGGGCGGCGGCCATGGCGGCCTCGCATCCGGCGTGGCCGGCGCCGACTACGACTACGTCGAATTGTTCGGTGAAGTGCATTTTCAGAATTGGTATCTCAGGCCCGGAAATCCCGCCCGGCCCGCTCCACATCTCGCGCCGAGTCCCTTGAAGTCATTCTACCCTAGCTACTTAGCTCGATACCCATGGCTGTGCTTCTAATCACAGACGGGGTTTTGCGCTCCATGATTAGATGGCGCTTAGAGTTATGAGAAACAGCACCAACATTCGCCGCAGGGAAGTTGACGGCGATTGCACCCGGAGGTCACGAACTAGGCGGAGATGGAATGCTCAAGTTGCTCGGATTGCCCGGAACTCATATATTGATCGCTCATTTTATTCATCGACGAATCCTTTGAAGGAGCAGCCATGAATACCCAGGAATTTTTCCAGGAACTCGACGCGCGGATCGCGAAGTACGATCTGCTTTGCCATCCCTTCTATCAGGCGTGGGCGGCGGGCGAACTGACCCGTGACGAACTGCGGCAGTACGCGGAAGACTACTTCCACCACGTGGAGGCGTTTCCCACTTATCTGGCGGAGTTGGCCATACGGCTGGACGAAAGCGAACTGCGCAAGGCGGTGCTGGCCAATATGGCGGACGAAAAAGGCCTGCCCGATGCCGGCGATGAGCAACCGATGGCGCACTCCGAGCTGTGGCTGGATTTCGC
>DATJXG010000446.1:0-5779 GCA_035500455.1 Terriglobales bacterium | reverse complement strand
ATGGAAGGCCTGCTGGGCCAGCCCACGCTTATTAACAACGTCGAAACCTTCGCCAACATCGCCCCCATCATCCGCAATGGCGGAGAGTGGTATGCCGGCATCGGCACCGAAAAAAGCAAAGGCACCAAGGTGTTCGCCCTCGCCGGCCGGGTGCAGAATACCGGCCTGGTGGAAGTTCCCATGGGAATCACGCTGCGCGAAATGGTCTTCGAAATCGGCGGCGGCATTCCCGAGGACAAACAGTTCAAGGCGGTGCAGACGGGTGGCCCATCCGGCGGATGCCTGCCCTCCGAATGTCTCGACATGCCGGTGGACTACGAATCCCTGGCCCGCGCCGGCTCGATCATGGGCTCGGGCGGAATGATCGTGATGGATGAAACCTCCTGCATGGTGGATGTGGCCAAATTCTTCATGGATTTCTGCATGACCGAGTCCTGCGGCAAGTGCATTCCCTGCCGCGTCGGAACCTACCAGATGCACCGCCTGCTCGACGCCATCACCAAACTGCAGGCCACCCCCAAAGATATCGCGATGCTCGAAGAACTGTGCGACCTGGTGAAGAACACCAGCCTGTGCGGCCTGGGGCAGTCGGCGCCCAACCCGGTGCTGAGCACCCTGCGCTATTTTGCCGATGAGTATAAGGGGCATATCGAACGCAATGAGTGTGTGGCCGGCGTCTGCGGCAAAGAGGCGCGCGTAGACAAAGAGGTGCACGCATGAGCCCGGCCGCCAACGTCAAAACCCTGAAGATTGACGGCCGCGATTTCAGCGCCCGTGAAGATGAGACCATCCTCGACGTTGCCCGCGAGAACGGAATCTTCATTCCCCGCCTCTGCGAACTGGAAGGGCTTTCCACGATCGGCGCCTGCCGCCTCTGCCTGGTGGAAGTGAAAGGCTCCAATCGCCTGCTGGCTTCCTGCGTCACCCAGGTGGCCGAAGGCATGGATGTCACCACCAATTCCGAGCGCCTGCAGCGCTACCGCAAGGGCATCGTCGAGTTGCTGTTCACCGAGCGCAATCACATCTGTTCGGTCTGCGTCTCCAACGGCCACTGTGAACTGCAGACCATGGCGCAGAAGCTCGATATCACCCACATTCATTATCCCTACCGCTATCCCAAAGCCGCGGTGGACGCCTCCCACGACCGCTTCATCATCGATCACAACCGCTGCATCCTGTGCACGCGATGCGTGCGGGTGTGCGACGAAATCGAGGGCGCTCACACCTGGGACGTGATGGGCCGCGGCATCGACTGCCAGGTCATTACCGACCTCAACCAGCCCTGGGGTTCCTCCGATACCTGCACCAGCTGCGGCAAGTGCGTGCAGGTGTGCCCCACCGGCGCGCTCTTTGAAAAAGGCCGTTCGGTCGCCGAAATGGAAAAGCGCCGCGACTTTCTGCCCTACCTGCAGCTGATGCGCGGAGAACACAAGTGAGCAAAAAACGCATGGCCACCGTGTGGCTCGATGGCTGCTCCGGATGCCACATGTCGTTTCTCGATATCGACGAGCGCCTGCTTACGCTGGCCGAAAGCGCCGACCTGGTTTACAGCCCGCTGGTGGATGCGAAAATCTTTCCTGAGGATGTGGACGTGACCCTGGTGGAAGGCGCGGTGAGCAGCGAAGAAGATCTGCACAAGATCAAAATGGTGCGGCGGCGCACCAGGATCCTGGTCTCCCTCGGCGATTGCGCCGTTACCGCCAACGTTCCCGCCATGAGGAATCCCTTCACCACGAAATCGGTCTACGAACGCGCCTATCGTGAGAACGCAACCCTCGATCCCGGCATTCCCGACCAGATCGTGCCCCGCCTGCTGCCCCAGGCGCGGCCGATTCATGAATTCGTGCCGGTCGATGTTTTCGTTCCCGGGTGCCCGCCGTCGGCCGACACAATTTTCTACGTGGTCAGCGAACTGCTCGCCGGAAGGCAACCCGAGTTGAGCACCAGAACGCGATTCGGAGCCTGAGCATGGCGGAGAAACGAACCATCGTCATCGATCCCGTGACCCGCATCGAGGGGCACGCTAAGATCACGCTGCACCTCGACGAGCAGGGCGAAGTCACGGAGGCGCGCTTCCACGTCACCCAGTTCCGCGGCTTCGAAAAGTTGTGCGAAGGCCGCCCGTTCACCGAGATGCCGTCGCTAATGGCGCGCATCTGCGGCATCTGCCCGGTCAGCCATCTCACTGCATCCGCCAAGGCCTGCGACGCCATCCTCGCCGTCCGCATTCCGCCCACCGCCGACAAGCTGCGCCGCATTTTCAACATGGCGCAGATCGTGCAGTCGCATGCCCTCAGCGTCTTCCATCTGTCATCGCCCGATTTGCTGCTGGGCATGGATGCCGATCCCGCGAAGAGCAACCTGTGGGGAGTGTACGAGCGCGATCCGCAACTGGCGCGCGACGGCATCCGTCTGCGCCAGTTCGGCCAGCAGATCATCGAGCGCCTGGGAGGCAAGCGTATTCATCCCGCGTGGGTAGTGCCCGGCGGCGTCAGCGAACCGCTCAGCCAGCAGGACCGCGACGCCATCCTGGCCACCGTTCCGGAAGCGTTAGCCATCGCGGTGCGAACCCTCGCCTGGTTCAAGAAAACCAGCGAAGCCTTTCGCGAAGAGATCACCAGCTTCGGCAACTTCCCTTCCCTGTTCATGGGGACGGTGAAAGACGACGGCAGCATCACTTTCTACGATGGCAACATTCGCATCGGCGATGCCACCGGCAACCTGGTCGCCGATGGCCTGGATGGCACCCGCTACTTCGACTACCTGGGCGAAAAAGTCGAGCCCTGGAGCTATCTCAAGTCCGCCTATTACAAACCCAAAGGCTATCCCGAGGGAATGTACCGTGTGGGCCCGCTGGCGCGGCTCAATGTCGCTGACCGCTGCGGAACCGAGCGCGCCGACCAGGAACTGGCGGAGTTCAAGGAACTGCAGCGCGCAGCAGTGCTAAGTTCGTTCCACTATCACCAGGCGCGGCTCATCGAAATTCTTTACTGCGTGGAGCGGCTGGAGCAGCTTCTGAACGATTCGGAGATTCTCTCCAAACACGTCCGCGCCGAAGCCAAGCCCAATGCCGAGGAAGGCGTCGGCGCCTCAGAAGCCCCGCGGGGCACGCTGTTTCACCACTACAAGATTGACGAGCAGGGCCTGGTGCGCTGGGCCAACCTGATCATCGCCACCGGGCAGAATAATCTCGCCATGAACCGCAGTGTGCTGCAGGTGGCCAAGCATTTTGTGCGCGGCAATCAGCTGCTGCCCGGAATGCTCAATCGCGTCGAGGCTGTCATTCGCACCTATGATCCCTGCCTCAGTTGCTCGACCCACGCCATGGGAGAGATGCCGCTGCGCATCCAGTTGCTCGATCCGAACGGTGAGGTCGTAATGGAAGTGGCGCGCCGCGGCTGAGAGCACAGGTGTCGTGCCGCGAATTCTCATCATCGCGTATGGCAACCCGCTGCGCGGTGACGACGGCGTGGCCTGGCGCGCCGCGGAACTGCTGTCGCAGGCCGGCTTGCCCCCGGGTGTTGAGATTCTTACCTGCCATCAGCTCACGCCTGAACTCGCGCCTGCGGTCAGCGAGGCGGCGGGGGTGCTGTTCGTTGACGCGGCGCGCTCCGGCCCTCCAGGCGAGGTGATGACCGCGGCGATCGAACCGCAGGCGCAGCCATCGTCGTTCACTCACGAATTTTCACCCGCATCTATTCTTCAACTGGCGCGCGAACTCTATGGGCGCGCTCCCCAGGCGTTTGCCGTTTCACTTTGCGGGAGGTGCTTCGACCATGGCGAGGACCTCTCACCAGAAGCCAGCGCGGGGCTGCCGGGCCTGGTAGAAGCTGTCAGGAAAATGAGCGGTGATCTTGCGTCCGGCGGGGCAGAATCATGTTCCACGTGGAACATAGTGTGGTGACGGTTCTGTCATGACAGATATGTCATGTATGTAAGTAGTTGAGGGCAAGCGGCTTAGGCGTGGCGCCTTCGGAAAAGGCAGTTTGTGAACGACAGACGGCAGGGTGTTTCCCGTTTTGGGAAAGGCTTAGAGCTATCCCAAAGCAGCCGGGTGGAGCAGCGCCAGCCTTATACAAGCGACCACGGGCACTGGCCAGGGTCAGCACCCGTGGGAGTTTTACCGGCGTTCTCACGCCCTGACGGTCAGGACCGGGCACGCGGCGTAGCAGACTACGTCGTGGGCGATGGCCCAGGGCAGGTGGGCTGCGATGCGGGAGGCGTTTCTGCCCGATTCGCGCACACCCATCACAATCAGATCGGCCTCATACCGCCGGGCGACCTCGATAATTCCCTCGGGAGCGAAATGGCACTCCACCCGATATTCGACCTTGCAATCGAGGGCGGAGCTGGAAGGCACCAGATCGTGCAACTTTTCCATGAATTTCCGCCGGCTCGCCTCTTCCCTTTCGATGACATCGCTGCCCGGATACCAGAACGGCCCAACGTACTCTACCGGCACCGGGGGAATGAGGTGGAGCAAGAGCAACTCGCCGCCGGCCTTGTTGGCGAAATCGACCGCGTAGGGCAAGGCGTGCTCGGACGAAGGGCCGAAATCGGTGGCGAACAGGACTTTACGAATCTGCGTGCCGCGAGTGGCGGAGGGTCCTACAGTCAACACCGGGCAGGGAGCGCTGCGGAAGAGTTCTTCCGCCACCGATCCCATCACCAGTTTCTTCAATCCGGTGCGGCCATGGGTTCCAAGCACGAGTAAGTCGATTTTGTTCTCCTGGATGGCATTGGATACCACTTCCGCGACTGGACCGCGTTCCAGGATTTCCTCATGGCGCAAATGCTGCAGCGGTTCAGCGAAGACTGCCCGATCGAGGTTCAGCCTGGCATTGGAATAATCATGGTCAATGCTTTTTGGCAGCGGGTCGAGCGGCACCGGCCCGCGCGCTTCGGGAGGCACAGCGTGCAGAACGAAGAGTTGCGAGTGGTTCAGGTCTGTGACCGCCGCGGCATACTGCAAGGCGTGCTCCGAGGCTTCGGAGAAGTCAGTCGCCAACAGTATGTTCCTGAACGTAATGCTCTTTTCGAGTTCCAAGGTTGTCATGACGGTTCCTCCTCCGGAACTCCAGCTCCCCGGCGCGCGAGTGCGGCTGAGAGGCTGGGCCCTTTCAGCGGGATTCACACCCAACGCATTTATTCTTGATCCAGTGCGGAAACGGGGCTGTGTCCCGTCTTACGGTCGGTTGTGATCGGGATCACAACCGAGAGGCAGTAGGCCTCGAGGCGTGGCCGGCGACTTCTGGACAAGCATTAGTGCTCGTAGCCGCCGCTGCCGAGCGTCACTTTGCCGCGGAACATGCGATAGACGAAGACGAAGTAGCCGGCTGCCAGGAGCATGCCGAGGAACCACCAGATGAGGCCGACGTGCAGCGTGTGCGGCCCGGAGAGCGCGTTGCTGATAGTGATGTCGTAATTCGCGCCGGTGGTCGCGGGAAGAAGGCGCGGGTATAAAGCAATGGCGGCGCCTACCATCATGACGATCAAGTAAATGCAGGAGCAGGCGAAGGCGTTGCGGTCGGCCGATTTGTGGCTGAAGTAGAACACCCCCAGCAGAGAGAGCAGCACCACTACGGGAACAGCGAACGCCAGGGGGAAGGCGAGGTAGTTCACCAGCGCGTCGGGACGGGCGATGGTGGAGGCGGGCAGGCTGACGACGGTCAAGAGCAGAAGAACGAACCAAAGCAGGCGCGCCGCTTTGCGGGCGCGGGTTTGCAGGCCGCCTTCGGTTTTTACCGTGAGATAGAGCGCTCCGTGCAGGGCGAGCGCC
>DATJXG010000445.1:0-5087 GCA_035500455.1 Terriglobales bacterium | reverse complement strand
GAAGGTCAAAGCATGAGCAAAGCTACTTATCCACTGAAACTTCCGCTTTCCATCAAGAGAGCCGCGCAACGGCTGGCCAAGGAAGATGGTGTGTCGCTAAACCAATGGATCGCGGCCGCGGTCGCCGAGAAGGTGGGAGTCTTAGAAACCGCAGCTGACTTCTTCAAAAATCGAGCCGGGAAGGCGACGCGTGCAGGGCTGACGACTTTTCTGCGCAGCGCACCCAAGGTTAGGCCGGAAGCGGAAGACGAATTGTAAGCACGGCCTGGTGGGCGAGTCCTTTTCGGCTTTTGGCGCGAGGACTCTGCATTATCGTCGCCACAAGCAAGAAAGCAGATTCCTCGCTTCGCTCGGAATGAGAGATTGGTTGACAAGTGGCGATATTTTGCAATACGCAAAAGCTGGCGCTTGTCGGGCGAATTCGTTCCGGGCACAAGGCCGTTCCGCCGGGAACCACGCAAGCCTACTGCTTCGCTTCGCTTTGCCCGGCTGAGTAGGAGATAATCTCTGGCGGCCAGGCTCCTGGCCCACTTTCCAAGTACGAGAGGCTTCGATTGCCAACTGACAGCACTGTGGCATTTCTGTTTCCCGGCCAGGGGTCGCAGGCCGTGGGCATGGGCAAAGAGCTGGCGGAAAAATATCCTGCCGCGAAGCGAACCTTTGAGGAAGCCGACGAGGCGCTGGGCTACAGGCTTTCGCAACTGTGCTTCGAAGGCCCGGAAGAGCAGTTGCGACTTACCGAAACTACGCAGCCGGCGATTCTCACGGCCTCGGTGGCGGCCTGGCGTGTGCTGGATGAGAATGGGCTTAAGCCCGGCTTTGTGGCTGGCCACAGCCTGGGGGAATATTCGGCGCATGTAGCGGCGGGAACGCTGAGTTTTGCCGATGCGGTGCGTGCGGTGCGCAATCGCGGCAAGTACATGCAGGAGGCGGTTCCGGTCGGGGTGGGGGCGATGGCAGCGATTCTTGGCATGAGCCTTGAACGTGTGACTGACGTGTGCCGTGACGCGTCTCAGGGGGAAGTCTGCGAGCCGGCGAACATCAATTCGCCTGAGCAGATCGTGATTTCGGGGAACAAAACTGCAGTGGAGCGGGCCGCACAACTTGCCGGCGAGCGCGGCGCCAAGCGCGCGGTGCTGCTGCCGGTGAGCGCGCCCTTCCATTGCTCCCTTATGATGCCGGCGCAGGACCGGCTGGCGGCGGATCTTCAGGCTCTGAATTTCAGCGCGCCCGCGGTTCCGGTGGCCTGCAACGTGGACGCTGCGCTGGTAAAGAACGTCGAAGGGAGCCGCGACGCGCTGGTGCGGCAAGTTACCGGCTCGGTGAAGTGGGAGCAGTCCATGCGGCTGCTGATCGTTCAGGGCGTGCGGACGTTTATCGAAGTTGGGCCAGGGAAAGTACTTTGCGGGCTGATGCGGCAGATTGACCGGGGACCAAAGTGCCTGAGTGTGGGGGATGAAGCTTCTTTGCAGAAGACGCTGGAGCAGATTTGGCAAGCGACGTAGCGCCGGCGTCTCGCCGGCACCTTGATGAATCGGCACAGTAAGGTAAGAGTAACGCGGGTTACGATGGTTGGCGGCGAGACGCCGGCGCTCCGTCAGGAGATCGCGGGCGCGCCCGGGCCGGGCTGCTGCGTGGCTCCGGCGGCGGTGGCGGCGGCGGCTTCGTTCAAAATCCGGTGGTGGATGGTGAATAGCGCCAGCTCCAGCCGGTCCGAAACCCCGATCTTGTCGTACACGTTACGAAGGTAATTTTTGATCACCTGCTCGGTAGTTCCCAGCTGCGAGGCGATTTCCTTGTTCTTGTACCCTTGGACGATCAGCGCCACGATCCGCAGCTCTTTGGCGGTGAGGCGGTCACGGACGCGCAGGCCGACCATATCGTTCTCGGTCAGCTCGCTGGGCACGGCGATATCCTGCACCCAGGTTTCGCCGCGGGCGACGCGGCGCACGCAGTCCACCAGCGAGGCGCTGGTCACGTTGCGATACACCACGCCGTGGGCGCCGTTGCCCATGTAACGCTGCGCGCTCTCGCCGGTATCGGCCAGCACGACCACGCGCGTCTTGTTGCGGCTGGCGGCCTGCAGCACGCCGTTGAAATCGTTGTGGAAGCCCCCGGCAATCACCAGTACGGCGGCGCGGAATTTATCCAGCGCCATGAACATCTGCTCCGGAGTCTGGGCCTGGGCCACAATGCGCATTTCGTCCTCGACCGCCAGCACCTTGGCGATCCCCGCGCGAAAAATGGCCTGATTATCAGCCAATATCAATTTCAGCATCGTCTCAGCACCTCAGCTTGCGAGTGGCGAATCACGACTGGCCAACTACGACTGGCGAACGAAATCATAGGAATCTATGACGCAGGCTACGCCGCGGGAGTCTGGCGAGTCGCCGCCGGGCTCGTCCGTCCGCACCACCCGGCCTTTGCATTGGATGACAACGCTCTCCTTGGCGCCGGTTACCTCGGGCGGCAAGGCGATTTCAAACTCTACCGTTGAACCCACATCGAGAGCGGCATCGGCGCGTATGTACACGCCGGCTGCGCTCAGGTTGCCGGTGACGCCGTTGTGTTGTGAGACTTCCTCAGCTTTATGAAACTTGATGGGTAATTCCAGGGGAAACCGCTTCCCGGTACGTGCGTCGGACACAAGACCTCCTCGACCCTGGCCTCGTTTCACCGGTTCACCCGGCCTGCAATAGCCAGTCCCTACGGCACATCTCCTGGGGGAGTCAAAATGATCGCTAAAGGCCTTATATCACGGATGATACCCCGGTTAAAAGCCGGGTGACCCGTTAGTTAACGGGTTTCGGCGTGCCTGGGGCTTCGGTCAGGTCACGCCGGGACGACCCGCAGGCTCATATCGACGGCCTGGGCGGAGTGGGTGAGGGCGCCGACCGAGATGAAATCCACCCCGGTTTCAGCATAGGCGCGGACATTTTCCAGGCTGATGCCCCCCGAACTCTCCAGCGGAGGCCGACGCTCCAGGGTCGAGCAGCGCTCCACAGCGCGGCGGACTTCCTCAGGCGACATGTTGTCCAGCAGGATGGCTTCAGCGCCGTGCGCCAGGGCCTGCTCCAGTTCCTCGAGGGAACGCACTTCGGCCTGGATGGGTTGCTCGCCGCGGCGGTTCTTGTGGGCGCGGTCGAGCGCGGGGATGATTCCGCCCGCCAGCGCAATGTGGTTATTCTTGATGAGGACACCATCGGAGAGGTCGAGGCGATGGTTCTGGCCGCCGCCGCAGCGGACCGCGTACTTATCGAGCATGCGCAGACCGGGAGCGGTCTTGCGGGTGTCGAGGATGCGGGCCTTGGTGCCCGAGATGGCCTCGACAAATCTACGGGTGAGGGTGGCAATGCCGCTCATGCGCTGCAGGAAGTTCAGGATGACGCGTTCGCAGGAGAGGATCACGCGGGCGTTGTGGCGGATCACCGCGACCGATTGCCCGTCGTGCAGGCGGACGCCGTCAAAGATCTCGGGGTGGGTGGTGACTTCGTAGTGGGAAGTTACGGCTCCATCGAGCATAGCATAGACGTCGAGAATACGGGCCACGCAGCCGATGCCGGCGAGGATGCAATCCTGCTTGGCGAGGATGGTAGCAGAGGCGCGCTGGGCGGCCTCGATGCAGGCATAGCTGGTGGCATCGCGGGTAGCGCGGTCCTCCAGCAGGGCGTTCTCGATGATGGCGGTGGTGCGGCGGCTGTTCCAGTCCATGGGGAAGCTGTCAGCTATCAGTTTTCAGTTTTCAGGTACTGGCCTCTGGCTGCTGGCTGCTTGCGACTGCCTTCGACCCCCTGTCATTTTTGTCATTCCGAGCGAAGTGAGGAATCTCGGTCTCCACCGGCCTCGACAAAGACCGAGATTCCTCGCTTCGCTCGGAATGACAAGCGGGTTTCGGAATGACAAGTGGATTAAGTTCCCATTCTACGCGGCGCTGCATCCTAATTCGCCGAGCTTATTGCGGGTTTTCTCCCCCAGGACTTCCAGTTCCATACGGCGTTTGCGCATATTTTCGATCACCTGCGCCGGGGCCTTGGCCAGGAATTGTTCGTTGCTCAATTGCCGCTGCAGGTTGGCGGATTCCTTTTCGATTTTGTCGAGTTCTTTCTTTAGCCGCTCGCATTCGGCGGCAACGTCGATTTTCCTTTCGTAGATCACATGGACGTCGAAGCGGGCGGTGTGGCGCGAGCCCGGCAGCTTGGAGAGCGGACCGGCGGCGAAGGTCAGGGACTCGACGTTGGCCAGGCGCTCGACGGCGTTGCGGTTCTGCTCGATGAGGGCTCGGACGGCGGCATCCTCCACAAAAACCTGGATCGGCACGCGCAGCTTCTGCTCGACTTTCAGTTCGGCACGCAGGTTGCGCACGCTCACGATCAAATCCTGCAGGATTGCCATTTCGGTTTCGGCGGCGAGATCGATCTGCGTTTCATCGGATTGCGGATATGCAGCCAGAGCCAGCGACTTCAGCGGCGGCTTGCCGTCGTAGATCGCGTGCCAGATTTCTTCGGTGATGAAGGGCATCACTGGATGCAGCAGGCGCAGGGCGGCCTCAAAGAGGTTGACGAGGTTTGCCCACGCCGGCCCGTACACTGTTTCGTCGGAGTTCTCATCGGAAACGAGTCGCGGCTTAATCAGCTCGATGTACCAGTCACAGAAATCTCCCCAGAAAAAATCGTAAATGTGATTCGCGGCCTCGTGGAAGCGGAAGGCTTCCAGAGCTTCGTTGACTTCTTTTGTGATGCGGTTAAAGCGCGAGAGAATCCAGCGATCCTCCATGCATTTAATACTCACGCCGCTGACCCCAACGTACGGGGCATCTTCCGAGGCGGCCGCAAGCGGAGCCCATGGTCCTATCCGTGCCCTGATCTTATCCCCGTACATGAACATGAATCTTGCCGCATTCCAGATTTTGTTGGCGAAGTTGCGATAGCCTTCGGTGCGGCTCTCGCTGAAGGCGATGTCGGTGCCGGGGGCGGCCATGGCGGCCAGCGTGAAGCGGGTGGCATCGGTGCCGAAGCGCTCGATGATCTCGAGCGGATCAATCACGTTGCCCTTGGTTTTCGACATCTTCTGCCGCTCGGCATCGCGCA
>DATJXG010000444.1:0-12835 GCA_035500455.1 Terriglobales bacterium | reverse complement strand
CTTTTGATCACCATGACCATGATGGGGCTGGCCTTTTCGCTCATTCCGGCGGTGATGTGGCCGTCGGTCGCCTACATCGTGGACCAGTCGAAGCTGGGCACGGCCTACGGCCTGATGACCATGATCCAGAACGTCGGCCTGGCTGGCTTCAACCTGCTGATCGGCTGGGCGAATGACCATAGTCACGCCGGGCCGGAGAATCCGGCCGGTTATCACCTCGGGATGTGGATTTTCTCTATTTTGGGTTTTTTGGGTGTATTTTTCTCTTTCCTGCTGCGTCAAAGAGAAACTGGGCCCCATGGTCACGGGTTAGAGACAATAACCACCGCTTCTGCGGCGGGATGATTTTTCGTCCAGCATTCAGGACGGCGCGAAGTTAGACAGCATAAGTATCCTGTATTGAGCTAGTTGGAAGACAATAGCGCTATTTTCCCGGGTTTTGCTGGAGTGCACGCGGCCCCACGAAGAGAAAACCGCGTCTTTAAGAGCGGTGGCGGAATCGAAACTGGTGACCAAAGGTTTGACGTTGGCGCAGGTGCCGGGTAGGCTGGAGGTGAGTATCCGTCAAGCTGGTGGTTCTCTGGCCGATCTGGCGTTCCCGGAAACGTCCTTGGGAAGGGTTGGGAAAGATTTCCCGGCAGATAGCAACCCGGTACAACACAACAACATGAGAGCCGCATCACAACTACGTGCGGCCGGAAAAGGCAACTCTACGACCGCAAAATTACAGGGCGCTGGAAGCAGCGAAGCCGACGTAATTGAGCAGGCGAAACAGGGCGATGCTTTGGCATTTGAGACCCTGTACAACCTGCACAAACGGCGGGTTTATTCCCTGTGCCTGCGAATGACGGCCAACACTGCGGAAGCAGAAGACCTCACGCAGGAAGCTTTCCTGCAGTTATTTCGAAAGATTGGCACGTTTCGGGGTGAGTCGGCGTTTTCCACCTGGCTGCATCGCATGGCAGTGAACGTCGTGCTGATGCGCCTGCGGAAAAAGGGCCTGCCGGTGATCCCCTTGGACGATCCCAGCGAGTCCGAGGAGGAAACCGCCAGGAAAGAGCCGGGAGCGCCCGATATAGCGCTAGCGGGTTCGGTGGACCGGCTGGAGTTGCAGAGGGCGGTAGAATCGTTACCGCCGGGCTACAGAACGATTTTTGTGCTGCACGATGTGGAGGGCTACGAGCACAATGAAATTGCCGGTCTGGTAGGATGCTCGATCGGCAACAGCAAGTCGCAATTGCACAAGGCGCGTATGAAGTTGCGTGAACTCCTGAAAACGAGCAGAGCCGAAAAGGCCATAAAGCCGTAGAGGAGCCGCAGAGCGGTATCGGGGAGAGAGGTCGTATGACGTGCGAACAGTTCCGGCAGATACTGCCGGAAATCAGTGAACTTGTGCCCAGTAGCGAGCAGGACGAGCACCTCCAATCCTGTGACGAGTGCTCCAGCCTATTTTCTGATCTCAATTTTCTTACCCGGGAAGCAGCTTTCCTGCAGGTGGACGAGGAACCCAGCCCGCGGGTCTGGAATTCCATCGAAATCGTGCTCCGGGAAGAAAGGCTAATCCGGGAGCCAAAGCCTGCTCCGGCGCCGGCGGTGAGTTTCTGGAATTGGCGGCCGGCCCGAGTGCTGCTCTCGGCTGCGGCGGTGGTGGCGCTGGCCTTTGGCGTGGCCCTTCATCAACGCAACACCGCGCAACGGCAAGTCGCAGTCAGCAATACTCCAGATCCTGGCCCGGCGATTGTCACCGCCCCGAAGCGGTTGGCAGCGGCCCTGCCGGTTGCGCCCGAGGATCAGCAACTGCTCGACGCAGTGGGTTCCCGCTCACCCGCGATGCGCGCTGCCTACGAAGCCAACCTGGAAGACGTAAATGCGTACATCCGTGACGCCGAGGCATCGGCTCAGCAGGATCCGAACGATGAAGATGCGCAGCAATATCTGATGGACGCCTATCAGCAACGAAACGTAGTTTACGAGATGGCCTTGGACCGTTCTCTGCCTTAAGGGCAGGCGGCCCGCGGTATTAAGCCAGTAAGCCGGTTTGGGGAGCGACGGGTCATGCAGAGCAGGCAACGCGCAGCGAAACTCGTGCTGGTAGTCATGGTCGCAGGGGCGACTCTGGCAGCCGGGGAAGTGCGCAAGGAATTCCGCTATACCGTGGGGCATCACGCCAGCGTCTCCATCGTCAACCAGTACGGCCCCATTTCCGTGAAGCCGGCCCCGGGCTTGCAGGTGATCGTCACCGCCATTCTGGCCTCCGACAAAGTGGAAGTTGATGCCAGTCAGAACGGCGACCGTGTGGACGTGGTTTCCCATTTGCTCCCAGATGCCAATGAAGACAACGCGCGCGTGGAATACCAGGTGCAGGTTCCGGTGGACGCCAGCGTGAGCCTGCATTCCTCCACCGGGGTGCTGCACGCCGAACGGCTGCGCGGCGATGTGACCTTGGAAGGCCCGTCGGCCAGCGTGGACGTACACGACATTACCGACGCGCATGTGCACGTCAAGACCATGAACGGCCCGGTCACCCTGGTGAACATCCGCCAGGGGCACGTGGAGATCGCCTCCGTCAGCGGCGAAGTGAACCTGCGCCAGGTGAGTGGCAGTTTCGTGCAGGTGAACTCCACCAGCGGCAAAATCAATTATGACGGGGACTTCGGAGGCGCCGGCCGCTACCTCCTCACCAGCCATACCGGCGATATCGAGGCGATCGCCCCTTCGTACGCCTCCATCGAGGTCGTGGCGCGCTCGGAAAAGGGCACCGTCGAGAACGACTTTCCGCTGCAGCCCGAGCACACCTCCTTCGTGGTGAAGGCAGGGAGTGCCTTCGCAGGTACGGTGGGGAAGGCGGCATCTTCGGTCAAGTTGTTTTCCTTCAGTGGTAAAATCCACCTCAAGAAACGCTGACATCTTGAACAGGGGCGGCGCTGATACCCAGCGGTATTCAGCATCCCGGAATCCAGCACCATGACCAGGCGGCCAGGGGCGCAACCTGATGCGGGTGGGCCTGCGCTTAGGTCTGCGGGAGTCCGGCCCATCTTCCTGGTGGGCTTCATGGGCGCCGGCAAGAGCACTGTGGGGCAGGCCCTGGGCAATCTGCTGGGTTGGCCCTTCGAAGATCTCGACAACCGGGTAGAAGCGCGCGAGGGCCGCGCCATCGAACGGATTTTCGCGGAGTCCGGCGAGCCGGAGTTTCGCCGTGCCGAGCGCGAGGCTCTGGCGGAACTTCTGGCGGAAGCCGATGGCTCGTCCCGGGTGGTTGCCCTGGGCGGCGGAGCTTTCGTGCAGGCAGAAAACGCAGCTCTGATCAGCCAATCCGGGGCGCTGGTTGTGTTTCTGGACGGAACTGCCGATGAGTTATACGAGCGCTGCCGGCAAGGGCAACCGGAGCGTCCGCTGCGGCGCAGCCTGGAGCATTTTCGCCAGCTCTACGCCGCCCGCCGGCCGCATTACCTGAAAGCTGCATTACACGTTGAAACCGGTGGCAAGGACATCGAGACCGTGGCCGCCGAAGTGGCATCAAAGCTGGGCCTGCGGTAAAGATCCTCCGCGGCCAGCCTGGCAACGAACCATGGGGGAGTGTTTCGTGAGATTTGGCAATAGAACGATGCTTGGGTTGTGGCTGGCATTGCTCATCGCCGCGCTGCCGGCGTTGGCGTGGGACAAAGAAGCCAAAGGAAACCAGGTGGATTCCGGCTCCTTCGGCATCTTTATCGGCGGGCAGCGCATGGCCACGGAAACTTTTTCCATTCACCAGGATTCCGGCGGCATCAGCACCACCTCCGCCCAAGTCAAGCAGGAAGGCGCCAACGGCGCAGCCCAGAGCTGCGAACTCAAAATCGCTTCCAACGGCGCTCTGGTCAGCTACGAGTGGCACGAGGTGGCTCCGGGCAAGACCGCGCTCACGGTTGCTCCCAACAACGAGTTCCTGATTGAGCGCGTCACCGAGGCTCCGGGGGATAAGCCCAAGGAGCAGCCTTTCCTGCTGCCCGACACCTCCGTCATTCTGGACAACAATTTCTTCGTGCAGCGCGAAGTGCTGGCCTGGCGCTATCTGGCCTCGGCTTGCACCACCCAGGAAGGCCAGTTCAAGTGTGCTCAGGCGCAGTTCGGCGCGGTGATTCCCCAGGAGAGAGTCTCGACCCGCGTGAGCATAACGCCGGGCGGCCCGGAAAAAGTCACCATTCACGGCATCGAGAGGCAGTTGGTGCGCATCGTACTGAAGACCGAAGATGGGGAATGGAATTTATGGCTCGATCCCCTCGACCACTTCAAGCTGATCCGCATCATAAAGGCCGGGGAAAATACGGAGATTGTGCGGGATTAAACGGTCGTATGGAAGCAGACTTGTTCGTGTGTACGCGGGTTTCTTTCCTCCGTCCCGGCGGGTGAAAACAGCTTGGCACTCATTGACGCACGCACCACGCGAGTTCTGCTCACTGCGTTGCTGTTCGCTTTGGCTCTGGGTTTTCTCTACGCCGCGCGGCAAACCCTGATCGCCTTCCTGTTCGCGATCTTCTTCGCCTACCTGGTGGATCCCGCTGTCTCCCACGTGGAAAAGGTCCTGCGCGGCCGGGGACGGGCCATCGCCGCAATTTACCTCTTGATCGTCGCTCTTCTGGTCGCATTCTTCTTCGTCGTGGGGCCGCAGGTGGTGCGGCAGTCGGAGAAGTTGGGCAAGTCAATTCCCGAGTTGCTGGAAAAGGTAGGCAGCGGAAAGATCGCCACCCAGATCGGCGCCGACCGTGGCTGGAACCGCGCCACCACTCATCGAGTGGAGGAATTTCTCAGGGATCACCAGGACGCGCTCGGCCGCGTCGCACAGCAAGCGGGAATCAGGGTGGCCGAGGTCGCCAAGCAAGCCTGGCTGCTGGTTCTGGTGCCGATTCTGGCCGCGTTCTTTCTCCGCGACGCGCAGTCCTTTGGCCAGGTTATGCTTTCCTTTGCCAGCGCCCGGCCGCAGCGCGAATTTCTCGCCGGCGTGCTGGACGATATGAATCAGATGCTCGCCCATTTCATCCGCGCGCAACTCACCTTGGCGGCATTGTCGGCCCTGGCTTACGGCACCATGCTCGCCAGCCTGGGGGTGCAATACTGGCTGGTGCTGGCCACCGCGGGCGGGATGATGGAGTTTATTCCCGTGGTTGGGCCGCTGGTAGCGACCGTGCTGATCGTCGGCGTCTGCCTGCTGATGGGATTTTCGCACTGGTATATCGTGCTGATTTTTCTTGGCTGCTGGCGCCTGGTGCAGGATTACGTAGTCTCGCCCCGCATTCTCGGCAAGAGCATGGAACTGCATCCTTTGGCGGCAATTTTCGGAGTGCTGGCGGGCGCCGAGATCGCGGGCGTGCTCGGCGTATATCTCTCCATTCCAGTGATGGCCAGCCTGCGCATCGTCTGGCGCCGCTGGCGCCTCTACGCCGAAAAGAAGCGCTTCGGACCGCTGAACGAATACTCCTTCGGCGCCGAAATCGGCCCACGAAAGTAGCGCCAACATCCCGCCGGCAGCGTCGTGCGCCGGGCCGAAGTCGCATCCGCCCAAACCCAGAATTCCCGGAGAAACCCCAAAAAATCCCCGCCGCTCTGGCGAGAAAGGAAACGCACTCTACCCCGCGGCCCCTGTGGCCGCTTCGTCTTTCATGTTGCGCAGAAATTCCGCGGCAGCCTCCGGCAAGACCGTGTTAATAAACATCCCGGAACCCAACTCGAAGCCGGCCACGCGCGTAAGCCGGGGAATGATGCTCACATACCAATGGAAGTACTTCACCCCCACCGATTCAGCGGGCGCGCTGCGGATGGTGAAATTGAAGTCCGGATCATTCAATCCGTAATACATCTTGGACAAGACGCGGCGCAAAACACGCGCCAGGTCGCCAATTTCGGCGGCGCTGATATCGCCAAAGCCGGCCATGTGGCGCCGCGGAATGATGTAGGTGCAGAAGGGCGTGGGGGAGGCGAACGGCTCGAGGGCGGCAAAGTGCTCGGTGGTCATGATCACCCGTGTGCCTTCGTCCAACTCTTCTTGCAGCATCTGGCAGAACATGCACTCCCCATACTCGTCGTAGTGACGCAGCGCTTCTCCCAGCCGTTCCCGAACCTGGTGGGAAATGACCGGGGTGGCGATCAATTGAGAATGGGGGTGTTCCAGGCTGGTCCCCGCATCCACCCCGTGGTTCTTGAAAATGGTAACGTGGCGGATGCGAACGTCGTGAGTCAGCGCGTCGAAGCGCGACTTGTACACGCGCAGCACATCGGCCACCTGCGCGTCACTCATGAGTCCCATGAATTGCGAGTGGTCCGGAGTCTCGACAATCACATCGTGCACTCCAAAGCCTTCGATGGTGCGCCGCGAACGGTGAATGCTGCGTGTGGGCTGCAGTTCGCGGGAAAGCGCCGCGAACTTGTTGGGCACCACCCGCACTTGCCAGGGGAGTTCGGGGTTGGCAGGCACGCACAGTATCTGCGGCGGCGTCTTGCTCTCGTTTCCCGGGCAAAAGGGACAGGTGTCCACGCGCGATGGAATCACCTTGGGCGGGCGCCGGGTTGCCAACTCTTCCGGCCGCTTGGCGCGCTCAGTAGCGATGATGACCCATTCTTTGGTGAAGAAATTCTGTCGCAGTTCAGGCATAAGCACTCCCAACTGAGTGGCGAGGCCACTCATGCCGGCGTTATGGAGAGAAAACAACTCCGCCGCATATCACACTACCCTATCGTCAGGATTCTCTGTTTCCTGCAGCGGGCCGCATCGGCAGGAATCCCCAGGAGGAGCCGGTTAATTCGCCCGCCCAAACCGCAACCCGTTTCTGGCCGGGGCGGCAGGGCCGCTCGCGCTAACGCCGGGGCGGGTATTGTAAAATCGAACATTCACTTATGCAGCCGAAAATCCCTGTTGGAATCCTGGGCGCTACCGGCATCGTCGGGCAGCGCTTCGTGCAGATGCTGGAGCACCATCCCTGGTTCGAAGTCGCCTGGCTGGCCGCTTCGGACCGCTCCGAAGGCAAGCCCTACGGAGAAGCCGCGCGCTGGAAACTGCGCACACCCATCCCCGCCGCAGTCGCGAAAATGGAAGTGTCGCCGGCCAGGCCAGACGGCGCACCCAAGGTGATCTTTGCGGCGCTGGACGCCACCATCGCCGCCGACCTCGAGCCGCAATTTGCGGACGCCGGTTGCGCCGTCGTCTCCAACTCCAGCGCATTGCGCATGCACAAAGACGTGCCTCTGGTGATCCCCGAAGTGAATCCCGATCACATCAAGCTGCTGGAATGCCAGAGCTGGCGGCGCAAGTCGGGCGGCTTCGTAGTCACCAATCCGAACTGCTCCGCCATCGGCCTGGTGATGGCCCTGGCCCCGCTCGATCACGCCTTCGGCCTGGAAACGGTAATGGCCGTGACCATGCAGGCGGTGAGCGGCGCGGGATATCCCGGCGTAGCCTCCATGGACATTTTGGGCAACGTGATCCCGCACATCCCCAAAGAAGAAGAAAAGATGGAAGAGGAAACCCGCAAACTGCTGGGCCGCCTGAACGGAAGCAGCATTGTGCCGGGAAGCTTCGCCATGAGCGCGCAGTGTAACCGCGTGGCGGTGGAGGATGGTCACACCGAGTCGGTTTCGGTAAAGCTGAAAAAGAAGGCTGCCCCCGAGGAGATCATCGCCGCGTGGAACGAATTTCGCAGCGTGCCCCAGGAGAAAAACCTGCCCAGCGCCCCGAAGCAGCCGGTCCAATATCTGGATCCGGTGGATCGTCCGCAGCCGCGGCTCGACGTGGACTCCGGCAGCGGAATGACGGCCAGTGTAGGCCGCCTGCGTCCCTGCGGCGTGCTGGACTGGAAGTTCACCGTGCTCTCGCACAATACGATTCGCGGCGCGGCCGGCGCAGCCATACTCAACGCCGAACTGCTCAAGGCGCAAGGGCACCTGGGCTGAGTTTTCTTCGCGTCCTTTGCGGTTGAAAGGCTGCGGGTGAAAGCCTGCGGTTGAAACCTTCTTGACCGCAAAGATCGCCGAGAACGCGAAGAAAATACCTGGATCCGTGCCGATCCGTGTAAATCCGTGGCCTGGAAGTTGTCGCCGCCGGGGTTTCCCAACATGATCGTCATGAAATTCGGCGGCACCTCGGTGCAGGATGCCGCCGCTATCGAGCGCGCCGCCGCCATCGTGAAAGCACGCCTGGCGCAGCGGCCCGTGGTAGTTGTCAGCGCCCTGGCTAAGGTGACCGACCAGCTGCTAACCATGGCCCGCGCCGCTGGAACCGGCGACCGCAAGACCGCCCTCAAGCTTTGCCGCGAACTTCAGGAGCGCCATTACAACGTCGCCGGTGAACTCCTCGGCACCGCGCTTTTTACCAATTTCCACAGCGAGTTAGCCTCTGACTTTGAAGCTTTGGACGAACTCCTGCGCGGCATCGTGGCAGTCGGCGAACTCACTCCCCGCACCACCGACCTGATCGCCGCTTATGGCGAAATGCTCTCCAGCAAAATCGTAACCGCGGCTCTCTCCGCTCGCGATCTTGATGCCACCCTCGTGGACTCACGCCAATGCATCGTCACCGATGCGAGCCACACCCGCGCCGCGCCTCTGTTCGAGGAGACCAACGAGCGCCTGCGCTTGAAACTCAAGCCCCTGCTCGAAGACGGGCAGGTGCCGGTGATGGGCGGTTTTATCGGCGCTACCAAAGCCGGAGTTACCACCACCATCGGCCGGGGCGGATCCGATTTTTCTGCCGCGATCGTGGGCGCTGGATTGGACGCCGAACGCATTGAAATCTGGACCGACGTGGACGGCATGATGACCACCGATCCGAACCTGTGCCCCGATGCGAAGCGGATCAAAGTCATCAGCTTCGACGAAGCCGCCGAACTTGCTTATTTCGGGGCCAAGGTGCTGCATCCCGCCACCGTGTTGCCGGCGGTGCAGAAGAACATACCGGTGTACATCCTTAATTCGCGCAACGCCGGCTGCGAGGGCACCCGCATTTCCGCGCGCGTGCCGCACTGCCGCAACCTGTTCAAGGCTATCGCCGCCAAGAAACGCATTACGATTGTCGATGTGGCCGCGCCGCGCATGTTGCTGGCACACGGATTTCTGAAGAATATCTTCGAAGCCTTCGACCGCCATCGCATCGCCGTGGATGTGGTCTCGACTTCCGAGGTAAGCGTTTCCCTGACCGTGGACTCGAACGAGTCGATTCCCGCGCTGGCCGCCGATCTCGCTAAACTTGCGGATGTGAAATATGAAGGCCGCAAAGCCATCGTCTGCCTGGTGGGAGAGAACCTGCGCGACACCCCCGGCGTGGCCACGCGCGTGTTTGCTGAACTGGCGGATGTGAAGACGCGTATGATTTCGCAGGGCGCATCGGAGATCAACCTGACGTTCGTGATTGAAGAAGACGAGGTACCGGAGGTAGTTCGCCGTCTGCATCAAACTTTTTTTTCGGACTTGGATCCGGCGGTGTTCGCGTGAAGAAGAGTCCTAAATCGCAGAGGGCGCCGGGAAATACCGTCGCAAAGGCATGCCCCTCTGCGTTCTCAGCGGCGTTCCTCCGCGCCCTCGGCGTTAAGCTCTTTGCATGAAGCTGCTCATCCTAGGCCGGGGCAAGACAGGTTCGCTGGTAGCGGAGGCCGCACACCAGCGCCACCACGAGGTTCGCGTTCTGCACTCAGCGGAAAACCCCCACGCAGCGGCTTTGACCGCGGACAATCTGCGCGGCGTGGAAGTCGTAATCGATTTCACTACCCCCGCCGCCGTAATCGAACACATCGAGGCCTGCGTTCGGGCAGGCAGCAACATGGTTGTGGGAACCACCGGCTGGTACGACGAAATTCCTCGCATCCGCAATATGGTTGAGGCCGCCGGCACGGGGCTCCTCTACGGCGCGAATTTTTCCGTTGGCGTCAATCTGTTTTTTGATGTCGTCCGTACCGCCTCGGCGGCCCTCCGGCATCAGTATCTGGGGCAAATCTTCGAGCGCCACCACGCCAAGAAAAAAGATGCCCCCTCGGGAACCGCCCTCATGCTGCAGAAGATCATCCGCGAGGCCGCCGACAGCGAACCCGAGATCATTTCGTTCCGCGAAGGCGAGGTTGTAGGCATGCACGAACTGGTGCTCGATTCCCCCCACGACGATATCTACCTCTGCCACAGCGCCAAATCCCGGCGCGGCTTCGCTGAAGGCGCCGTGCGCGGCGCCGAGTGGCTCGCCGGCAAGAAGGGTTTCTTCGACTTCCGCGAAATCTGGCGCGAGCTTTAGCAATTCTCTTCGCGATCTTTGCGGTTATTCGATATGGATCATCGACCACCAAGGCCCGCTCCCGAATTTTTCGCACAGCCCGGCGCTTTCTATCCCCTTGCAATCGCGCTATCTTAATAGCATGCAATTCCGTGGCTGCGGCACGGCGCTGGTGACTCCCTTTCGCCAGGATGGCACGATTGACGACCCTGCCCTGCGCAACCTCGTGGCCTGGCAGGTAGAGTCCGGCATCGACTTCCTGGTCCCCTGCGGCACTACCGGCGAAACTCCCACTCTGACCCACGACGAATGGCTGCAGGTAATCGACGTCACCGCCGAAGTCGCGGCCGGCCGCGTGCCCATCGTGGCGGGAGCCACCTCGAACTCCACCAGTGACGCGATCCAAAAAGCTCAGGAGGCAGCCGCGCGCCCGGGGGTAAGCGCTATCCTCACCGCCTCGCCCTACTACAACAAGCCCACGCAGGAAGGCCAGTACCGCCATTTTCGCGCCATCGCCGAGGCGATTGATAAGCCGGTGATCCTGTACAACGTGCCCGGTCGCACCAGCGCCAACCTGGAGCCTGCCACTCTGGCCCGGTTGCTGGAAGTGCCGAACATCGCCGGCGTGAAAGAAGCCAGCGGCAACATGACGCAGATTGCTGAAATCTGCAATCTGATTCCCGAACATTTCTCCGTGCTCTCGGGAGATGACGCCGTAACACTTCCGGTGATTGCGCTGGGCGGGGTCGGCGTGATTTCCGTAGCCTCCAACGAAATTCCTGCGGAGATGGCGGCGATAACCCGCGCAGCCTTGAGCAACGATTGGGACTCGGCGCGCCGCCTTCATCGCAGATATCTGGCTTTGATGCAGGCCAACTTCATCGAGTCCAGCCCCTTGCCGGTGAAGGCGGTCCTGGCGATGATGGGCAGAATCGAAGAGGTCTATCGCCTGCCGCTGTTGCCCATGCGCCGCGACACCCGTTCAAAATTGCAGAAAGTAGCGACCGAGGCGGGCCTGGTCACCAAACCCGCAACCGCCGGCGCCGACTCGATCGAGTTCTATGTTTACGAGAACTGGCTGGCCGGCCCGCGAAAGGTCGTTCTGCACCGCTCCGCCTGCGGTCAGTGCAATCATGGCAAGGGCCGGCCCTCCGGCCACGACGCCAATCACGCCCGCTGGCACGGCCCCTACGCCACCCTGGCGCAGGCGCGCGAAATCTCTCACACGCTTCCGGGAGTTCTGATCCGCAGCGAGTGCAAGTGCATTTGAGGCATTATTGATTCTTGATTGCTGATTGCTGATTGAACCGCCGGCAAGGTTTTCAATCAACAATCAACAATCTTCAATCACCAATTCCATGCCCTCTCTCCAACCCGAAATCCAGCGCCTCGCCTCGCTCGGCTCCATCGAGCACAACGACCACGCGCGCCGGACCTTCCTCGAATTTCGCGAGGCCCTCACCCGCGGCGAAATTCGCGCCGCCGAAAAGATCGACGGCCACTGGACGGTAAACGCCTGGGTGAAGCAAGGCATCCTGCTGGGATTCCGCCTCGGCGAACTCAGTGAAATGGACGCCGGCCTTTCCTTCGTGGATAAAAACACCTTCCCCGCCCGGCGTTTCACGGTTGCCGACCGCGTTCGCGTCGTTCCCGGCGGCTCTTCGGTTCGCACCGGCGCCTACGTCGCCCCGTCGGTCATCTGCATGCCCCCGATGTACATCAACGTCGGCGCCTACGTCGATGAAGGCACGCTGGTAGATTCCCATGCGCTGGTTGGTTCCTGCGCGCAGATCGGCAAGCGCGTGCACCTGAGCGCCGCAGCACAGATCGGCGGCGTGCTGGAGCCAGTCAACGCCGCTCCCGTGATTATTGAAGACGACGTGCTCGTCGGCGGAAATTGCGGCGTCTATGAAGGCACGCTGGTGCGCGCCCGCGCAGTGCTGGGAGCGGGGACGATTTTGACCCGCTCCACTCCCCTCTACGACCTGGTGCGAGGCGAAGTGTATCGCGCCAGCGAAGACCGGCCCCTGGAGGTTCCGGAGAATGCCGTGGTCGTGCCCGGTTCACGCGCGGTCAAAAAGGGCGCCGGGACGCAGTGGGGCCTGTCGCTCTACACGCCGGTGATCGTCAAATACCGCGACGAAAAAACCGGTCGCGGCACCGAACTCGAAGACTGGCTTCGCTAGAGCTCAAGTGCGGAAGCGGGTCTCAAACCCCACATTGTCATTTCAACCCCACATTGTCATTCCGAGCGAAGCGAGGAATCTCGGTCTCAACCGACCCGACGAAGTTCGAGATTCCTCGCTTCGCTCGGAATGACAACCCTGTCGGGATGACAACCCTATCGGAATAACAACCCGAAATGACAACCGCAAATGACAACCTTAGGGAATGGCAGCGTTAGAGGCACGAGTCCAACCCTGCTCAATCCACCTCCACCACCAACCCATCCCCGGTGCCTCTCACCGCGACCTGAGCCAGCTTTTTCACCACCACATCCGCTTCCCCTAACTCCTCCGCCGGATAAGTGCTGGCCAGGCCGATCACCTTCATCCCCCCGGCGTGTGCCGCCCGAATCCCCGCGGGCGCGTCTTCGATCACCAGGCACCGCTC
>DATJXG010000443.1:0-3844 GCA_035500455.1 Terriglobales bacterium | reverse complement strand
GGAAGACGCTTTGCGGGAAGAGATCTTCCGGTTGCACCCGGCCGCTCGCAAAAGAGGAGGTGATCTATGAGTGCCGGGGCGATAAACTTCCCGCTGGCCAAGCAGGTTCCGATTGCGCGGGTTCTGGCGTACTATGGCGTGCAACTGCACGCGACCGGTGGAGAACTGCGCGGGCAGTGTCCGTTGCCGGAACACACATCGCGCGAAAGCCACAACAGCTTTTCGGTGAACCCAGCCCGCAATCTCTGGTGCTGCCAGTCTCAATCATGCATTCAGGCGAGGGATGGACAACTCGGTGGAAGCGTGCTGGACCTGGTGGCAAGGATGGAGCGGTGTTCGATCCGGGAAGCCGCCATAAAGCTGACCGAATGGTTCGGCACTGGCGAGGTGGCGCCGGAAAGGGTGCAGCCGACTTCCGCTCCGGAAATGAACCGCCCGCTGCGCTTTCAACTCAGCGGCCTCGATCACTCCCACTCCTATCTGGAGAGCCGCGGCATCACTCCACTGACTGCGCGGACGCTGGGAATTGGATATTACGGGGGCCCGGGCATTATGCATGGACGCGTCGCAATTCCAGTGCACAACGTGGCTCGCGAACTGGTCGCTTACGCCGGCAGGTCGGTGAAGGGGGAAGATCCGAAGTACCGGTTTCCGCCGGGCTTTCATAAGAGCCAGGAACTTTTCCTGCTACATAGGGCGCGGGATTCTGGGAGCGACACCGTGATCGTGGTCGAGGGGTTCTTCGACGCCGCCAAGGTCTGGCAGTCTGGACATCGCAACGTCGTCGCGCTGATGGGATCGAGCCTGTCGGAAAGTCAGGCCGGGTTGTTACAGAAGCACTTTCGTGAAGCGGTACTGATGCTGGACGGTGACACCGCCGGCCAGTCCGCAACCGCGGCCATCATGAGACGGCTGTCACAGATCATCAAGGTCGAGGCGATTCACCTGAGCCCGGGCGTCCAGCCGGACCAACTGGCTTCAAGAGAAATAAACACAGCTTTGTTCGGCCATTTGCGGCCTAAACGAGGACTGGAGCGTTGAATTCAAAAAGTGCACCACTGTGGTGTAGGTCAACTACAATGAAAGTATGCAGACTCGACGCAAACCAGCTGCCAAAAGGAAAGCGGCTTCCGTACGCCAAAGCGTTACCATGCCGGCCGTTCTCGCGCGTGAAGTCCGGCGTGTGGCGAAGGAACGCAAGGTCACCATGAGCCGTGCTCTGGTGACGCTTGCCGAGCGAGGGGTCGAAGCGGAAGCGGCGGCACGCGCCAGGCTTGCGGCGGCTTACGACCAGTTCATGACCGAGGAAGATCCGGGCAAAAAGAGCGAGGTTGGCGAAGAACTGATCCGAAGCATCTTCGGGAGAGCGGCGATTGCCGAAGATCCGCTTCATTAATCTGCCTCGGCCACTGTGGCAACACATTCTGGAACGGGTTGCCGAGCGGGCAATCTCCCTCGACGATTTGCAGCGGCTGCGGAGTTGGGTGGTCACCGAACCGCAGGCGCCGGAAGGTGACTGGTACAAGGACTTTGGCTCCTTCCTACTCTGCGGCACGGGTGAGTACCCCAAGACGGTCCTCAAGAAGGGCATGAAACCGTTCGGGACGCCGCTTTAGAAAAGTGGCGTCATATGAGAGAGCGCCGCAAATCCAAATCGGCCGCAGGTATGATTGGGACCCGAATCCGAGGACTTTCGTAGAAACAACCAGAAACCCCTCCGGCGCCAAAGCAACGGGTACGCTCCCTGGGTGCGGCTCTTGCACGCTCAGGCGGGCTTGGCGAGCAGCGGGGCTGTGCTGGTAGAAGCCGCGGAACAACAGATACGCTGCGCTCCCAGCGCCATCTCCGCTACCCGGCCATGCGCCGGCGAGTGGGTGATCCCTGCGTCCTGCACCTCCGTGGAGGCCTCCGCCATTTACCAGGCTTGGCTGCAGCGGCTGCGGATTCCACAACGATTCCCGCGCCCCGATTGGAGCATCGCCGACAAGTGGGTCGCTAAAGAGTTGCTGCGACGAGGGACACCCGTGAATCGGGTGGCAGATTTGCTTCGTTGCGGCAGCCCAGGTTTTCCCCGCTCGCACGCGGATCCCCGGAATTACTTGGACCGCACCCTGGCACGGGCTCTTAGCGAGCTCGCCGCTCGGCCTTTTCCCGCGCCCGTGCCAGGCGCGCACTGTGTGGATGAGGATACGGGACCCGGGTGACATCTGTGCCGCCCATCCCGCGGTTTTGCAGTTCATGGCTGGCCCTCGACAGGCGGAGGAACCTCGTTATGGCGGCGCAAGCTCAGAGCCGCCGGCAACCACTCAGGCACGACGCCGGGCCCTCCCACTCGGCTTTCGAACTCCTCAGGCGACACATATCCCAAAGCGGAGTGCAGACGCACGCGGTTGTAGATCTGCTCAATGAACTCCCCTACGTGCTGCTCCAGTTCTTCCATCGTGTGATAGGGGCGGGCATCGATTTCTTCCTGCTTCAGGGTTTTCAGAAAACTCTCGCATTGCCCGTTTTCCCAGGGCCGCCCCGCACGACTCATGCTCAGAACCGCTCCTATGCTCTCCAGCCGTTTCACATAATCGTTGCTGGCATATTGCGACCCACGGTCGGAGTGGTGCACTAATCCTGGCTTGGGCTGGCGAGTGTGGATCGCCTTCTCCAGAGCCGCCATCGGCAGAGATGTCTGCAAACTCCGCCCTAACGCCCACCCCACAGCGCGTCGCGAAAACGCATCCAGTACCACCGCCAAATACACGAACTCCTGCAGCAGACGGAGATAGGTAATGTCGGCCACCCAAAGCTGATTCACGTCCGTCACCATCAACTGCTCCGCCAGATTCGGATAGACCACAAAGTCGTGATCGGAATCCGTGGTGGTCACAAACTTCCGCCGCCGCACCGCCAGCAGATTGTCTTGTTTCATCAGGCGGCGCACGGTTTTGGCGCCGACCTCATATCCTTCGCGCTGCACCATGACCGTGATGCGGCGGTACCCATAGAAGCGATGGGCGACCGCCAACCGCTGGATCACATCGCGCAGCGCCATCTCCGCTTCGCTGGGAGCCTTCGCCTCCCAGTGCCGGTAGAAACTGGCGCGACTGACTGGCACCAGTTCACACATCCGCAGAATGCTCAATCCACCTTGCGATTGCATCCACCCGCGGATTTCGGTGTAGATGCTGTCGCGCCACTCTTGCCTCTCCTCTGGCGTGACTCCTCGACTCTTCGCAAGGCACCCGCGAAAAAATCCAGTTCCAGCGTCTTCTGACCGATGACTCCCTTTAACTCCCCTACCGTCTTCTCCAACTCCCGGATCCGCGGGTCGCGGGCATCCTCGCTCGCGCTGGGTTTGCTGCCTTTCCTGCGCCCTTCCGCCAGTTGCTTCCACACGTACAGCAGTTGCCGGTCGACGCCGAGCTCTTTCGCCAGGGCCTTCACGCTTGGGCTCGTCTTCATCTGTTCCAAAGCCCGCTGGCGGAACTCCGCCGGCCAATGGGTCCATTTTCGTTTGGATCTTTCGGACATCTCCTTCTCCGTTCACTGAAGAGTGTCCAAATTCCGATTGTCTCAATTTAGGGGCGCAGTCCATCGGTGTGCCGAAAACTCTAGGTTTTGACACAGGCGAAGACGGTGCCAATGGCGCGGCCTTTCCTCTCCGGAAACTCCTTCGTACTCTGGGTAGCGCTGGACGTCAGGCTAGCGGAATGAGCTTCATGCCTTTAGCGGCGGCCTTACGATGGAGGGCCTTTAGTTCGCGTTGGTCCCGCTGCTGCTCATAGTAGGCGGCGCCACGGTCTACCCAGGCCGGGCCCTTGGTCAGCAGGCGGTAAATGAGACACGCCAAGTA
>DATJXG010000442.1:0-22125 GCA_035500455.1 Terriglobales bacterium | reverse complement strand
CTGCGCTCGACGTCACCTTTGGATGCAGGTCCGCCATGCGTACTTCCACCTCGGGCAAGCGAAACGCAATCACCGCCGAGTCGGCATAGAAAGTTGGATCGGGCGGCTCCGGAGGCAACTTCGGCTGCGGTTTGGCGCCCGGCAAGTCATTCTGTTGAGGGAACTCAAACTCCGGAGGGACCGCTATATTCTGGAACCTGCCGTTCACGGTGGGCGGATGTGGCAGAACGCCGGCAAATTTCTTCGGCCCCCGAACCTGCAGGTCGCTCCAGACCACTTTCTTCATGGCTTCTTCCGGTTTCACCCACGGCCCGGCAGTCTCGCTCCAACCGCCCGAGGCAGCCATGGACATCTCCAGGCCCAAGCGGTCGGCTTCGGCGGCGGAATGGCGGAACGCATCCTTCCAGTCCGGTGTCATCCACACCAGGCGCTTATCCACAAAAACGGGCGTCGCCAGATTGCCATCGAACATCTGCATGCCCGCGATGCCGCTGCGATGCATCCATTCCAGATCGGCGGTGATGCCTTCCTTAGTTACATTGCCGTTCATCCAGTGCCACCACGCCCGCGGCTTGGCGGAATCCGGCGGTTGCTGGAAGCCTTGTTCCAGGGATCCGGCATCCTGCCCGAGGGCGAGACCGGTGAGAACCAGCGCGCAACACGCGAGCCGAAGCCATTGAGCAGCCACGCGAGAAACCATCTTCATGGATAGCATCTCCTCTTTAATCTGAATCTTGATGATTGAGGCAAAAGGCATTCCCGCCTTGCCAGTCCGGACTGAATTCACGCGGCGTGCAGTCCCCCACGCTGAGAGGCGCGATCAGGTTGCGATCCCAGCAGCCAGAATTTATTTGGCCGCGCCACTTTAGCGGGCGCAAGAATCGAGTGTCAAGCAAAATGAATCTATTTACCTATTGAATTCGGCTCAGCGAAGGTGTTTTTGGGCCGCGCTGTGACCGTGGAGGCACACTCCCGCTCAGTACGTTGCCAGATAGTGCTCCCGTTCGGATGGAGAGACGCTGCGGCTGTGGAACAGCCATTCGTCCCACTTCACTTTCAGATACATCTTTGCGTAATCCGCGCCCAGAGCGCCTTTTACCACGGGATCTTTCTGCATGGCGTCGAGAGCTTCCGCCAGGGTAATTGGCAGCACCTCGATTTTTCGCGCTGCCAGCTCTTCTTCCGGCAATTCATAAAGGTTGGCGGTGTTCATGGGACCGGGGTCAATTTTCTGAGCGACTCCGTCCAGCCCAGCGGCGATGATTCCAGCAAAAGCAAGGTAAGGATTGGCGGCGCCATCCATCACGCGAATTTCAAAACGCCCGGGCGCGGGAATGCGTACCATCTGAGTGCGATTCGATGCCCCGTAAGTCACATAGACTGGCGCCCAGGTGGCCCCCGAACGCGGCGCGCCGCGCACCAGCCGCTTATAGCTGTTGACGATCGGCGCCACCAGAGCGGAAAGAGCGCGGGCGTGTTTCAGCACGCCGCCCATGAACCAGCGTCCGGTCTGGGAGAGGCCCGCATCTCCCTCGGTATCCAGAAAGAGATTCTTGCCTTTGTAGTCTGCCAGGCTGAGGTGTACATGGGCGCCGTTTCCGGTCAGGTGGCCGAAGGGTTTTGGCATGAAGGTCGCCCACAAACCATTTTGTTCGGCGACCGTTCGGACCATCCATTTGAAGAATGTATGCCGGTCTGCAGTAGTCAGCGCATCGGTATAGGTCCAGTTGATTTCAAACTGGCAGTTGGCGTCCTCGTGGTCGTTGGCATACGGATCCCACCCCAACTCCTGCATATAACGGAGCAAGGTGGTCATGAGATCGAGATTGCGATGCAGAGCGCGCAGGTCGTAACACGGCTTGCTCAGCGTATCGAGGGCGTCCCACGGAGCAAACTCGCCGGCGTCGCTGCGCTTGAGCAGCATGAACTCCGGCTCGATGCCGATATTCACGACATAACCTTGCTTGCGGGCCAATTCCAGTTGCCGCGTAAGCACGGTGCGCGGGCAGAGCGGCCATGAGTTGCCGTTGACGTGCAGGTTCCCGGTCACCCAGGCGACATTCTTGCGCCAGGGGAGAACGGCGAGCGAGCCAAAGTCGGGAATACTGCAGATATCGGGATCGTGCGGGCCTTGTCCTACATCTCCGCAGGCAAATCCGGCGAATCCGGCGCCGTCTTTGGCGAACTCTTCCAGATGCGAGATGGGGACGAGCTTGGCTTTGGGCGCTCCAGTCAGTTCCACAAACGAACAGAAGAGATATTCGATCCCCTGCTTCACCAGGTCGGATTTAAGCTTCTCGGTCATGGTGTGTTCTCGCTCATGAATTTATTTTTACTCAGTGCGATACCGCAGCTGCTGCTTTTTCCCCGACCAGTTGTCCCGTAGCGAACCGTCCCGGCGAGAACGGCTCGATCAAAGCTGGCGTCTTTCCGGTGGCGATCAGTTCCGCCATGCATTTTCCGGAGATCGGCGAAGCCTTGAATCCGTATGTTCCCCAACCCACATCCATGAAAAAGTTACTGACTTCCTGAGATGCGCCCATGATGGGAGCAAAGTCGGGGGTCATGTCGCAAATCCCCGCCCACTGGCGCAGCACGCGCACCCCGTGCAGTTGGGGAAAGAGTTCCAGAGTATACGTCGCCATCTGCTCCAGCGTGGGGAGAGTGCCCTTCATGCTGTATGACTGATACGGGTCGATCTCCGCGCCGATGACCAATTCCCCTTTGTCGGTCTGGCTCAGGTAAACGTGCAATGAGGCCGAGACGATGACGACATCCAGGAACGGCTTGAGCGGCTCGGTCACGCAGGCTTGCAGAGGATGAGTGACAATCGGCAGCTTCACTCCCGCCATCCCGGCGATCGTTGAAGCCCAGCCGGCGGTCGCATTGAGAACTGCCCCGGCAGCAACTGGTCCCCGTTTAGTGAGAACCATAGTGGCTTTTCCGCGCTCGACTTTTATATCAGTGACTTCGGTGAAGGGATGGATTTCAATGCCCATGCGATCGCAGGCCCTGGCGTATCCCCATACCACGGCGTCGTGACGAATAATGCCGCCCGGAGGATGGTACAGCCCCGCCAGAATGGGATAGTGCGCTTCCGGACTGAGGTTGATTGCCGGCGCCAGTTTGCGGATCTCATCGACACCGACGATGCGACTGTTCACGCCCAGAAGTTGATTATTTTCAGCCCGCACCCGCAGGCCGGTTACCGAGGAGTCGTTGTGCGCCAGCGTCAGGTGGCCGCACTGGCTGAAAAGGAGGTTCCAATCGAGATCTCGCGACAGCCGCTCGTAAAGCTTGAGGGAGGCATCGTAGAAAGAAATTCCTTCCGGGGTTCGGTAGTTGGAGCGCAAGATGGCGGTGTTGCGCCCGCTGGCGCCCGCGCCCAGGTAGCTCTTGTCAAGCAGCGCGATTTTGCGCACGCCATGCTCTTTGCCCAAGTAATAGGCGGCGGCCAATCCGTGCGCTCCCGCGCCCACGATGACCACATCGTAGCTCGACTGCAATTCGTGGCTGCGCCACATTCGTTCTTTGTCGAATAGCTGCATGTTCGTGCCTACCGCTCAACCCTGCAATGAGAGCAGCGCTTCCATGCCTATCGGGGCGAGATGAAATTCGTGTCCAGCCTGCAAAATCGCCTCCCACACGGATTCGGCGTAATCGCGCGTAATCAGCAAATAAAATCCCGGCATCTCGCCGATATCCTGGCGAAGGAAAATTGCAGGAACATGGGCGAGACTCGCCTGCGCGCACCCCAAGTTGGGCAACCCAGCGTCACTGGAATTAAGAGACGTCAGCTTGCTCAGTACTTCCCGGCTTTTGGGCCCCACCAGACGCAAAGCGGCGTAGACGCTGGTTACATCGATTCCTCCCGGGGGAGGATCGCCCTGTTTCCCCACGACAAGGTAATGATTCCTGCCCAGCCGCCATGACTTTCGCCGGGGCCCTGATTCAAGGACGGTTTCCGATTGCAGATCGAACTTTGGGGAATGACTCGCATCCGCTAGGCCAGCACTCTCGCGAACCAGGGCGGCGTCCCGCTCGGGTGAAGTGAAAAAAGCAGGCAGCTCCCAGCCAGAGTATTCGGCGAAGCTGGCGCCGGCCCGGCGATGAAGAGAGTAGAGCGCTGACCTTTTCATGCGAATGACTCACTGCCGCAACCGCACGCCCTCCGGATCATAAAACGGACGCATCGTCACGCTGGCCGGGGACAGCTTTCCATCCACCCGGATGTAGATGGAAGCTCCTTCACGGGCTTCCGATACTTTCACCCAGGCCAAACCGATTGCCGCTTTCTGCAGCGGCGAGTAGCGGGAACTGGTAACACGACCCGCAGGCTGACCGTCGAGCACGATAGCGGCGCCATCCTTTGGAAGGCCCGCGTCTTGCAGAATGAAACCCACCAATCGTTCGCGAGTCTGATTTTCCGCAGCGTGGGAAAGCAGGGCTTTGCCTACGAAGTCCTCTTTATCCAGTTTGACCGCCCAGCCCAGACCTGCTTCATAAGGATTGGTGAGTGCATCGGTATCAACCCCGACGATCACGTGGCGCTTTTCCAGGCGCAGCAGGCGTTGCGCCTCCACTCCGAAGGGTTTTATGGCGAACTCTTTACCCGCTTCCAGCAGCGCGCGCCACAATTCTTCGGCAGACTCGGCCGGGCAGTGGATTTCCCATCCCGTCTCTCCGACGAATCCAATGCGCAACAGAAGCGCAGGAATCTGCGCGACCCGGGCTTCGCGACACGCCATGTAGCGAAAAGCGGCGGCACTTAAATCGCAATCGGTGAGGTTCTGAAGCACATTCCGGCTGCTAGGCCCGGCGAGATTCATCGCCCCGTAACCCGCAGTGACGTTGCAAATCTGCACGTCCCAATTCGTGCCAATGAGTTGCCACTGCAGCCACTGATGGACAAAATCAAGATTCCCGCTGGTGGTGGTTACGAAGTATCGCTCTTCAGCCAGGCGGGAAATTGTGCCGTCGTCAAGAATGACGCCGCCCTGGTCGCACATCAGCGCATAGCGGACCTGGTTGACCCGCAGTTCCGAGAAGCGATGGGTGTATACGAGATCGAGCAGTTTGCCTGCATCCGGTCCGCGGACATCCAGCTTGCCCAGCGTACTTACATCGATAATGCCGACTCCTTCGCGCACCGCCTTGTATTCAAAAAGGATCGACTCGTTCTCGCTTGCCCCGGCATGCGCCTTGTAATAGCGAGGGCGTTTCCAGCCGCCCATGTCCATCCAGACCGCGCCCAGGTCGGCATGCGCGTAATGCATTGGGGTGCGGCGAATTGGATGATGGCGCGGGCCGGCAAGCGCGCCCAGAGTAACCGACGGATTCGGCGGCCTGGACGTAGTCACGCCGGTCTCGGAAACTGATCTGCCGGTGTGATGCGCGCAGACTCTGATGGCGGGCAGCTGGCACATTCGTCCCTGACATGGCCCCATCGTCGCCGTGGTATAGCGCTTCAGAGTTTCGATCTGATCGAACCCTTCGGCAACGCCGTCACACAAATCTTTGCAGGAGACATCGCTGCACAGGCAGACAAAGGCTCGTTTGTCTGTGGAGAGAGGGGCGGCCGGATTGGGCTGCATCTCGCCTGCCGCATCGCCGACAACCGAAACATTCGCGGGGAGGTTTGCCGGCAAGAACGCTCCGCATTGAGCGTTCCACTCGAGCTTTCCACCCGCTTGTGCCACCAGCCCGGCGTTGGGCACGCGCGGACCACATACCACAATCAGGTCGCAGGAAAAAGCCCTGGTTGTAGTCCGAATACTCTCGACCCTTCCAGCTCCGGACGCGGTGATGACCTCTTCCGACTCGACTACGCCCACAACCTCTACTCCCGCGGTACGCAAGTCCCGAGATACTTCCGCAGCAGCCTCGGCACTTCCCACCACTACCGCGCGCTTGCCGGGTGCTACTCCATACAAATGAAGAAGCCGTTGCACGCCGCTGGAAAGCATCACGCCGACGAGGTCGTTGTTGGGAAAAAGAATAGGAGTTTCGTAGGCGCCCGTCGCGACGACGACGTTTCGGGCGCGCAAATGAATCAGACGCTCCGCCGTCTCCGAATAAGGGTTGCGTTGCAGGATGCCGAGAAGATTGCCCTCGTACATGCCAAAGCAGGAACTGTCCTGCAAAATCTTAACGTTCGTCGAATTCTGCAACTCGGAGATTGCCGCGGCGGGCAGATCGCCTGCCCCTTTGCGATAGCGCGATTGCCCGCCAAGCGCCGGCTGATCGTCGATCACCGCCACCTGCTCTCCGCGTCGCGCCGCCGCCACCGCGGCGTGGATGCCTGACCAGCCACCGCCGATGATGGCGTTCTCGGCATGCATCCACGAATGCTCATAATTGGTCGGCTGAGTCGGCAGGACTTCGCCCAGGCCAGCTACCCTGCGGACGAACGGTTCGGCCGCATGCCACATCGCCGGATGCGTCATGGTCTTGTAATACCAGCCGACCGGCATGAACCGGTCGAAATGCTGCGTGACCGAGAGGAAATCGGTCTCCAGGGAAGGGAAGGCATTCTGCGGTTTGACCTTCGCCCCTTCACGAACTGGAGTGATGCAGGTGCGGACGTTGGGCACGCCATCCACGTTCATCAGGCAATTGGGGCAATTGCCCGCGACGCACAGCAATCCGCGAGGCCGGTGATACTTGAAGCTGCGGCTGAAAATACGCCGCCCGCCACGGTAAAGCGCGGCGGCGATGGTATCTCCGGCCCTGGCCTCAACTGCCTTATTTTGCAGGAAGAACTTCACGGCCTCTCTCGTCGGGCAGGAATGACTCCAGCACTTCGTTCGTCACTGTATTGCGCGCGGCCAGAAACCATTCTCCGCAACCGGACCGGTGAAACCACCATTCCGTTTGCACGCCGGCGATGTTTGCGCGGTTAAAGCGGTAGTCCATCCAGGCGGCTTGGGAAGCGTCCGCTGCCGGCGACGGTTTCACTTCTCCGCCGAACCTGAATTCGTACACCGAGCGTTTGCCGCAATTGGGGCAAGGCAGCAAGAAGGACATCTATCGCCCAAACACCTTTCTCGTCCCCACCAGGGGAAGATTGCAGATGGCCGAGGCTTCCAGAGTGAGGGCAGCCATGTCCTCCGGTTCGAGGTGGTGCACATCCGACTTTCCGCAGGAACGCGCCAGCATCTGGATTTCCAGGGTCATGGCGTGGAGAAAGTTTCGCACCCGTTCCGCGCCCTCTTCGATATCCAGGCGCTTCATCAACTCCGGATCCTGGGTGGTGATGCCAACCGGGCAGCGCCCGGTGTGGCAGTGATGGCAGGCATGCGGGGCAGCGCCGAGCGCGAGATAATCCTCCTCGTAAATAGGCTTGTTGCAATTCAGAGCGATGAGAGAGGCAGTGCCGATATAGCAGGCGTCGGCGCCCAGAGCCATCGCCTTGGCGGCGTCTACGCCATCCCTGATCCCACCCGCGATGATCAACTGCACCTCGCCATACACGCCGCTATCCTGCAAGGCGGCCCGCGCCTCGCAAACCGCAGCCAGCGTGGGAATGCCGGTGTGCTCCTGAAAAATTGCCGGGGAGGCGCCGGTGCCGCCTTCCATGCCGTCCACAACCACGACGTCCGCGCCGGCTTTCACCGCCAGCTTCACATCGTCGTAAACCCGGCTCGCGCCCATCTTAATAAAGATAGGAACCTGCCAATCGGTAGCTTCTCGCAACTCCTCGACCTTGATGATCATGTCGTCCGGTCCGAGAAAATCAGGATGGCGGGCGGCGCTGCGCTGATCCACTCCGATTGGCAGATCGCGCTGCTCGGCAATGCGATCAGAAACCTTCGATCCTAGGAGCAGTCCGCCCGTGCCCGGCTTGGCCCCCTGCCCGATGGTCAATTCAATCGCGTCGGCCACGCGCATGTCGTGAATATTGATTCCGTACCGCGAGGGGAGAACCTCGTAAATCAGGGTTCGGCTGTTCTCGCGCTCCGCCTTCAACATGCCGCCGTCGCCGGTGGTGTTGGAAGAACCGGCAGCGGCGGCTCCTTTTGCCAGCGCGACTTTCGCGTTGTAGGAGAGCGCGCCCCAGCTCATCCCAGTAATCATGACGGGAATATCGAGTTCGATAGGTTTCTTTGCGAAGCGCTTGCCCAGAATCGTCCTGGTTGAGCACTTCTCGCGATAGCCCTCGAGCGGAATGCGGGTCAATGAACAAGGCAGGAAAGTGAGATCGTCGAAGGTGGCCCAGCGGCGCTCACGTAAGGTGCCGAAGCCGCGGATGGCGTAGAGGCCGGTCTCCGCTTTGGACTGAATGTCCTCGATCACTCTCGCCGCGAAAATTCCGCTGCTTTGCAGTTCCGCCACCTAAAGCGCCTCCTGCCAGATCTTCCAGTCTCTCTTGTCGAAGTTCCACAGCTTGCGGCCCGAAACGACCTTCTTGAACTCCGACGCGCGGGGCTTGGTTTTGCGCAGTGCCGAGGGAAGATATGTGGTCAGTGTTTCTTCGAGATAGTCAACATCTCCCGGGTCCATAGTGCCGAGAACGGCGTCAGTTCCCAGGTTCTCGACCTTGCCGCCGACATAGCAGACCGTCGCATACATGGAATCAGCAAATGCTTCGCCGGCGTCGCCGCATACGATGAGGGTCCCTTTCTGCGCCATGAATCCAGCCATATAACCGCAGCTTCCGCCGACAATCACCAGCCCGCCTTTCAGGGAAACGCCGAGCCTTGCCGCTGCATCACCGTGAATCACAATCGTGCCACCGCGTACCGCTGCTGCCGCACCGCTGCCGGCATTGCCATGCACCCGAACTGTTCCGCTCAACATGGACTCGGCCAGTCCCCAGCCTGCGCTGCCGTCAATTTCAATGGAAGCCCCGTCGCCCAGTCCGCCGCAGTAGTAGCCCACACTGCCGCCGATGCGAATGTGCGCCGGCTCCAGTATGGCCACCGCAAGGTTGTGACGCGCCCCGGGGTTCTGCACCGTGATATCGGCGGACTTCGCGGCAACCTCCCGCCGGATCTCCTGGTTGATCTCGCGAGCGCTTTTTCCAGTCGCGTCTATGTCTGCCATACTCGGATTTCCCTCCCCTGCGCCTCGCGTGCTTCATAATTCCCGGGAATGGCCCCGCGGATGGCCACTTCTTCCGTCGCTACGGCGACAAACTGATCCGTTTCCGCGAACAGCAGCGGCTTGAAAGAGAACGGGTCTTTCACGAATCCAAATCCCTTCTCTGTTGCCACCAGACAGCTGAAGGAACCGTCCAACTCGGTAATCATGGACTTCATCGCCGCATGAAGGTCATTTCCCTGGCGCAGTTTGTCCGCCAGGAAGGTCGCAACGATCTCCGAATCATTCTCGGTGTAGAAGCGCACTCCCCGCTGCTCGTAGCGGCGGCGAAGCTGGTGGTAGTTGGTGATGTGGCCGTTATGAACGATCGCCAGGTCCGGATATCCGTGTCCCCAAAAGGGCTGGGAATGACTCAAGTCCACTACCGACTCGGTGGAAAGGCGGGTGTGGCCGATGCCATATTTGCCGTGGAATTTCGAGATGTGGAAGGCCCGCTCCAGGCGCGCCGGGGAGCCCACCTCTTTCACGATCTCCAAGCGGCGCCCCGCACTCACCACTTCAACGTCCGGGGCAACGGATTCTATGCTGGTTAGAAAGGGCCTGAGGTCGTCCACTTCGCGAAAAACAAAGCGCAGGTAGGCGTCGGTCTGAGAGAATTCCTCGCCCCCGAAGTCTTTGGCCAGGGCTGTAATCTGGCTCGCCCGCTGACTGAGGTTTCCGTCATCTCCCAGTTTTACCTGGGCAACGAAATGCTTGGGGCGGAGCGCGCCAAACAGGGCCACGCCGGCAGAATCGGGTCCGCGGCAGGCCAGCGCCTCCAGCATATGCAGCAGGATCTCTCCGGCCGTGGTGTCGTTGGAACGGGTTTTATCGAAAAAACCGACGATTCCGCACATGAGCCACTTTTGTATACTTACAGTATACTGAAAGTATTATAGGAGCCCATGATTAATTCTTTTGAATTGTGGAATTCTGTTGATGAATCGTTCGTTGGGGGCGTGGTGGCCTCCCGCGTCGCGCTGGAACTCAGAACAAAGTTAGGAAGTTTCGATTGATCAGCGTTGTCAAAGCAAGGGCCCATAAACTCGGCGAAGTCGAGCGGGTTTACCAGATCCTGCGGGAGTGGTTGATTTCCGCCAAGCTGGCGCCGGGCGAGTTTCTTTCGGAGCAGGATCTGGCCATCCGATGCCACACCAGTCGCACGCCCGTGCGCGAGGCCTGCACTCGCCTGATGCAGGACAAATGGCTCTCGCGGATTCCCCGCAAGGGCTTTATGGTCACGCCCATTTCGCCCCGTGACATCATTGATATGTACGACTATCGAAAGTTACTGGAATGCTTTGCCGCCGAGGCCGTCGCAGCCACGGCTGCTCCCGAACAGGTCGCTGACTTGCGCGCCCTGGTAGCGGTGGAAAGCAGTCCCGGCGCCAGCCTGCCGGAAATCCTTAAGGCCAATACAACATTCCACCGCCGGCTTTCCGAAATGGCCGGCAACCACAGGGTTACCAACCAGCTAAGCCTCACTCTCGCCTATGTCTCGCGGCTCGATACGCTCTGCACCCAGACGGTTCCAGGGTGGATCGGCCACGAGGATATTCTTTTCGCGATCGAGAGGCGCGATCCCGCGAGCGCCCGTCACGCCATGGAAGCGCACATCGACTCCTCCCGAGACAAGATGATTGAGTTGTTTGGCAGATAATGCAGGTAAATCTTGTCCAGGGAAAGAGCGTGCGTTTTTTTCACGGGTTGATCTAGGCATAGTGCGGGTGCCCAACCCGTGGCGATACCTCCAGCGCCGCTTTGCCGAACACCAGAAGAATGCCAGGGTTTCGGTCCTGTATTGGATAAAGACGCGTCCCAAGGCCAACTGTTCGGGAATTGGGGGATCGACGATTGATTTCGCGGGCGCCGCGTTCACGATAAGGAGAAACCTATGCGTGAGCTTGCCTCTACTGCCTTCCGCCAGATCGGGCGAAGCGAGGCCATCCCCAATGATTTCGTCGTTCCCTACTATTTGGACGATCGCAAGCTGCGGATCTCGATTGCGCCTGTCAACGATCGTCCCTATGCTTTCGACGATCTCTGTACCTGCACCCGTGAGGCGTGCCCGCTTTCCGGGGGCTTGCTCGCGGGAACAACGATTTTGTGTCAATGCCACGGCTCCCGCTTCGACATCGCCACCGGAGCCGCGATTAGCGGCCCGGCGACTAAGGCACTCAATGTGTACGAGGTGCGAGAGGTGGAAGGCAGCCTTCGAATCCGAGCGTGATTTTTCTATAAGACATTTAGTTTTCTCTTCCAATCTGGCAGCGCCCTCCCAAGGCAGGCAGCACTCTGCAAGCTCCCACACGAGCACCTGACGATCGATAGCAAGGCATTGGCCATTAGCGTTGGAAGTGGCTCAAGTCCTTGTGATAGAGGATAATTTGTAAACAATTTGGACAGTTCTTCGGACCGCGGCAAGGTGGGACCCTTCTGCCGGCCAATTTCCTGGCTGACGACAGACGATGAAGAAGACGGCCACCAAAAATATCAGGCGTCAAAAGCGGGCTGAGACGCCGCCGATGGCGCACGAACGTGCGAAAGAAGCATCGACCGGAAAGAATGAAGCGCAACTCCACACTGAGCAAAAATGGCCCTCCAGTCAACCCGAGAGACAGGTAGCGGAGCGGACTGAAGGGCTTGCCGCAACCAATGAAGAGCCAAAAAAAAGACGGTGCCGACCGCAAGAACATCGAGGATCGCAAGCATGCGGAGGAGACCCAGCCAGCGACAGAGCGCGATCTTGCAGCCATCATCAATACGATCCCCACGACAGTATGGACTACTCGTCCGGATGGTTACTGCGACTTCCTTAATCAGGTGTGGCTCGACTACGTAGGCATGACTGCGGAAAAGGCACAGGGCTGGGGATGGGCGGAAGCGATTCATCCGGAAGACCGTAAGCAGCTTGTCGAGGACTGGCAATCGTGTCTGGCGTCGGGCAAAGAGGTGGACACAGAGGCGCGCATTCGCCGTTTCGACAGTTCCTATCGATGGTTTCTGATTCGCGCCAATCCACTGAAAGATAAATTGGGCAAGATCCTCAAATGGTACGGAACCTGTATCGACATCGAGGATCGCAAAAAGGCTGAAGAGGCGCTGCGATCGAATGAGCGCAATCTGAGCCTGATGATCAACGCTATTCCTACCTTCATACAAGTGTCGCGACCTGATGGAACTGTCCTATCGGTGAATCAAGCGGTGCTGGATTACCACGGTATCGGCCAGCAGGATGTGCTGAAGGAGGACTTTCGCTCGCGGTTTTACCACCCGGACGATGCGGAGAGGCTGCGCGAAGTGCGCGATGAGGCCCTCAATCGCCCGCTTCAGTTCGAATACGAGCAACGAGCGTTGGGTAGAGACGGCAGGTATCGATGGTTCCTGGTCCGCTACAATCCTCTGCTCGATGAGCAAGGACGGATCGATCGGTGGTACGTCGCCGCGTTCGACATCGAGGACAGAAAACAGGCGGAGGCGCGGGTCGAGCAGGCCTATCTTCGTCTCGCCGAGGCCCAGCAGCTGAGCAAGACCGGCAGCTTCATAACGGATTTGCTGGCGGACGAACACGACTGGTCCGAGGAAGCCTTCCGAGTCTTCGAGTTCGACCCCTCGGCCAAGGTCACGGTGCAGATGATTCGAAATGTCATCCACCCGGAAGACCTGCCGACGTTCGACGCTGTGATCGCGCGCGGAATGACGGGTACGGATGTCGATTTTGTATTCCGCATTGTGCTCCCTCGAGGCGCCGTGAAGCACATTCGAGGAATGGCCCGTGTGATGACACAAGTCGGGGGGCACCCCTTGTTCATCGGCGCTCTTCAGGACGTAACGGAAAACAAGGTCGCCGAGGAGGCGCTGGACAGGGCCCGTTCTGAGCTTGCCCACGTGGCGCGCATCACGACGCTGAATGCGTTAACCGCTTCGATTGCCCACGAGATCAACCAGCCACTCTCGGGCATCATTACCAACACCAGCACATGTCTTAGGATGCTGAACGGCGATCCACCGAACATCGATGGCGCGCGCGAAACTGTGCGGCGGACCCTTCGCGACGGCAACCGCGCCTCGGATGTGATCACCCGGTTGCGTGCCCTGTTTAGCAAGAAGGAATTCACCCTGGAGGTGCTGGATCTGAACGAGGCCACCCGAGAGGTGATTGCGTTGTCGTTGGGCGATCTTCAGAGGAATCGGGTAGTTCTGCGTTCGGAACTCGCCGAGGATCTCTCCCCCGTCTTCGGAGACCGTATCCAGCTGCAGCAGGTCACCCTCAATCTGCTTCGCAATGCCTCCGACGCGATGCTTAGTGTTGAAGACCGCCCCCGGCAACTGGTGATCACAACCCGGCGGGAAGGAAATGACCACGTGCGTCTCAGCGTTCAAGATGCCGGCATCGGTGTCAAAACTCAAGATTTCGAGAGGCTGTTCGAAGCCTTCTATACTACTAAAAGCGGCGGCATGGGTATCGGGCTGTCTGTCAGCCGCTCGATCATCGCGAGACATCATGGACGCCTCTGGGCAGAGGCAAATGACGGCCCTGGTGTAACCTTCTCATTTTCTATACCCTGCGCTCTAGAGAGCCCCTCGGCTACGGCGCCATCGTGAGGAACTCGTGACGGGCAGGATGGTCCATGGCACAACCAACTTGAGTTAAGATGTCTGGCCGAGGGGGAGCTATGGCCACTTCTACCGCGATTGCTTCCGACGCTGACGTACGGGCATTTATCGATGAGTACTTCAAAGCTTGGGAAGGAACCGACGAAAACCGGATTCTGTCCTACTACGCCGAGACAGTGTCGCTGGAGATTCCGGGCACGCTCATTAATGGAAAGGCGGCCCTCCGAGATCAATTTGTTCGCCCTTTTGTCGCCGGCTTTCCCGGAAATCGTCACATCGTGAAGAACATGATTTTCGGGAAAAACGTGGTGGTGGTCGAATGGACGTTCGAAGCCGCTCACAAGGGAGCCTTCGCTGGCACCGCTGCAACCGGCGCGGCTGTGAAGTTGCCGGGTTGCGGGGTGTACGAATTCGACCCGGTAAATCGACAGATCACCGCAGCTCGTATCTATTTCGATGTCACGACATTACTCAAACAGATTTCCTCCCACCAGCCTCAGGTACTGCAGAATCTTCTGATATCGTGGTTCGCTTCACGTACGTATTCAAAGGCACCGACCGCAGCGTAATCCGGGCCCGGCGCTCCTGGTCCGGGCAAAAGCCAATACCAAAGTCTAATGGACGCCGTTTGCGGGCCGGCGCATTGTTTTGTTGTGCACCGTCAGGTAAAGAGCGCGATGGAACGTCAACTTCTATCGGTAGTTGATGATGATGAGTCGGTCCGCGAGTCGTTACCCGACTTGCTCCGGGAGTTCGGCTTTGCGGCTCGAGCTTTTTCGTCTGGGCAGGAGTTCCTTTCATCTGATTACTTGGATGAAACCAGGTGTCTGATTCTCGATGTTGCGATGCCGGGAATGAGTGGACTTGATCTTCAGCAGGAATTGAGGCGTCGTGGGAAAAAGATTCCCATCATCTTCATCACCGGTCAGAAGGACGAAGACATCCAGAAGCAAGCGTTCAGACAAGGAGCAGTGAAGTTCCTGTACAAGCCGTTCAGCGATAGTGCCTTGCTTGATGCCGTCAACGCGGCCCTTCCGGCAGAGTGAGGCCGCGCCTTTGCGAGTTCTTGGGAGACTAAAATGAGTTTAGCCGGCACCCTTAGTCATGAAGTGGGGTCACTACAAATGGCGACTGCCAAACCCGTCGTGTTCGTTGTTGATGACGACGTTTCGGTACGCGAGTCTCTCGAACTCCTGATAGATAACGAAGGCTGGCAGCCAAGAACGTTTGCATCCGCCCAAGAATTCCTCGGCTTCCCCCGTGCTGTTGTTCCAAGCTGCCTGCTGCTTGATATCTCTCTTCCGGACCTCAATGGTCTCGAGCTGCAGAAACGTGTCGCGGTTGAACGGACCGACATGCCGATCATCTTCATCACGGGTTACGGTGATGTTCCGAAGACCGTGAAGGCGATGAAGGCAGGAGCGGTCGAGTTCCTGACAAAGCCATTCAATGACGAAGTATTGTTGACGGCGATCCGGCAAGCTCTGGAACGAAGCCGTCTGGCTCTTGTTCAGGAGGCGGAGATGCAGGAACTCAGGAACCGCTATGTGTCACTCACTCCTCGGGAACGGGAAGTGATGGCGTTGGTCGTCTCCGGGCTGTTGAATAAACAGGTCGGCGGCGAGCTTGGGATCAGCGAGATCACCGTGAAGGCACACCGAGGCCAGGTGATGCAGAAGATGAAGGCTAACTCAATTGCGGATTTGGTGAAAATGGCCGGGAGACTCCATGACAGCACTTCTGGCGCGCGTTCAGATACCGCCGTCATAATGCCGCGGCGCATCGCGATCAATTGAATTAGATACTGCCAGCAAATGAATATCGGTTTGACGCTGGAACGAGGCCAGGATCCTCCTCCAAACCGACAGGAAGCTTTGAATTCGCCGTGGCGTCCTAGTTCTCGGCGTAACAGAAACCAAGGCCTACGGTTGGCCCCGCTACTATCTGCGTCCTTTGGGGCATTACGGGCGCAATGCCCAACGATACTTTGGTATCGGTCAATACGTTCGTCTAATAGACTCGCCTCTGCTCATCTGGCTTAATCGTGCCAACTCCGAACGAATCGAATACAGGAATTGGGTAAGTTCCTGATGGAGGAGAACTCGTTATGAGTGTTGCCGCATTCGAAAAGGCGCTCGGCCCCGCCAAAGCTCACATTACCAGTCGCGACGGAGGAGCCTCGCGCTCCCACGATGGCCGTCCTGATGTCGAGGCGCCGGTGCCTGGTCTCAGTGAGACGTCAGCGCCGCTGGACCCGGAAGGGAAAAGCCGGATGTATGACTGGAATAGGCCTCGAACGAGAAGGAACATCACGGCGCTGCTTACGACCTTTGGCCGCCGACGAACCGTACTGTTCATCACCGTCATTCTTATCGTTGCGATGAGTGGGGTAGAGGCCTACTCGCAGCATTCACACAGTGCTTCGAAACCAGCCTCTGACCAGGCTTGGCATGATTTGCAGCAGAGCATGCTCGCCATGCACGGCGCGATGTCGTCCATTCAGCCCACCGGCAACGATGATGAGGACTTCGTCCGGCTGATGCTCCCTCATCATCAGGCTGCACTCGACATGGCAAGAGTGGAACTGATGCATGGAGAAAATCCGCAGATGCGCCGGCTCGCGCAGGAAATTATTGCCGACCAGGAATCGGAAATCGAGCTGATGCAGGTTTGGCTTAAGCAGAACCGCGCTCGCAAACCACAGCCCATCTCTTCAGCAGCAACGGAGCAGTAGCATGAAATTCACCAAGTTCTTACCCACGCTCTGCCTCGTCACCTGTGCGTTTACACAGCAAGTGCCGTGGTCGCGACCGAATATTCCCATCTCCAGCCGGGACCGTGTTTATACGGCCGATCAGACATCCAACACGGTTTCCGTGATCGATCCGTCCATCAACAAACTCCTCGGCGTCATCAAGCTGGGAGATCCCGTGCCGGGTGCGCTAAGTCCGCTCTACAAAGGGCAGCTGCTCGTCCATGGCCTTGGATACTCACCCGATTCCAAGACACTCGCGGTGGTTTCCGTTGCTTCCAATTCCGTCACATTGATCGACACAGCCACCAATAAGGTGAAGGGCACGATCTACCTGGGCCGCTCGCCGCACGAGGCCTTCTTTACGCGGGACGGACGGGAATTGTGGGTGACGGTGCGTGGCGAGAACTACGTTTCTGTGATCGATCCCGTGCAAATGAAGGAGATCCGCCGCATCACCACGGCCAATGGTCCAGGCATGACCATGTTCGGGCCCGATGGCCGCTATGCTTTCGTATGTTCCAGCTTCACTCCGGAACTAGCTGTTGTGGATACGGCAACCCATGAAATCGTGAAACAGCCGCCGCAGGCGAGCCCCTTCTGCCCCAACGTCGCTGTGAGTCCCGACAATGACGAGGTCTGGATCACGTTGAAAGACGTAGGCAAAGTGCAGGTCTTTGGTGCGAAGCCGCCGTTTGAGCAGAAGGCCTTATTGGAGACGGGACCGATCACCAACCATGTGAACTTCGCGAACAACCGCAATGGCAAATTCGCATATATCAGCGTGGGGGGAACAAACGAGCTGCAAGTATTTCGAAGAGGTGTAAAGCCCGAATTGACTGCCACCATCCCGGTGGGGAGTCTTCCCCATGGAATTTGGCCCTCGGGAGATGGCTCCAGAATGTATGTGGCGTTGGAAAATGGCGAAACGGTGGCAGTCATTGACACCGTGACCAACAAAGTGATCGCCAACGTTCCGGTCGGGCAGACGAGCCAGGCCCTTGTCTACGTCCCCAATGCCGTTCCGAATGGATCAGGAACAGATAACCTTGTTCCACTCGGCGAAGCGGGGAATACCGCGCGCCTGCGCCTTTCCGGAGAAGGAACAACATTTCCAGGTGCAGAGGCTTCGGTTGCGGTAAATTCTCTCGGCCTGTTGGACCTGGTTCAGATCGCGGCGCGTGGCCTGAGTCCAAGAAGCCAATACGAAGTGTACGTTGCGGAATCTAATCATGCGCCGTTTGGAAGGCTCGAACCTCTGGCAGTTCTGAAGACGAATCCGGATGGGGCGGGGATTGTTCAAGCTGCCGGTCCATTTAAGAGCCTGGCTGCCGGCTCAGGAAGCACAGCGAGCATACCATCGGAAAGATTCTTGATCGTCACCGAACTGAAGGACCCGTCACGGGTAGTTCTGCGCCAGCTGGCTGAATCGGGGACGGCAACCAGCCATTGATGGAGGGGAATACCATGCCATACGCAAGCGTCGGTAAAGAGATTCCCGGAAACATAGAAACTCATTAGGAAGACCGCGCCTCAGGTCAGCCGTGGTTTTGACTCACGGCTATGGGTGCTTGCGGTCAAGTCGAGGTAGGTAATGTCTAGAAGAGTTAATTACGACCGCCGACGCTTTTTGCGTAATTGCGCGATCACCGTTGCAGCCGCCGAGTTCGCTCCAATCGGTCCTGCATTTGCACAGAGCGAGAGTCAGAGAAATTCGACCCCGGCCAAACCGGATGGTAACACTGCGTTCGCCTCGCTGAAGCAAGTCAATGCTGGCGTCTTGAATGTTGGTTATGCCGAGGATGGTCCTGCAACCGGCCCCGCAGTGATTCTTCTGCATGGCTGGCCCTACGACATTTACAGCTTTGTAGAAGTTGCTCCGCTGCTTTCGGCAGCCGGATACCGGGTAATCGTTCCGTATCTGCGCGGCTACGGGACAACCCGCTTTCTTTCCAGCGAATCATTCCGGAACGGTCAGCCCGCGGCGGTGGCGGTTGATGCCATTGCACTGATGGATGCTCTTAAGATCGAGAAAGCGACTCTCGCTGGCTTTGATTGGGGTGCGCGGACAGCGGACATCATTGCGGCGCTTTGGCCTGAGCGTTGCAAGGCGCTCGTCTCGGTCAGCGGTTACCTGATCGGTAGTCAGGCTTCTGGAAAGCTGCCCTTGCCGCCGAAGGCTGAGCTGCAATGGTGGTACCAATATTACTTCGCAACCGAACGCGGCCAGGCCGGCTACGAGAAATACCGGCATGACTTTGCCAAACTGATCTGGCAGCTGGCTTCGCCGCAATGGAACTTTGATGATGCCACGTTCGATCGCAGCGCGGCGTCATTCGACAATCCGGATCACGTCGCCATCGCCATTCACAACTATCGTTGGCGGCTTGGCCTAGCTGAGGGCGAACCTAGGTATGACGACATCGAGAACAAGCTTGCCCTAGGTCCAACGATCGCTGTGCCCACGATCACTCTTGAAGGTGATGCCAACGGCGCGCCGCATCCAGAGCCCAGCTCTTACAAGAACAAGTTCAGCGGCAAGTATGAACATCGCCGTATTGGCGGCGGCATTGGACATAATTTGCCGCAGGAAGCTCCGCAGGCCTTTGCCAAGGCCGTTGTCGAGGTACTCAGTAAATGAACGGGCAACGTTGAGCTCGCGTTGCAGCAAGGTGGTGGGGTTCACGACTCCCCGGCAGAAATAGGCACAGACCGAAGGAAGGAAGTTTGTGAATACCCCATCGCAGGTCTTGATGAAACATTTGTCCGACGGGGTTGGGAATTGTTTTCAGCAAATCTGACTTGAGCGAGACGAGGGAGGAACCATGAAGGCTGCACCCACCACCGCTCCTATCCAGCGTGAACCGGAACTTCTTGGGCAAACCGTTGTGGTGATCGGCGGGAGCGCCGGCATCGGTTTCGAGACGGCGCGCCGCGCTCGTACAGAGGGGGCAAGGGTGGTTCTCACCGCGCGTAATCCCGAGCGTCTCAAGCATGCTGCAACCGAGATTGATGCATTGAGCACCGCGGTCTTCGATGCTACGGACCCAGTTGCTCTCGAGAGTTTTTTTCGGGACTTGCCTCTGATAGATCACGTCATGGTAACCGCCGGCCGGCCATACTACGGGCGCCTCGCCGATATGGACTTCGAAAAAATACGCGATCTTATCGGTGAGCATCTGTTACAAGCGCTTTACGTCGCCCGCAACGCTACCGGCAAAGTGAGACCTGGAGGAACGCTCATCTTCATGGGCGGCACTGGTGGCCGACGCCCGGCCATCGGCATGAGCATCGCGGGCGCAGTCACCGCTGCGCTCCCCTCGCTCACCGCTAACCTGGCGCTCGAGATCGCGCCTGTCCGAGTCAACCTTATCGCGGCCGGCTTCGTCGACACGCCATTGTCTGCGGAACTGCTGGGCGACCAACTCGAAAAGCGTCGCAACCAGCTTCGCACAACGCTTCCCATCGGACGCGTAGTCGGGTCGGCCGATGTGGCCGCGCTCGCCGTACACATCATGACGAACACCGCCCTCACGGGCGCGACCTACGACATCGACGGTGGACAGCAGTTCGTCGCGGCCTAGCTAGAGAAGGCAGTATGAGCAGTATCGACCGGAGTCATCAAATCTAGACTCGGAATCCTCACAGTCTCGGGGAAGGAAAGGGTAATGAATGTCCACAATCCACCTGCACCAGACAACCACGTTGACGGCTGAGCAGTACATCGACGGACTCACCGACTTCGGGCCTGGCCGCTCGAAGCTCTTTGGCAATAGCGCCGACGAGTACCTCAGGGTGCATAGCCGCGGCGCCTCCGAGGCCGACGTCACGGAAGGCTCGGGCGGCATCTGGGAACGCCTGCATTACGACTGGTCCGATCCCAATCACGTCGTCCTCACGACGACCGATTCCAACACGTGGGGAGGCGCGTCCGGCCACACCTATACCTTCACGCGGCGTCCTGACGGTATGACCAACATTGACCTGGTCACCCTACGCGATGGCAAGAACCTCAAGGGATGGCTGCTCGGCCTCGTGCTTGGGACCGTAGGTAAGGGAGTCTTGGAGAAGGCATTCAAGAATTCGGTCAAGGCCATCGAAGCCCGGAACGGCGCGGCGAGAGAAAGAAGCGCAGCGTAACCTGGTCCCAGTATTGGCGGATTCATTCTTCGGCAGTTTGCCGACACTTAGTACGAGTGTCAAGAACTATAATTTTCCACTCAGGGAATAGATCGGAGGAGAGATGGCAACTTTGAGCGCAATCAACAATGAACCAGCCAGCGGCGCGAGCGCCGCGAAAATGGACATGAAGTTCGAGGTGGTCGTCATCCCAGTCGCGGATGTTGACCGCTCGAAGTCCTTCTACACCAAGCTTGGGTGGCGGCTCGACGCCGACTTCCCATTCGACAACGGCTTCCGAGTCGTGCAGTTCACGCCGCCAGGGTCGGGATGCTCCGTGCAATTCGGCGCGAAGATCACGACGGCGGCACCGGGTTCGGCCCAGGGACTCTACTTGATCGTCTCCGACGTCGAAGCTGCACGCAAAGAGCTCATCGCCCGCGGTGTCGAGGTCAGTGAAGTTTTTCACACTTCAAGACCCGGGGCCCAGTTCCGGCCCGACAGCAACGGCCGGGTCAGCGGGCTGGCGCCCGATCACCGCAGCTATTTTTCCTTTGCCACATTCAATGACCCCGACGGCAACACCTGGTTGTTTCAGGAGATCACCACGCGGTTGCCCGGACGAGGGCTCAGCAATCTGGACGTCGCGACCCTGACAGAGCTTCTGCGCGAGACAGAGCAGCATCATGGCGAGTACGAACCGACGGCTCCGAAGCACCATTGGTCGGGCTGGTACGCCGCCTACATCGTCGCGCGTCAGGACGGCAAGACGCCCGAAGAAGCCGCGAAAGAGGGCAAGCTCCACGTCGAAGGGGCCCACTGACTGCAGGGAAGCGCTTCGACGCAATCATCATCGGGACGGGCCAGGCAGCCCCGTCCGAGCCCGCCCCGATGTGGAGTCCGACATTGGCGTGCGGTCCGACCGCGGCGTCGGCTGGCTTGGCAAATCGAGTCAATGGCAATGCCGTATCAAGGAAGACTGGGCGGCACATCGATAACCGGTACGAAGGTATAGCCAATACCTTCGTCTAATTGCTTCTCCTCCAGGCAGTCGATAAGAATTCCTTTCGTCCGGCGGCGGCAAAGCGGTTGTTGAATCTGATCGCTTCCCGATCACTCGCCGGAAGCTTCGTTCACTTTCAATTCGAGAGGAGATTCTCATGAGCGCATCCACGGCAGCCGTGACCTCATCTGCCGGCGTGAAATCCAGCAGCGGGTACAACACCCCTGCGTTCTGGGAACGCTTGTGGCGGACAGCCGGCATCCAGTCCCTCCTCTGCTTCATTGTCGCTTACATCGTCTCCGGCCATCAGCCGCAGGTCGGAGCATCGGCCGACGCACTGGCCGTCTTCTACGACGGCGGTCGCATGCGAATTCTGATCGCAGCCGTGTTTTACGGCTTGGCTGTCCTGAATCTCATGTGGTTCGCGGGGGCGCTCAGGACCACCCTGGCCGATGCGGGACAAGACGGTTGGGGCACGGCGGCGACCGCCTCCAGTGCAGCTCTCGGATCGCTTTTCCTCTTACTGGTCGCGTTGCTCGCAGGCCTCGCGTAT
>DATJXG010000441.1:0-5393 GCA_035500455.1 Terriglobales bacterium | reverse complement strand
CCTGGCGGCCTTTCCGGGGAGCCCGCCTGTGTGTGCGCAGACGCAAACAGCGAAACCCGCGCCGAAGCATTCACTGCGCGGCCGGTTGCGGCTCACAAAGTTCTATGACACTCCGGTTCCCTTGCCTCCGGATAAGCCGGGAACGCTAATTCGCGCGCAGCCATTCGATGAATACGACTTGCCGCTGAACGTCTCCGCCATCCGCATTCTCTACCACTCCACGTCGCCTAGCGGCGAAGACGTGGCAGCTTCCGGGGTTGTTCTGGTTCCCAACCGCGCCGCCCCGCCCGGCGGCTGGCCGGTGATCGCCTGGGCCCACGGCTTTGCCGGCCACGCCCGGGCTTGCGCTCCCTCGCTTTCGCGGAACCTGCATAGCGGCGCTTTTCTCAACATGTACGTCAACCTCGGCTACGCCGTCGTTGCCGCGGACTACGCCGGGCTAGGCAGCAGCGCGCGCAACCCATTCGCCGATCTGCCTACGCACGCCCAGGATGTGCTCTACTCCGTTCCGGCTGCGCGTGCCGCCGTACCGCAACTCGGTTTGCGATGGGTTGGCATCGGCACGGCCGAAGGCGGAGCCGTGGCATTGACGGTCGCCGAAGCCGAGGCGCAGCGCGGTGATCGAGGATATCTGGGCAGCGTCGCAATTTCCGGCGCGCTGGACCTGAAGACGCTTGTCGAGAGGCTCGCGCAAGGTCCCTGGCAGGACACGCTTGCCTCGATCGCATACGGGATCAAAACCGTGTACCCGGAATTTCAGTTGGACCACATGTTGAGCAGCAAGGGGCTGGACCGCTACCACCAAGTCGAGCAGGACTGCGTGGCTCGCGACACCGCGCCGGCCGTTCCCGCCGCCGAAATGCTGGATCCTGGGTGGGAGAAAGATTCCCAGGTGCAGAGCTTCTTCGAGAGAAACCTGCTGGGACGCACCCGGGCCCTGGCGCCGCTGCTGATCATCAGCGGTCAGGATCGACAGGCAGAAGGCACAACCTCGGCGGAGGTGGTTTCGCGCATGTGCCGCCAGGGAGACCGGATCGATTTCGAAGCCTATCCCGGCGCGGACTCTGCAGAAATCGTGGGAACTTCAGTATCGGCCCAGATTGCATGGATCAAAGCCCGCTTCAGCGGACATGCGGCAAGAAGCAATTGCCCGTGAAGAATTCGGCAGGGCCGTCTGCGACGTCGCGTTCGTCTTTGGGTTTTTCTTCGCGTCCTTTGCGCTCTTTGCGGTTCATTGTCGGTGAAGTCGATTTGGCCGCGGAGAAGAATACCGGGGCTAAAGCCCTCATTGACTTGGGGCTTACGCGGCCCTGAAGGGCCGCTCTTCCATGGTGATCGACAAATTCGTGAGTGTTTCCGCAGCCTGTAAATTCGTGCCCTTCCCAAACTCCATGCGGATCAGAGTTTTTCCGCAGCCTGTGAGGCCGCGCTGTTCCCCCTAAATAAACAAAGCGTCCCAGACTCCGAAGAGTCCCTGGGACGCTAAGTTGAACAGCCCTCCCCCGAAAACTGCTCAAGCACAATCTACCAATGAGGGCTGCGCCTGGGAATGGCACCATCGGGTAGTGACAACGGGAACCACGCAGCGGTTACGAACAGGGACTTGCGGGCGTTTCAAAAACTTGCTTACAGGAAGACTGCGCCCAAAAAGCGAAAGAGGCGATTCGCAGTCGAATCGCCTCTCGTAATCGCTACAGGTTTTAGAGCGCCTGAACGTTCTCTGCCTGCAAGCCCTTCGGTCCCTTGGTCACGTCGAACTGGACGGTCTGGCCCTCCTGGAGGCTCTTGAAGCCGCCCGCCTGGATCGCTGAGAAATGCACGAAAACATCTTCGCCGGACTGGCGGCTGATAAAGCCGTAGCCCTTGGCATCGTTGAACCACTTTACTGTTCCTTGTTCCATGTTGTTAATTTGTTCCTTGATTTTGTATTTACGCTGGAGGGAGTCGGAAGAAACTTGTGCAGGTTGCTTGCTGTTGAAGGCGAGAACTGCTCACGACCGAATCGGTCTAACGTACATGCTGATACTACGCGAGAAGCGGGAGATTAGCAAGCAGCCGTATCTGGGGACGTCAAACGTGGGCGCGCGCGTCCTCGCGCGTGCGACAGGTTAACAGAATCTGGCGAGTTTCGTTTTTGAGCTTACGGTTCGGCTTCGCTTCCGCACGGGCGAGGACGCCCGCGCCTACATTCTCAAAGGTTGAATGCGGATGGGTGGTGGTGGCCTGAGGCGATCAGTGCTTCTATGTTTTCAGCCGACTGAATGCCGCCGCGGGCGCCGGTTCCGGTGCAGTTCAGGGCGGCGGCGGCGCAGGCGAATTCGAGCTGGCGTGGAAGCGGCCAGCCTTGCAGCAGTCCGTAGATGAAGCCGGCGTGGAAGATGTCGCCGGCGCCGGTGGTATCTTTCACTTCCACGCGGAAGGCGGGCGCGTAGTGGAAGCGGGAGCCATCCCAGGCGAGGACGCCTTCGTGGCCGAGCGTAGCCGCGGTCAGGCGGCAGCCGTAGCGGCTGCGAACTTCCGGCAGCGAGCGCAGCAGGTCGTCGTCTCCCTCCAAGCGGCCGGGGATGTCGCGGCTGGTGATGAGGTAATCGACTTTGGGCAGCAGCGCCTCCACTCCGGGATAAAGTTCGTCGAGATCAGCAACCACCGGAACTCCCGCCTCGCGCGCCCAGCCCGCGGCGGTCACTGCGGCAGCGGTGTCATGCCCATCGAGGTGGAGGACGCGCGCGTTCACGATCCACTTTTGCTGCAGTTCTTCCGGCTGCAGAGTGAGGCGAGCATCGCGCTTCCATAGAACGGTACGCTCACCGGCATCGTCCACGAGAATGAAAGCCTGCTGGCTGGGGCACCCGGGAGCGGTTAGGAGATGCGCCTCCACGCCCAGCCGGTTGAACTCAGCGCAGTGCATGGCGGCAGCATGATCGTCGCCGACCTTGCCCACGTAACGCGTGCGCATTCCCCACTGCTGGCAGGCAACGACCGCCGTGGCGACCTGTCCGCCGGGCAGAACGTTGGCGGAATGAAATTCGACCTTCGATCCCAGCGCCGGATAGTGAGGCAGCGGGATCAGGGTGTCGGTGGCGTTCAGTCCGACGCCGACGAGATCGACGATAGCGAGTGTCATGAGTTCACGCTGGGGTCGCGAAGGCACACCAGCCGAATCATCATACCTATGATTGTGCAGTGAAGGGGCGGAGGCGGCTCAGGTCAACACCTGGTCGAGAAGTTGTTCCACGGCGCGCTTGGCTTCCAGAATAGAGAACCGGTGATCCATGGCGCCGGCGAGGTCGGTGTTGGCGAAGGCAATGCGGCCGAAGGGGGCGCGGCGCAGGGTTTCCCGAGGCGCAGGCTTGCCGTCACGGCCGAAGAAAAATCCCGGCTGCGGGCTCAGGTAGGCGTGGCCCCAGCGGTTGAGGATGATTCCGGCGATGTCACGCTGCGCATCGAAGCCGGAGCCGGCGAACATCTGGGTGAACTGCTGGCGGATTTGCGTCTCATAGTCCTTGAACGAAGTTGCCAGCATCTCGCCGCGGCCGCGGTTGCCCTGCGCCTCGGTGGGCTCGCCGGGATACGAATAGAGCACTTTCAGCGAAAGCACCACCGGCGAATCGGGGCTGATGGTCGGAGGCTCGATGCCGGTGAGCGCCAGCTTGCGCACTTCCACGTAGTTGCCGAAGCCCTCAAACCAGCGGCAGCCGCTCATTCCCATCCTGTAAAGGAAGCGCCAGTTGCGAACAGCGACGTTGGCCATCATGCAGGGCGAGCGGTAGAACTGCGCGTAGGCCTGGCGGTGCGCCTCGGGGAGATCGCTGACGATGTGCCTTGTGGTCCAGCTTCCGCCGGCCATCACCGCGGAGCGCGCCTTTACGCGATACAGCTTGCCGCTACGGAGATAGACGATGGTGACCGCATCGGCTTTGCTGGCATCGCCATCGTGCTGAACAGCGATCGCGGTTGAGGCGAGCCGAATGCGGGCAGCTGCGCCCACGGCATCGAGAGCAGGAAAATTTACCCTGTTGCGGCAGACTGCCTCAACGTCATCTTCTCCGTCAATCGCGGCGGGGACCAGGCTCTTCACCATCAGGCGGGCGATGGTCGCATTGCCGCCGGGAAACATCTGATCGGTGCCCTCGGTTTCATCGGCGAGCGGATGCAGCATTTCGAAGGCGTAATCCGAATATGCAGAAAGGGCGTCAGGACCGAGGCCCGATCCTCCGCCTTCGACCGGGGAAAGAAATGTGCGGACTGTTTCCTGGCTGAGTCCGAAGCGCTCCATGTAGTGCTGCTCAAGAGTGATGGAATCGAGATAGCGCGAGATGGCATCGCCTTCTACCTTGGGATGCACGAAGCTCTTCTGCTCCACGGGCACACCCTTCAGCCAGCGCAGCCACTGGGCGCGGGCTGACGCGGAAACCGGAGCGCCCTCGAGGTTCTTGCCCAGCGGATCGATCAGCCACGTTCCCGCCTTCTGGCCGAACTTCGCTCCGAACCAGAAGCCGTACTGGCCATGCTCCATGCCGGCGGCTTCATAAGGAGTTCGCGAAAGCTCCAGCTCAGGCTGCGGGCCGGCCCACTTCTGATAGGTGAGCCTTGGCGTTTTCAGGCCGATGGAGTCGTAGAAGTGGGCGAGAAAACTGTAGGGATACTGCAGCTGATAAATCGCCGAACCCTGGTGGGCGATGAGCCGCCGGCCGTCCACCAGAAACTCATTCTGCTTGGCTTCGCCGCCAAAGATCGGATGGTTTTCGAGCACCAGGCACTTCATCTGCGGGCCTGCCTGGCGCTGGAAGAACAGAGCGGCGGCCAGCCCGCTGATGCCCCCGCCGACGATTACGCAATCGTAAGTTTCGCCGGTCTCGATGACATCTTTGGGAAGCGGATCGTAGATGCGGTCGCGAATGGTGTGGCCGGCCTGAAGAACCTCCAGCGTGTTGCCGTTGGAATTACTGTATTCGCCCACGCCGCCATAGCCGGTGAATTCGTCTTTTTCAGCGAGCAGTTGGGTGGGAGTGGCACCCGAAAGCAGTACCGCTCCAGAAGCCAGGAGCGTGGAGCCGAGGAAGTCGCGCCGGGTTATCGGTGAATCCATGAGAAGAGCGCGCGGCGCGCGGAGAGATCAGATGAATCGATGATGGATTGCATATCGAAAGCAATGCGTGAATCGATTATCCGGCAGCGTTTTTGGCAAGGTCAAGCTCAGGCTGGACGGCGGACAGGTCTCAATGGAAGCGCGTGGTGCGCCACAGGAACCATGCGCATAGCGTGAGCAGAGCGATAGTCGCGACGCTGAGGACCGCTACGGCGCCCCAGTGAATGGAGATTCGCGGCGCGCGCGCGATTGCCGCGAAGAAGACAAATATGGCCGTGGCTGCCGCCACCAGGAACCAATCCAC
>DATJXG010000440.1:0-29337 GCA_035500455.1 Terriglobales bacterium | reverse complement strand
GTTTGCGTCGCGAACGGTGAGATCGTTTCCCTGCACCAGCGAGTAGCCCAGATAGCGCGCCAGGTAGGAGTGCTCGAAGTAAGTTTCGTTGTAGGGCCCGGGCGTGAGCAGCACCACCCGCGGAGCATCCGGATTGCCCGGTGCCAACGAGGCCAGCGAATCGCGCAGCGCCGCGAAATACGGCGCCAGCCGCGCGACGTTGCACTGGCGGAAAACGCTGGGCAGAGTGCGCGAAAGCACGATGCGATTTTCCAGTGTGTAGCCCGCGCCGGAAGGCGCCTGGGCGCGGTCGCCGAGCACCTGGTAATGTCCGTCCGTCGCGCGAACCAGGTCGGCGGCGTAAATATGCAGCCAGCGCTCCTGGGGGAGCTTGGTGCCATGGCAGGCGCGCAGAAAACCAGGATTCGCCCACACCAGTTCGGCAGGGATCAGGCCCTCAAACACAGTTACGGCGGGCCCGTATAAGTCCGCCATCAGGCGGTCGAAGAGGCGCGCCCGTTGCGCCAGCCCATCCGCGACCATGTTCCATTCCGCCGCCGGAATCAGCAGAGGAATGGGGTCGAGGCTCCACGGCCGGTCAAGGCCGTCCGGGTCTCCGTAAATATTGTGGGTAACTCCATTTTCGTGGATCAGCCGCCGGGCGTGGTCCCAGCGCCGCCGCAGTTCGTCGGAGCCGAGATCGTCCAGCATCGCGACGAACCCTTGCCAGTGCGGCCGCAGGGCACCATCAGGGCCCGTCATCTCATCCGGCAGGTTGCCGGCACCCGAGTAATTTCCGGCAAAGGTCTGCGGCCGGTTTCCTTCCACCATCTCCGGAGGGTTGGGTGCCTGCATAGTGTGATCCGCTCGCTTACCGCAGTCTCAGGTCCAGGGTCAGAGGATATTCGTGGGTGACGCGTTCTTCTTCCACCGCCATCGGCCCGGGAGTGTGCCCGAACTTGAAGAACCGCGAAATCCTCCGCGATTCGGCTTCGTAGGCATTCACCGGAAAGCGTTCATAACTCAGCCCGCCGGGATGCGACACGTGGTAGGTGCATCCCCCGATAGACCTTCCCGCCCAGGTGTCCACGATGTCGAACACCAGCGGCGAATGAACCCCTATGGTCGGATGAAGACAATTCGGTGGTTGCCACGCCCGATAGCGCACGCCTGCGACAAACTGCCCGTTCGGACCCGTTGGATGCATCGGCACCCGCCTGCCGTTGCAAGTGACTACGTGGCGGGGATCGACCATCCCGTTGACCAGAACCTGGACCCTTTCCAGGGAAGAATCGACGTAGCGCACCGTGCTGCCCGCCGCTCCTTCCTCGCCTAAAACATGCCAAGGCTCGATCGCCTGCCGCAACTCCAATTCAACCCCGCGATGTTCGATGGTGCCGAAGTGCGGGAAGCGGAACTCAAAATGAGGAGCGAACCATTCCAGCTTGAATGGATAGCCGGCCTCATTCAGGTCCGCGACCACATCTTCCAGATCCTGCCGCACGAAATGCGGGAGCATGAAGCGGTCGTGGATTTCCGTGCGCCACCTCACCAGCTTCTCGTCATACGGACGCTTCCAAAACTTAGCAATCAGCGATTGCAGCAGCAAGTGCTGGGTAAGGCTCATGCGCGCGTGCGGAGGCATTTCGAACGCCCGCATCTCCAGCAGGCCTTGCCGTCCGGAGGCGGAGTCCGGCGCATACAGCTTGTCGATGCAGAATTCCGCGCGATGGGTGTTGCCTGTCGCATCCACCAGCAGATTTCGGAAGACGCGGTCCACCAGCCACAGCGGAGCTTTGCTCTCGGGAACCTGCTTGAAAGCCAGCTCCACTTCGTAAACCTGGTCGTTGCGGGCTTCATCAATGCGAGGCGCCTGGCTGGTGGGCCCGACGAAAAGGCCACTGAATAAATAGGAGAGTGCAGGATGGTTGTGCCAATAACCGACAAGGCTGCTCAGCAACGCAGGATTGCGCAGCAAAGGTGAATCCGCCGGCGACGGCCCGCCCACAACAATGTGATTTCCTCCGCCCGTACCGGTGTGGCGGCCATCGAGCATGAATTTCTCTGTGCCCAGCCGCGTCAGCCGCGCTTCTTCGTAGAGCGCTGTGGTGTTATTCACCAATTCATCCCAGCATGATGCGGGACTGGTATTGACTTCAATCACGCCCGGGTCGGGCGTCACCTTAATCGTGTTGATTCGCGGATCGGAAGGCGGCGTGTAACCTTCGATCAGCACCGGCTGCCCTAAGTTGGCCGCCGTATCTTCAATCGCCGCGACCAGCTCCAGGTAGTCTTCCAGATAGCGCTGCGGCGGCATGAATACGCGCAGCACGCCATCGCGCACCTGCGTGCATAGCGCTGTGCGCACGATCCACGACGCAGATTCTCCCTGAGCCGGCGGCAAATCCTCCGGATACTTCTGCCGGCGTGGCCTCGGCCCAACCACCTCCGGGCCAAGCCGCTGCTCCACGAAGCCTTCGGGAAAGCGCGGCCCAGGTGCGCCCGGAAAGCGCGCCTGCCTCGACATTGCGTCGCGGCTGGGCAGGGGCGGCCGGTTCTCCATCGGGTCCTGCTCATGAATGTGCGGAAACTCCGACTCGCGCACCCACGGAATCGAATCCAGCGGCAGACGAAAGCCCATCGGCGAGTCGCCGGGAATCAGGTACATTCGCTCCGGACGAAAAAACCATGCGCCGCTGGCCCAGGCGCTTCCGCCATCGCTGTAAGATTCGCGCTTCAGCGGGAGCGCGTAGCCCACAACCTTCTGCAGTCCCTCCTCGAAAATGCGCGCCATCCGCTCCCGGTCTTCGGGATTCTCGAGCTTGTTGTCAAACGGATCTACGTTGACCGGCAGGCGCCGCTCTTTCCACAGGTAGTACCAACTGTCCTCGTAGCCGGGCAGCGCATGGTTCGGATTCACCTCCAGCCGCTGGCTCAGCTCAAGAATGAACTTGCGCGCATCTTCTTCTATCGGCTTATGTTCTGCCGGCTTGCCGGGATCGGTCTCGTCCGCACTGAGAGCCGGGTCGCGCCACACCGGCTGCCCATCCTTGCGCCAATACAATCCCAGCGCCCAGCGCGGCAAAGACTCTCCCGGATACCACTTTCCCTGCCCGTGATGCAGCAGTCCGCCGGGCGCAAAGCGCGTGCGCAACCGCCGTGCAAGACGCTCCGCAAGCCGGTACTTGTTCGGCCCCAGCGCCGTCATGTTCCATTCCTCGCCGTCCATGTCGTCGATCGAGACGAACGTCGGCTCACCGCCCAGTGTCAGGCGCACATCCTGCGCCTTGATCTGCGCGTCCACCTGATGGCCCAGAGTTTCAATCTCCGCCCATTGCTCGTCGGAATACGGCTTGGTGACGCGCGGGTCTTCATGAATGCGCGTCACCGACATCGAAAAATCGAATTTGCTGTCAACTTCGCCGCCGGCGCCGTCTTCGGCGTCCACGATGGCTTCGTTGTCGGGCGAGAAAAATCCCGTGATCGCCGCCGCCGTAACCGGATCGGCCGAGCACGCCAACGGAATATGTCCTTCATCGGCGAACAGGCCCGAGGTTGCGTCTAGCCCAACCCATCCCGCGCCGGGAAGATACACTTCGGTCCACGCGTGCAGATCGGTGAAGTCCTTTTCGGTTCCGCTCGGGCCATCCAGCGACTTAACGTCGGGCGCAAGTTGAATCAGGTATCCGGAAACAAACCGCGCCGCCAGACCGAGATGCCGAAGCAACTGCACCTGCAGCCAGGCGCTATCGCGGCAGGACCCGCTTTGCAGGGCCAGGGTTTCCTCCGGCGTCTGAATTCCCGGCTCCATGCGGATCAAATACTTTATGCGCCGCTGAATCAGCTGATTTACTGCGACCAGAAAATCCACAGAGCGCAGCTTCTCTTTGCCGTGATCGCTGCGCACTTCCCCAATCAGAGCCTGAAGCGCGGGGCCGGGAGGCGCCGCCTCGAGATACGGAATCAGTTCGCGGGAGAGAACCGCGTCATACGTGAAGGGATATTCCTCGGCATACTTCTCCAGAAAGAAGTCGAAAGGATTAATGACGGTTAGCTCCGCCACCAGATCCACTTCGACCGAAAACTCGGAAGTCTTCTTGGGAAACACCAGCCGCGCCAGCCGGTTGCTGTAGGGATCCTGCTGCCAATTGATGAAATGTTCAGACGGCGTAACTTTCAGAGAATAGCTGGGCACCGGCGTGCGGGAGTGCGGCGCGGGCCGCAGCCTGACGACGTGCGGCGACAGCCACACCGGCTTGGCATAGCGGTAGCGGGTCTTGTGGTTGAGCGCAACTCGTATGGCCATAACGTGTGCAGCATTCGGCTTCGGATGTTCGTCGTGGAAGCATCCCGGCAGTTCCGTGGTGTAGGATTATACCCAATCCGCGGCCCCTCTCAGCTCGGCGCAGCGTGTGTGACCTCCGCCCATTCGTCCTTGTCCTTCCGAAGCCGCGTTATGCTTTGGGCCTATCGCTAAGATGGCAGCGCGGCATTCGATGAAGGCTAGTATTCGACGAGGCGAGTGAGATCCAAGTGATTGGATTCGATAGAAGCTCCCGGATTCGATAACCCTCTTTAAGATCCCAATGCAGACAACGCCAACCCAACGCACAGCCACTACAATCTACGCGATTCTCGGGCTGGTGTTGTTTTTCGCGTTCTGGCAATGGGCGGGCAAGGCTGGCGTCGCCGGGCCGATGCTGCCGGCCGTGAGCGACGTGGCAGCGACGTTGTTCGCCCCCGACAATCTGCCGCTCCTGGAGCGGTCTGCTCTTTACACGCTCGCATCGGCGGCCAAGGGACTCCTCCTCGGCGGTCTGCTCGCAGTCCTGCTGGCCGTTGTGATGCGCCTGCTTCCGCGGCTTGCACCCGGCCTGGACCGTCTGGCGTTTCTGGTGAACGCCATACCACCCATCGCCATTGGGCCGATATTGATCGTGGTCTTCAGCCGCAGCCAGACGCCCACGCTACTCGCCGGCATTCAAGTGTTCTTCCTTTTTTATGTGGCCGCTTCTTCGGGGCTGGCGTCTGCATCGCCGGCGCTGCGCCAGGTGATGACCGCATTCGGCGCCGGCCGCAGGAGCCGCCTTTGGCATCTGGAGTTGCCGTCCGCTCTGCCGCATCTCGCCAGCGGGCTGAAGGCCGCCATCTCGGCTGCTTTCATCGGAGCAATTCTCGGCGAGTGGTTCGGTGCGCCGCGAGGATTGGGCCTGGTAATCCTGAATGCCATGCAGAACTTCCAGATCCGTCTCATGTGGGCGGCTGTCACTATGGCTGCCGCTATGTCCCTGGCTGCATTTCTTGGCGCTGCCGTGCTGGAAAAAGCGGTGTCACGAAGGTTTGCCCGATGAAGCGCGTGCTTGCTCAATCGTGGGGCGTAATTCTCCTGCTGGCCGCCTGGAGTCTTTGGGTGCGGTACAGCGGGCTGAATGGAATTGTCATTGTCACCCCGCTGGCAGTGGCGCGCGAACTCATTCACAATCCATCTCAATACGTTCAGCCCGCGCTGCACACCACCGAGGTCGCCCTCTTCGGCATGGTCGCCGGATTGCTTTGTGGGTTGCTGCTTGCGATCGCCGCATGGCTCTCACGAATTTTCGCGGGAGTGAGCATTCCCGTGGCCCTGCTGCTGACCTCGGTGCCGGTGGTCTGCCTCATCCCGGTTCTCACCCGTATCTTCGGTTATGACGACCGCACCGTCTTCATCACCGTGATCATCTTGTGCTTCCTGCCGGGGTTTGTCTTTGCCAGCGCAGGGCTGAAGAATCTGCCGCCCATGGCCGGCGAATATTTTCTTGTGCAGGGCGCAGGCCGCTGGAGCCGGCTCACCCGCCTGGCGCTTCCGGCTGCGGTACCGCATCTGGCGGTAGCCTTGCGAGTCCTTTCCGTGCAGAGCGTATTGGCCGCGCTCATCGCTGAGTTCCTTATGCAGACCGGCGGCCTCGGCTTTCTGATTGCAACCTCAACCGCCGACCTTGCCATGGACCAGGCGCTGGCGGCTTCGGTGGTAACGATTTTTATCGCGCTGATGCTGTACCTTGCGGCATCCGCGGCGGAAGGGGCCATTGCGCGGCGATATACCTGACCGGCTGTTCTGTCGGCATTGTCGACTAAGCTAAAGATTGTCATCCCGAGCGAAGCGAGGGGTCTCGGTTCTGCATCGCCGCCAGAGGCGTGGCGGGAACAATACCCAGATCCCTCGCTTCGCTCGGGATGACAACCGGCGCCACACCTGCACTAATTCGCGCCAGACTTGCACAAATTAAAGGAGCACCCATGTCAGCACCGCACGAAGGCGAACCCAACTACCAAAGTCAGGACGTCTGGAGCCGGACCACGAGCGCCAACGGTTATGGCATTGATGAACTGCGCTCTGTCCTGCAAAAATCGATCCGCCGCGGCTGGGTGGAAGAGGCCGCGCTGGCGGCGTACGAACTCTTTTCCTCCGGGCCTGAGGCGGAAGAAGTATTGTGGCGCCGCCTCGAGATCATCGCCACCGAAGATGTAGGCTTCGGCCTGATCACCGCTCCCGCCGTCATCGAAGCTCTGAATCAGCAGCGCCAGCGCATGGCCGACCGCGGCGACCGCTGGATTTACTGCGCCCACGCGGTTCGCCTGCTGGCCACCGCAAAAAAAGACAACATGTCCATGGAACTGGCCGGCTGGACGCGCGAAGTCGTCGCCCGCGGCGAGCGCAAAGTTGAGGTGCAGGATTTCATGCTTGACCTGCACACCCGTAAAGGCGCCAGCCTGGGGCGCGGCAAGGCACATTGGTGGAACGAGGGTGCGCGCCTGGAAAATCGCATTGAAGGCTACGATCCGACGTGGGGAAATTATCTGCGCAAGCTCGACGGTGCGAAATGAAAGCGCCATTCCTCTGAGGCTTCGCCATCTATTCGCATCCTGTCAGGGGGACCGGCAGCCCACGACCCAATCCTCGGAGAAGAGCGCACCTTCCACGTAAGTCGAAGAGACTAAAGATATTTTTCTCTATTTCATTGGGGCCGATTTTCACTGCCCGCGACCCCAAAAGTAAATCTTTCAGCCCAAACTGCAGTTATGCTGGGGCTTAAGCCTACCGTTTTTCCTCAGAAAAATCATTCCGCTCAGGGCCAGTTTTCGATGCAACCCCTCCGCTTGTCACCGAATCCCAAAGGCCGCACAAGGCCCAATTCGGAAAGCCTGAGGAGAATTTTAGGTTCATGAAATCAGCCGCCCTATCGCTGGTAGTACTCGCCGTTCTGGTCTCCTCCGCGGTCGGCTTCGCGCAGAGCCATGGGGCCGAACCATCTTCGTCCGAACCATCTTCAGCGGCCGTCAAAACTCCCCCGCCAGAATCCAGCGCGACCCCGGAATTCCAGACTCGCGGGTGGCGCTATTCCATCCAACCCGGGGACCAGTTGGATGTGAGCTTCACCCTGACGCCGGAATTCAATCAGAGCGTCACCGTTCAGCCTGACGGTTTCATTACCCTGCGCGGCGCCGGCGACGTCATGGCCATGGGAAAAACACTCCCTGAAGTCACCGACGGCATTCGCCAGGCATACTCGGCCACACTCAAAGATCCCATTATCTTTGTGAACCCCATCAAGTTTGAGACGCCGTCCATTACTGTCGGCGGCGAGGTCGATAAGCCCGGCCGCTTCGATTGGCAGAATGAACTCACCGTCACTCAGGCGGTCGCCATGGCCGGCGGCTTCAAGGATACGGCCAAGCACTCCCAGGTGCTTCTGTTCCGTCGGGTATCCGACGAGTGGGCGGAAGCGAGAGTCATCAACGTCAAGAAAATGATGAACAAAAAGGATCTGGACGAAGACCCTGTTCTGCGGCCGGGCGACATGCTTTACGTCCCCAAGAACAGGATTTCGAAAATCAAACCGTTTATTCCCCTTCCCAATATCGGCATGTACGCAAACCGGTTCTAACGGGCCGGACTCAAGGGTGGCTGGCAATGGAGCAACTGACATTACGAACACCTTCTCTCCCGGCGCGACGGGCATTCAGCCTGCGCGATGCGCTTCTGCCGGTGTTTCGGCATAAGCGTATGTTCACGCTTTCTTTTTTCGGCATCTTTCTGGGCGTAGTGCTGGCGGTGCTTTTGCTTCCCCGACAGTACCAATCGGAAATGAAAATTCTGGTGCAGCACGAGCGTTTGGATCCGGTGGTCAGCGTGGACGCCACCACGCCCAGCCCGATCGCGATTCCCGCGGTAACCGACGAAGAGATCAACTCCGAGATCGACCTGCTGCAGGAGCGGGATGTGCTGGAGAAGGTGGTGCTCGCCAATGGGCTGCAAAACCGCCGCTCGCTGATGAGTTACGTGGTTCATGAGGACGAGCCCACCAGAATCGCCAAAGCAATAAAGCGGCTGGGCGACAAGCTGGAGGTAAAGCAGATAAGCCGCACTGATCTTATCGATGTGAGCTACGACTCTTATGATCCGCAGCTGGCTTATCACGTGCTGGCCAGCCTGTCTGACGCCTACCTCGAGAAACATCTCGCCGTTCATCGTCCCGGCGGCGCGCTCGAGTTCTTCCAGAAGGAGAGCGACCAGTACCGCAAGAATCTGGAAGACGCCGAGACGAAGCTCGCTCAGTTCGGCAAGAACGAGAACGTGGTTTCCGCCCAGGTGCAGGGAGACCTGGCGCTGCAGAAGCTCAGTGAATTCGAGGCGTCACTTTACCAGACGCAAGCTCAAATCAAGGCCACGCAGGACCGCATCCGGGAACTCGAAGCGCAGGTCAAATCCACGCCCAGCCGGATCAGCACCGCCCAGACTCTGGCCGACAACGGGCAAGTTCTTCAGACACTTGAGGGTACCCTTACCACGCTCGAACTGAAGCACAACGATATGGCGGCGCACTATGCGCCGAACTATCGCCCGCTCAAGGACCTGGAAAGCCAGATCGCCGAGACCAAGGCCAAAATCGCCGAGGTCAACCGGTCTCCCATCCGCCAGAACACGACGGATCTGAACCCGACGTACGGATGGCTGGCAGAGGAACTGGCCAGATCGCGCACGGACCTTGCCAGCCTGAAGGCGCAGGAGGTGGGAATCACCGCCAACGTGGGCCTCTATCAGCAGAAAGCTCAAACCCTGGGCACGCGGGAAATTCAGCAGGGTGATCTGGAGAGAACGGTGAAGGAGCTGGAAGCCAACTATCTGCTCTACCAGAATAAAAGGGAAGAAGCCCGCATCTCCGACGCGCTCGACAGCAAACGCATCATGAACGTGGCTCTGGCCCAGGAACCGGACGTGCCGGTGCTGCCGGCGCACTCGGCGGTGCTGCTGGTGAGCCTGGGGTTGTTTATGGCCATTTGCCTGAGCACCGGCATCACCTTTGCGGCAGATTACATGGATCCGTCCCTGCGGACGGTGGACGAAGTTTATGACGTGCTGGAAATCCCGGTGTTGGCGGCCCTGCCGGAGCGCAGCCGGCCGGTGGCCTGACAAATAACACCGTGGCAGTTTCACGGCAGGCGCCAGAGGCGGATAGGGCAAAGGGCCCGCAAAGCAAACGGAGTTGTTCCGGTTCGCCGGACAGAGAGGACGGCTGCAAGGTGTTAAAGCCCAGGGACCTCGGCAGAAACTCAATCACGAGGCTGAAACCGGCATACACCAGTATTGCAGCCGAAACGCCACTTACCATGAGCGACGAAGTAGATCTAATGCAGACAAAGCTACGCATCAAGGAAGCCGAAAGCGACGAAAAACGCCTCCTTCACCTCGACCTGGGGCACGGGGCAGGGGAACGCGAGGAGGCAGCCAAATTAGTGTCAAGGGTATTTTTGCAGGACCCGGCAAAGCGCCCCTGCATGGTGACATTCACCACCATTGAAGGAGGCGGGGGGGCGGGTCGAATATGTGCCGCGATCGCATGCCTTCTCGCCGAGGCTGTGCCCGGCGAAATCTGCGTGCTCAACGCCAACTTTGAGGGCTCCTCGTACTCATCGTCGGTCTGGGCGCAGGAGCGCAAGGGACTGCGTGAGGTGCTGCAGCAGGACCTGCCGATTCGTCAATACGCGCTGCAGCTCGAGCCCAAAAATTTGTGGCTGTTCCCGGGAGGGCCGCACGATCGAGACCTGGACCAGGTTCTGCACTCGGAAAAATCGCGGGCGCGGCTCCTGGAGTTTCGCTCGGAATTTCAGCACGTTCTGATCAGCGCTCCCGCGGTAACGCACAATCCCGCGGTGACCACGTTGGGTCAGCTTAGCGACGGCCTGGTGCTGGTGATCGAAGCGCACTCAACCCGCCGTGAGGTGGCGCGCAAGGTGAAGGAAGGTTTGGACCTGGCCAACGTGAAGTTGCTGGGCGCGGTTTTGAACAATCGGAGATTTCCGATTCCTTCGGTTTTGTACAACCGGCTGTAACGGCAAGCTCGCCGGGGCTGACAGAATTTCCACAATCCACTGAGCGTGACTCAGGAAGGCGGAGCCTTGCAGCAACTTGAAACCCAGCCAACGATGCCTTCCCTGTGCTGCGGCGATGAACGCTGGTACGCGGTGAAGACCAAGCCGCGCCACGAAAAGAAAGTGGCATTGGATCTGGACGCCAAAGGGATTACAACCTTCCTTCCTCTGCACGCCACAGTACGCCAATGGAGCGATCGAAAGCAAACGGTGGAGCTGCCGCTCTTTGCGAATTACATTTTCACCAAGATCGCTCCCGAACACGGCTCGCGAGTTCCAGTTCTTCGAACCATGGGGGTTCTGGGATTTGTAGGCAGCCAGGGCATGGGCACGCCCATTCCTGAGGAACAGATCGCCGCGGTGCAGGCCATCCTGCAGCAGCGTGTTCCATTCAACCACTCGCCCTTCATGAATATCGGCCAAACCGTCCGGATCCGCGGCGGAAGCCTGGACGGAGTCACCGGAATCCTTCTTGCGCAAAACGGCGATCGCAGCCTGCTGGTATCGATAGAGTTGATTCAAAGATCGTTAGCCATTCGCGTCGAAGGATACCGCGTCGAACCGGCATAGTCCCGCTCACCCGGCGATCGCGGCACAGTTTCCCTTCGGTCTCTTCTCACTGTTTGTTTTTCTTTCACCGGCGCCAGACTGCCGGTGCGAGTTGTTCACCTTCCAGGAGTTGCCAGTGAATGAAGTCAAACGTCGATTCTTAGTTACGGGACTGAAACTCTTCGATCTCGGCCTCACGATCGCGGCGTTCGCTCTCGCCACGGTGACGACGGTCTCGGGCAGCGGCGAGATGTCTCTCTCCGAGTTTCTGTCGATGAGGATCAAGCTGTCGAATTTCTTGATTTTCACCCTGCTCTTGTTCGGCTGCCACCTCATATTCGTGTTTTGCGGGCTGTACGAATCGAAGCGGCAAAGCGTCCGTCTGTCGGAGATCACCGACTGCGTCAAAGCCACAACTCTGGCCACGCTGGCGATCATGCTGATGGCCCTGGTGTTTCACATCCGCATGATCACTCCGTATTTCCTGGTTTCGTTCTGGCTGCTGAGTTCGTCGCTATTTGTGATTTGCCGGCTTGCCATGCGCTACCTGCTGGAAAGCGTGCGGCGGCGGGGAAGGAATCTGCGCTACATCCTGATACTGGGAACGAATGCGCGCGCTTTGCAGTTTGCCCAGAAAATCGAGAATATGCCGGCGTGGGGATACCGCGTCCTCGGGTTCGTGGATGAAGCCTGGCAGTGCGACCGGGATGAAAGCGCCGGGAAGTACGATCTGTGCTGCGGGATTGAAGGGTTGGCGGAGTATCTGCGTCGCAACGTGGTGGATGAAGTCGCCATCTACCTGCCGCTGCGCACTTTCTACGAGCACGTCTCGCAAGTGGCGGCGCTGTGCGAATTGCACGGCATCATCATGCGGTTCGACCCAGCCATCTTCAACCTCAGCCTGGCCCGGGCGCACGCCCACAGTTTTGACGACGAATCGTCGCTTATTACCACCTATGCCAGCTCGCTCGATGGCTGGCCGGCAGTTTACAAGCGCATTCTGGACTTCGTCCTCTCCGTCATGGCAGTGGTTCTGCTTTCGCCCTTGATGGCAGCGGCGGCGCTGGCGATTAAGGCGACATCGCCCGGCAAGGTGATGTTCAAGCAGGACCGCATCGGGCTGAACAAGAGACGCTTCAAGATTTATAAGTTCCGCACCATGGTGGAGAACGCCGAAAAGCTCATGCCGCAACTGGAAATGCTGAACGAAGTTTCGGGGCCGGTTTTCAAAATCAAGAATGATCCCCGCATGACCCCGATCGGGCGGATTCTGCGGCGCACCAGCATCGACGAACTGCCCCAGCTCTTCAATGTGATCAAAGGCGACATGAGCCTTGTGGGACCGCGGCCTTTGCCGGTCCGCGATTATGAGGGCTTCAGCGAAGACTGGCAGCGGCGCCGCTTCAGCGTAAGGCCCGGCATTACATGCTTATGGCAGGTAGCGGGGCGCAGCACTATCGGCTTTGACCAGTGGATGGAACTGGATCTGCAATATGTGGATCAGTGGTCGCTGTGGCTTGACCTCAAGATTCTCGCTCGCACCATTCCGGCAGTCGTACGGGGTTCGGGAGCGGCATAGTCCTGGCAGCAAAGCATCGAACGTTCCTGAGTCCCAAATGAAAAATCTGCCATTCGACGACGTGAAGTCAGATGGATGTGTAACGGTCGAAGCTGCGTCCGATCCGGGTGCTCCGGAAGGCGTTCCCCGTGGGCCGTCGCAACGGCAGGTGGTGACGTGGATCGGCAAGGGCGGATTCGCCATTCTCGACCAGGGCTTCGTATCGGGATCGAACTTTCTTGTGGGCATTTTTCTCGCCCGCTGGATGCCGGCCGGCGAATACGGCGCCTACGCAGTGGGTTTCGCGGTTTACCTGCTGGCGGTAGTGCTGTACCAGTCGCTGCTGCTCGAGCCCATGCTGGTGTTTGGGCCGTCGAAGTATGCCAACTGCGTCCGCGGTTATGTGCGGTCGCTACTTTCCTTGCACTGGATGGTCGCGGTAGGCATGAGTTTGCCGATGATGGCCTGGGCGGTCGTGGCTTTCCTACAGAACCGTACCAGTCCGCTGGCGGCAGCATTGACAGGAGCGGCGATGGCGATGCCCGTCGTGCTCTTGTTCTGGCTGGCGCGGCGGGTTTTCTACATCCGCAACTCTCCGGCGATTTCGGCGGCTGGGGCGGTCCTGTACTCGCTGGTTACGCTGACGAGCCTTAGCCTGGCGCACAAATACGGATTGATCTCCCCTCTCTCGGGGTTGCTGGTGATGGGAGTCGGCGGACTCGTGGCCAGCATTGCTTTGCTGCTCTACCTGAAGGCCTATCTGCCCGCCGGCGGCGGCAGGCTACGCCTGGGTGACACCTGGCGCCAACACTGGGGTTATGGCGGATGGGCACTGGCAGGCGCGGCCATGATCTGGATTCCGAGCAATATCTTCTATCCCCTGGTAAGCAGCTTTTGCGGTGAGGCGCAGGCCGGCGCGTTCAAAGCCCTGATGAATTTCACCCTTCCGCTGTTTCAGGTTTGTGCTGCCCTGTCATCCCTGGCATTGCCCTATGCGGCGCGCCGCCATAGCTGGCATGGAGCGACCAAAGCCGGAGTCCTGAGCCGGAGAATTGCGCTGCTATTTACTTCTGGCGCAGTGGTTTATTGGCTCCTGGTACTTTTTTTTCACGAGCGGGCGTTCCGTTTGCTCTACTCCGGACGTTATACAGATATGGAACAATTTTTGTGGGTGGTTGCGATCGGCTCCATTTTCTGGTCGGCATTCCTCGGGCCGGCAACTACGTTGAGGGCAATGGAATCTCCGGCGTCGGTCCTGGTTGCGGCTACGGTGGCGGGAGTGGTCACGCTGGCGATCGGCATCCCGGCTACGAAATACGCGGGAATCGCGGGAGCGGCATGGTCGTGGACAGCGGCAGAAGTTGTGGCTTTCGCCGCAGCCGAATTTATGGTGCGGGGCAGGGTGCGCAAAGCGGTTCCGGTGATGCAATCCGCTGAAGTTTCGGTGGCCTCATGAGGTTTCATCAAAATCCGGGGCGCGAGCGGATGGTCCTGGTACCCGAAACGTCCATGGGGGCTGGGATCTTCAAGGTCCGCCGGCCGAATATGACGGCGAACAGCATCCTCTGGTTCGTCGTATTCTTCGCCCTCGGCGGACTCATCGCCCTTTATCCGGTTCCAACCCTGGTTCTGGTGGGAGTTGGAGGCGCCACAGCGGTCTGTGTTCGCGGATTCAAGTTTCTTAACCCGCTCGATTTGCAACTCTGGCAACTGGTCGTGTTGCCGGCCCTGACCGGTTACATGCTGTTGAACTACGGCTTCGAGAACCTGACGATCCACGTGGCGGGCGTCCCGGTGATCATCAGTTACGGCCTGATGTATCTCGCTCTTATCGTCGCAATCTTTACCTTTGGAACCGGACTGCGCGTGGAACTGAAAGAGCCGGCGTCCCTTTGCCTGATCTTCCTTCTGTTCCTGAGCTTCATTCACCTGATGTTCGAGCTGCCCAAGTACGGAGTCTGGGCGCTGCGCGACTCCTCCATGGTCCTTGACGGAATCTTTCTGCTGCTGGGGCTGCTGTGGGCGCGCCGAGGCAAGGATCTGCTTTTTCTGCTGCGCTGGCTGATGGTGCTGTTCGTGATCAATATGTTTTATGGCCTGGCGTTTCCCTGGTCTGCGCAGATGCAGAGCATGTCTCCGAAGTCGGGCGTGTTTATTCCCGTGCCCATTGTGGGGAACTACCACACCACGTACATCTTCCTGCTGGCGGGAACGCTGTTCTGCATCGTGCTGGCGAAGTACGTTGTCAGGTGGCCGGCGTGGATTCTGATCGCGATGGCCCTGGCGCAATTGTTTGGACTCGCGCTTCACCAGGACCGGTCGATGTATCTCGGCCTCATGATCGCGCTGGTGGTCTTTACCGTTCTTGGCGAGGCCAAGAAGACTCTACTCTTGACCAGCGCGGTGGCTGTTTCACTGCTGGGAATCTTCGTGCTGACTTCGGTGATGGGCGTTGAAATCTCCGGGCGCATCGGCAAGGTTGATCTCGATTTCTTTCTGGCCCACTTGCGCAGCGTATCGGGTGAGGCGGGCACTCCCGGGAGCACGGTGGAAAGCCGCGTGGACTGGCTGAATCAGGCCTACGACCGATTCCTCACCAGCCCCGTATTCGGAGTGGGCTTTGGCAGGCCGCTGATCAATTATGTGGACCCCAAGACCGGCGTTTCGGTGCGGCAGCCGCACAACTCCAGCCTGAGCATTCTCGCCAGGCTCGGGGTGATCGGCGCCCTGGGCTGGTTGCTCTTTCAGTTTTTTATCTGCCTGCGTTTTTGGCATGCCTTTCGATACCGGCGCTATGCCAGCAAATTGGCGGGAGACCTGGTGCTCTGGCTGTTCGTGATGTATCTGGTGTTCATGCTCACGATGAGCGTGGAGCCGGCCCTGGAATTTCCTTCCAGCGCGATCCCGTTCTACTTCTTCGTGGGCCTGGCCCTGGGCATCATCCGCTGGCAGATCCCCACCAAAGAAGAAGTCGCCGCAACACCGCGAGCCGTGGCGGCCGTGTGATTGTCCGCGCAACATCGTTACTGCGCCTCAGATGAGTTCACTGGTAACAAGACCAAATCGCTCGGCGCATGATCACCGAGGCCAGGCGCTGCCTCCATCGGGGACGACGAGATTCGTCACCACCAGTTGGGATGATGGGGACAAGGCTGATCTCAGGATTGCCGAATTGCTGCATTCGCGGGGCATCGGCGGCACGTTCTATGTGCCCCTGAACCCGTTTCGAGATTCGAAGAGTTCGCTGGATTCGCAGGCGCTGCGGCATCTGGCGGAGGAGGGCTTCGAGATCGGGGCGCACAGCGTCTCGCATAGGAATCTCTCGCAGCTCTCGGGGGATGAACTGAGAGAAGAGGTGGTTCCCTGTAAACACGCGCTCGAAGATACGCTGGGCCGCGAAGTGCGGATGTTCTGTTATCCCGGCGGACGTTACAACCAGGAAGTCATGCAGACTCTGAAAGCTGCCGGGTATAGCGGTGCTCGAACCGTGCGCATGCTGGCAACCGGGATGCAGTCCGAGCCTTATGAAATGAGGGTGAGCCTGCAGGCGTATCCGCATCCGGTAATGAATTACGCGAAGAACGTAGGGCGGTCGCGCAGGCTCGATTGCCTGGCCAACGGATGGCTGCATCGCAGCGCGCTTTCCAATTGGCCGGTGCTGGGAAAGAGGCTGTTCGACCAGGTAATGCTCCACGGAGGCACCTGGCACCTGTACGGGCACTCGTGGGAGATTGAACAGTTGGGGCTGTGGGGAGAACTGGAGGACGTGCTGGACTACGTAGGACATCGCAAGAACGTGAACTACGTCTGCAACGGGGCCTTGTTGTGACCTGGTGGTAGTCAAACGCCGGTCCGGGAGATGTAGATCTGTGAAGATCATTCTTGTCCACAATGAATACCAGCAACCTGGGGGAGAAGACGTTGTTTTTGATCAAGAGCGCCACCTGCTGGAACGGGCAGGTCATGAAGTAGTCGTTTACCGGCGCAGTAATCTCGAACTGGAGGATGTGACGCTAGGCCAGCGCTTGGCCCTGGCGGCGAGAATTGTCTCCGCCTCAGACACCCAGCAGGAATTTACCGAGATGCTGGCGGTGGAAAAGCCGGAACTGGTCCACATCCACAATACCTTCGTCATGGTTTCCCCGTCCGTGTATCTGGCCTGCGCGGAGCACGGAATCCCTGTCGTTCAAACGCTGCATAACTATCGTCTGCTTTGTCCTGCCGCCACTTTGTTCCGCGATGGGCACCGCTGCCAGGAGTGTGTGGATCACACTCTGTGGAGTTCGATCCGGCACAAGTGCTATCGCAACTCGCATCTGGCCACAGCCAGCGTTGCACTGATGCTACAGGTGCATCGCCACCGCGACACGTGGAACACGAAAGTGGATCACTACGTCGCACTGTCACAATTTGCCAGAGACAAATTCGTACTTGGCGGACTACCGGCGGAGAAGATCACCGTGAAACCAAACTTTGTTGATCCGGATCCCGGCCCGGATTTCGGGACCGGCGAATATGCAGTATTCGTGGGCAGGCTCTCCCCGGAAAAAGGCGTGAGCACGCTGCTCGAAGCGTGGGAGCGCCTGGGCAACAGCATTCCACTGGTCATCGTGGGAGACGGCGACGAGCGCGAAAGGCTCGAGAACCATGCCGCCACCAAGAACCTCACCAGCGTTACCTTTCGTGGACGCTTGCAGCGGCCACACACCCTCGCCACTGTGCGCAAGGCGCGCTTCCTGGTGCTGCCCAGCGCATGTTACGAGAATTTTCCGCTCACCATCGCCGAAGCCTTCGCCTGCGCCACGCCCGTGATCTGTTCGCGGGTGGGAGCCATGGAGGAGATCGTCAAGGATGGCGAGACGGGCTTGCACTTCACCGCGGGGAACCCGGATGACCTTGCGGAAAAGGTCGCCTGGGCGTGGCAACATCCGCAAAGATTGAAGGAAATGCGCCACGCCGCGCGCCGTGAATACGAAGAGAAATACACAGCGGAAAAGAACTACGAGATGCTTACCGATATTTACCGGCACGTGGTCCCCTCCATGAAGCCCGCTCCGGCGCCTCTGCCCGTAACCAAGAACAGGGTTGCGATTCAAGTGCGGCGCGGCGTCGATCTCATGGGCAAAGGCTGGAACTACCTGACGACGGCTTTGCAGGATCCGGAGCAACTCATGTCGCTGCCATCGCTGGTGATCAATGGCGTCCACATCGGCGAGTTTCTCAAGCTGAACAAGCCGTGGCTAAAAGTCGCCGATGTAAGAACCGTGATCGACGTGGGCGCGCACAATGGAGAGTTCTCCTCCGCGGCCCATTCCATTCTGCACAACGCGCGCATCTACGCGTTCGAGCCGTTGCCGGAGTGCTGCGACAAGATCCGGAAAACCCTGGGTAAAACCGGCTTCCTGGAAGTTTTTCAGGTTGCCGTGGGGGATGAGAGCGGCTCGGTGACGTTCTGGCGGAGTAATTTCTCCAAGGCTTCCTCCATCCTGCGGATGTCGAACCTGCACCAGGCGGCTTTTCCGTGGAGCGCCAGGAACGAGGCGATCGAAGTGCCGCTCAAATCTCTCGACGAGTTTGCCGACACCCTGGAGTTGCAGCCCAAGACCCTGCTCAAGATCGATGTGCAGGGCTTTGAGGACAGAGTGTTGCGGGGCGCGAGCCAGATCCTTAATAAGGTGGACTTCGTGATCGTGGAAGTCTCGGTCGCTCCGCTTTATGACGGGCAGGCGCAATTCGATTCCATTTACAACATGCTGCTGGGTTCGGGTTTCGAGTATTCGGGAAACCTCGATCAACTTAATTCACCGCTCGACGGAACCGTCTTGCAGGTGGACGCGCTCTTCACGCGCCCGGCGGAAGTTCCCGTGCAGGTGGTGGCGTGAAAATTCTCTCCGTCTATAACCGCTACCTCAACCGCGGCGGCGAAGACGAAGTCTTCGAATCCGAAGCGGAACTGCTCCGCCAGCATGGGGTCGAGGTCGGCCTGGTCACGGAGCAGGTAACGTCGCCCGACGGCCTGCAGCAGAAGGTTGCGGCAGCGATTCAGGCGACATGGTCGAACCAATGGTACAAGCGATTCCAGGCGCTCCTGGAATCCGAGGCACCGGACCTGGTCCACGTTCATAACCTGGTACCGACGATATCGCCGTCCGTGCTCTATGCGTGCCAGCGCGCGGGGATTCCTGTGGTACATACTTTGCACAACTACCGTTTGTTTTGCCCCACATCCACATTCTTTCGCGACGGCCATTTGTGTGAAGAGTGCCTGCGTGGAACTCTGTGGCAGGGGGTGAAGCATGGATGCTATCGAGATTCGCGCCTGGCTACCGCCGCGCTGGCGGGCATGCTTGCGATCCACCGCAACCTTGGGACATGGAGTGAAAAGGTGGACTGCTACGTCGCTCTCACCCAGTTTGCGCGCCAGAAGTTTATAGAAGGCGGCCTGCCGGCGGACCGGATCGTGATCAAACCGAATTTCGTCGAGCCCGATCCCGGCGTAGGCAATGGGGACGGCGGGTACTGCGTTTTCGTCGGGAGACTAGCCGCGCAGAAAGGCGTCTCCACGATGCTGGCGGCGTGGCATCGCCTGTCAGGGGTCAAGCTCATTGTGGTGGGCAACGGACCGCTGGCGAGTGAGGTAGAGAGCGCGGGCCGGTCATCATGTGTTCATTATCTTGGGCGCCTGCCCAGAAATCAGACTCTCGAAGTAATCAAACAGGCGCGCGCGCTGGTGTTTCCCAGCGAGTGGTACGAGGGCTTCCCGCTTACGATCGCCGAAGCCTTTGCCTGCGGTGTCCCGGTGATTTGTTCGCGCCTGGGAGCCATGCAGGAAATTGTTGAAGACTGCCGCACCGGGCTGCACTTCGAAGCCGGCAACGCCGACGATCTGGCCGCCAAGGTTACCTGGGCGTGGAACCATCCCGCGGAAGTGCGAGCGATGGGAACGGCGGCGCGTTCGGAATACGAGAGTAAATACACCGCACGGCGGAATTACGAGATGTTGTTTGAGATTTATCAGCAGACGCTGCGCCGCCGCAGGAACGCCCTTAACAACTGAGATTCTAATGACGGCAAATTCGCCAATTCGCAGTCGCAAGCCGGCAAAGCTCTTCGTGGTAGGCATGTGGCGCTCGGGCACGTCGCTCATGTATGCCCTGCTCAACAAGCATCCGCAGATTGCGTTGCTGTACGAAGGCGATCTGCTGCTGCTTCGGCCGTTGTTTTGGAAATCCTTAGAGAGTTCGGAATGGACCGAGCGTTGGGAGTTCTGGAATAACGCCCTGAGCCGGCATGGCATGCAACCGTTGCGGCTATGCGGTTCCGGCGATGGCCTGCATTCTGCAGCGCAGCGGGCCTACGAGGAGTACGCCGCCGCTCGGAGTGCGATCGTGTGTGGCGAGAAATCGCCGAACTACTATGACCGGATGCAAGAGCTGTCGCGCATGTTCCCGGAAGCCAAATTTCTTATTGTCTGGCGCGATCCGGCTGGGGTGTGCGAAAGCGTGATCCGCGCGGCCAAATCTGAGGAGTCGTGGTTTACGCGAAGGGGAATGGTCTTGCGGGCGTTGCTCGGTTGCCGGGTTCTCAAGCGTGAGCGTGATCGGTTGGTGAAGAACGGCGTGGCGGTCTGCGAGGTGCAATACGAGAAGCTGGTTTCCGACCCGGCCGGTGTGATGATGGGTGTATGCGAATTCCTGAACTTGCCGTTCTCGCCGCAGGTAGCGTCATTGGAAGGCGCGGATCGCTCTGCTATCTACACGGCGGAGCATCATGCGCGAGTACGAGGCGGTGAAATCTCACGCGCCAACCGGAACGAAATTCTGCCTGGCGCCCTGAAGCAAAAAATCGGACGCTACATTCGGCTGTGGCGCCGGCAGAGCGGCGGAGACTGGCCGGCATGGTCCGCGGCTGCGGAGTCTTCTGAGAACGAGCCCGGTATTGGGGAACGCGTGTGGGACAGTGTGGCCTACCGTGTGCTGCGCCAATGGGATGAGTTCATTGTCAGGCTCTATTGTCTGGCGCCGCTCGCACTGCTGGCGAGATTCCGCGAGATGAAACTTCGAGGTCAGCGCAGGCTGGCGTCGCCATCTTCTCCATGAGCAGTCCTTCTGTTTGGAGCTGCAATCGAGGGCAGGCCATCGTTGCGCGGCCTGCTGCGCGGGAGGGATGGTTTCTGTATGGGGACTCGTTTCCCGGAGGCTAAAGCGTGGCTGCACGTCGTCTGCTCAAACAGCAATTGTTTCGGGTCTTTATGCTCCTGGACCGGGCGGGTGTGCATTGTTTCCCTAAGCACTACTACAGTCCCATGCCGGACTTTGCGTGGTTGCGCGCCAACCGCGAGCTATGGACGGGTCCGAGTTCGCTGACCGGGCTCGATTGGAATGTGCCATCGCAGTTCGAATGGCTGGCGGAGACGTGCCGGGACTATTACCAGGAAGTCGCGGGTTTACAGTTCTACGATAGCCTGACACGGGGAGACTGGGGATTGGGCTTCGGCCCAATCGAGTCTCAGGTGCTGCATTGCTTCGTTCGACGGTGGAAACCTCGTCGAATTATTGAAATCGGCAGCGGGGTTTCCACCATGTGCATGCTGCACGCCACGGAAATGAGCTGCGGTGAATCGGGCAAGATGCCGGAAATAACTTGCATCGAGCCGTTTCCGGCGTCGGCGCTGCGCCGCCAGGCACAGCACATCCGCCTGGTTCCGGAGCTCTGTCAAAATGTTGATGCGTCGATTTTTTCCGAACTCTCTTCCGGCGACCTTCTGTTTGTCGATTCCAGCCACACCGTAAAAGTTGGGTCGGACGTCATCCGCATCTATCTCGACATCATTCCCAGGCTCGCGCCGGGAGTGTTCATCCATATCCACGACATATTTTTCCCCTACCTTTATCCGCGCAGCGCACTGTTCAAGCCGTTCGGCTGGCAGGAGAGCGCGCTGTTACTAGCCCTTCTGGTAAACAACGACCGGCTGCGGGTGCTCAGCAGCCTTTCCGGGCTGCATTACGCCTGTTCCAAACAACTGAAGGAGCTTCTTCCGGACTACGAGGCCGCCGACGGCTATCGCGGACTGGCGCTTTCCGCCGATCCTTCCGGGCACTTCCCGTCGAGTACGTGGTTGCAGACTGGCTGAGAGTGCATAAATGCGCGTTCCGCCCGGCATACTACTTCACGATGGTAATCGCGTAGCAGGCGCGGACGCCTTCGCGGTTGTAGGCCATCGCCGCGAGGGTATGAGGGCCACCCGAGAGGTCATCGGTCTGGAGAGCGAATGTGAACGGACTGGTGTGGACGGTGCCGCGGAGTTTCCAGTCGAGGTAAATCTGCACCTGACTGATTGAATTCGAGTCGTCGGCTTGCCCTTCCACGTTGACCGCACCTGAAACCTGAGATTGATCGGCGGGGGAAGAAATAACGATGTTGGGCGCCGAGCCTTGGCCCTTCGCGCTGGCTGAGCCGTGAGCTTCCTGGCCAGCTGCCTGAAACTGAGCGAACGTATTCATCTTGTCGCCCCAGGCGAAGGCCTTTCGCGAGAGATCGGGCAGGTAGTAGGCGTTGTAGTCAAAATGGTTGCTTCTAAAGAAGTCTTCGAGTCCACGCTCGCGCGCCGCCCCGGTGATGCCGGAGTTCCCATCGAACTGTATCGTATTGTGGTGGAAATAGTTGTCTGATGAAGGCACAGCGTCACCGCGATGCTGCGCCAGCATGTCGGCGCCGTTACCGCCTTGCGCTGAAACCTCGATGGTGTTGCAGTAAGCTTCCACTCCCTGGGAAGTGGAGCTAAGCAAGTTAGCGGCGTAAAGCCAGTACGAGCCCTGAGGGTAGATGCTGCCGTTGCGCAGCAGCTTATTATTACGAACTACCGCCGAGTAACTGATTTCGTGGAAGATGCCTTGATCCGTGTTATCAGCGACGGTATTGCCGTCGTAGAGTGCATTGTAATTGTTGATATCGAGATGAATCCCGGAGCCGACGTTATCGTGGGAATTGTTGCCGCGAACTATCAGTCCCCTGGTCTTCACTAACTTGATGCCGCCGGCCCCAAACTTCGGATTAACATGCGCATAGTTATTGAACGCGACTTCGTTGCCTTGAATCAGGATTCGCGAGTCAGCGGTCCCGTCGCCACCGGGTTCGCCCCCGCCGACCCCACCCCCAATACCCAAGTTGCCATTGTGATGAATGTTGTTATTCAGGATCTGCCAGCCGAAGTTCACGCGGATGCCGTCGCCGTGATTGAAGCGGATCTCACAGTTGCGGATAGTCCAGTCCGCCCCCTTATCAAGCGATCCGAGTCCCGTACCGGCACCCCCCACTGCGCCCGTCATTACCGGCGTGGCGAACTTTTCGATGACCAGTCCTTCGACGATCACACGATTCGCCGGGCCAGGCTGAAAAGCGGCGGGAGTGACGCTGGTCTCGACGACGTGCCCGGCAGGATTATCTGCGAAATAGATTCTGCTGTGGTCGTAGTCGAAATACCACTTTCCCGGGCCCACCCCCGAGAGCGCATCCACGTGGCGCAGAGGCTTGTCGTCAAAGTAGAGATCCTCCGGATAGCCGCAGCGGGGATAATCCGGCAGGCACTTTGGGCCTTCGACGTTCACCCGATGGCGCTGGGTTTGGCCGTCAACGTAGTAGTTCGCGCCTTCGCGATGAAATCCAGAGAGCAGTTGCGCGCCGCTGAGAACAGCGCCCGCTTCGCCGTGGAAGAGGTCGCCACTTTTGGCCGCGATGGGAGCGTGCAAGCGGTAGGTTCCGGGGTGAATGTTAAACCTGGTGCCAGGCGGCGCAGAGTTCACCACCGCTGCAATGTCGCTTGCCGGCGTGATCTCGACAACGGCTCCTGACGCAACAGCCGCTACTCCGCAGATGAAGACGCAAAGAAGAACCGGAGCCAGGGCAACTCTTGCCGGACGCATTGAATAACGGTACATGGAGGACCTCGGGAGCAAAGCGGCTGGTTCTTTAGATGCGTGAATCTGAGGGGCCAGGCCAGGCAGCCGGAGAATTTCAAGCCGGAGCGGCAGGCGGTGCGCTGAGGAGATTGGCGGGGAGAAGGAAACCGCAGCGCCACACAGTCCGAACTTAACAGGCTGCACGGCGCTGCGGTCGAAGTTGCTTACTGAACGTTTACCGGCACGGCATAGCATGCGCGCGTGCCCGTCGCGCTGTACACCATGGCGGTGATGAGGTGCGACCCGGGCGGAACGCTGGCGGCGTTCCAGGTGAAGCTGAAGGGCGTACCGCTCGTGCTCTGCTTCAAAACCCAGTCAACGTACAGATCAACCTTTGAGGCGACCGTACTGGTGACTGTGCCCTTGACGTCTACCACTCCGCTCACTGTGGCTCCGGATGCGGGAGCACTCAGTGAAACGTTCGGTATGGGGTTCTTGTAGTTGGTATCGGCGGTTCCATGCGGATCCTGGCCAGCGGCCTGGAATTGCGCGAAGGTGTTCATCTTGTCGTTCCAGGCGAACGCCTTCCGGGTGAGAGCTGGCATGTGGTAGGTGTTGTAGTCGAACTTATTGCTGCTGAAGAAACCGGCAATGGTCTTATCGCCGCGCGCGGCGCCGGTATTGCCCGAGTTGCCGTCGAAGACAACAGTATTGTGGTGATAATAATTGTTGATCGATGGGATATAACCGTTGCGATGCTGAGTAAGGATGTTGATGCCGTTGCCACCCTGGGCCGCGACCTCCACAGTGTTGCAATATGCCGTCACGCCCTGTGAGGTGGCACTCAGCAGGTTGGCGGCGTAAAGCCAGAAACTCCCGTCGGGATAAATATATCCGTTGCGGAGCAGCTTGTTGTTCCGCATCGTTGCCCCGAAACTGATTTCGTGCATGATGCCTTCGTCCGAGTTATCGGCGACAGTATTGCCATCGTAGATGGCGCCATAGTTTCCCGTGTCGAGGTGCATGGCGACGCCGAGGTTGTTATGCACATAGTTATTACGGAAGACCATGCCACGGCTGGTGAAGAACTTGGAGCCGCCGGCGCCATAGTGGGGCAAGAAATGCGCGTAGTTGTTATACGACATTTCGTTGCCCTGAATCACGATGCCCGACGCGCGGGTGCCGGTGCCGTCGGCGTTGCCTCCTCCGACCCCGCCGCCAATGGCCAGGTTGCCGTTGTTGTGGATCTTGTTGGAATTGATCTGGAAACCGAAGTTGAGCCGGATTCCATCACTGTGGTTGTAACGAATCTCGTTGCTCTGAATCGTCCAGTTCGCACCCGCGGAAGGATTGCCAAAGCCCGTACCAGCCCCGGAAATGGCGCCGGTCATTACCGGCGTGGCGAATTTTTCGATGATCAGGCCTTTGATGGTGACGTTGTTCGCCGTGCCCTGGAAGGCGGCGGGTTGAACGCTGGTCTCGACTACGTGACCGGCGGGATTATCGGAGAAGTAGATGATGTTCGCGGCATAATCGAAGAACCATTTTCCCGGGGCTACCCCGCCAAGGCTGTTGACATGAATCAACGGCTTGCTGTCGAAGAAAAGATCTTCGGGGTAGTTGCAGCGGGGATATCCTGCCTCACAAATGGTGTTGCTGATAGTTACGCGGCCTTGCTGAGTTTGGCCAGTGACCAGGTGATATGAGCTGGAAGTAGTGAAGGTGGTGAGCAGGCGGGCGCCGCTGAGGATCGCACCAACTTGTCCGCTGAAGATATCGCCGGTCTTGGGAACGATCGGGCTTGCAAGACGGTACGTGCCAGGATGAATGATGAAGGTTGTGCCCGCCGGAGAAGCGTTTACTACAGCAGGGATGTTGGCGCCGGGGAAGATGTTTACCGTACCGGCTTCACAGATCGCGCCCATCGAGATGACGAGCGTGATCAAGGCAGCGCTGGCCTTTGCAATTGCGCGCAACAACGACATTAATCCCCCTAGAGGTCTGGTGGTTATATTGAAAGTGAAAGGAGCTAAATCCCGTCTAGAATGCCCGAGTGAAACCGTCTTGGATAGGTCTCAATCAGTCACGTACATCTGACCATTCGGACGAACGAAGCCGGTCAGAGGAGCATCGTACTCACGTCACTTAGCCGCTGGCGCGGGCGGAAGTCACGTGCAAGACATTCCAGGTTGTCGGGATGTGTGGAGGCTAGCAAAGACACTAAATAGTGTCAACAATTACCAGGGCAGAATTACAAAAACATTGCACTTCGGTACTTTCAAAACATTCTTCGTGCATTTTGTACACGCCGCTAACACCCAACCTCACTCTGATAGAGAAAAACGTCTCACACACCGCAGCAGTTGATTGCCGCAAGCAACCCCGTTTCACGCAACGAATCTTAAAGCCTTTCAAGGAGACACTCCCTATGAGCACAAAGAAGCGCATCCTGGTAACCGGCGCCGGCGGATTCATCGGCCATCACCTCGTGAAGCAACTGGCGGCGGACGGACACTGGGTGCGAGGCGTCGATCTGAAACATCCGGAGTACGAGCCTTCCGCGGCGGACGAATTCGAAATTCACGACCTGCGGCGTTGGGACGCCTGCCTGGCCGCCACCCGCGGAAACATCGATCAGGTTTACAACCTGGCGGCGGACATGGGAGGGATTGGCTACATTACTGCCTTCCATGCTGACATCGCGCGCAACAATATTCTGATCAACGCGCACATGCTGGAAGCCGCCCGGCAGAATGACATCAAGCGCTTCCTGTTTTCTTCCTCCGCGTGCGTCTATGCGCAAAGCAAGCAGAAGGACGCGAGCGTAGTTCCACTGCGCGAAGAAGATGCTTTTCCTGCCGAACCCGAGCCGGGCTATGGTTGGGAGAAGCTGTACGCGGAGGAACTCTGCCGCTACTACTGGCACGACTATAAGTTCGAAACCCGCATGGTGCGCTTCCACAACGTGTACGGGCCGCTGGGAACCTACGATGGCGGCAAGGAGAAGGCTCCGGCGGCCATCTGCCGGAAGGTTGCACTGGCGCAGAACGGCGACGAGATTGAAGTGTGGGGGGATGGCCAGCAGACACGCTCGTTCATGTATGTGGACGATTGCGTTGTGGGACTGTTGCGCATCATGGCATCCGACTACACCGAGGCATTGAATCTGGGCACCGACGAACTGGTTACGATCGACGAATTAGTGGATCTGGTGGCCGACGCGGCGGGGAAGCAGGTTGTGAAGACGCACAACCTCAAGGGACCGCAGGGAGTGCGCGGCCGAAACAGCGACAACAGCCGCCTGCGGGATGTGCTTGGCTGGGAGCCTTCGATTCTGCTTCGTGAAGGATTGAAGCGCACTTACCCGTGGATCGAAGCTGAATTGCGCCAGGCCGGCCGTCTGCGCGAGAAAGCCGAGCAAGAAGTGCTCGCGGCTTAGTTGTGGGAGAGATTGGTTCTTCATCCGGAATCAATCTCTCCTTTTTCCTTTTATTTCATCCGCAGCATGACGGGTCATTCACCGACCAGGGAGCACCACCAATGGGGGGAGCAGGGACAATTCTGCAACGCGCTCAACCGCAAACCACAGACAGCTTCAAGGTGTTAGGAGTCAAAGTAAGCGCGGTACAAATCCCTGACGTTGTTGCGCTGATGCGAGAGTGGATCGCTGAGCGCCGGGAATGCCACTACATTGCGGTAACCGGCATGCACGGCGTCACCGAGGCGCAACACGATTCCTCTTTCAAACAGGTTCTGAATTCCGCCGACCTCGTAGTGCCCGACGGAATGCCTCTGGTGTGGCTGGGGAGGCGGCGCGGCCATTCGCTGAAACGCCGCGTTTACGGCCCCGAGTTGATGCAGAGCTTTTGCGAAAGCACCGGGTCTGCATACCGGCACTTCCTTTATGGTGGGGCACCCGGAGTAGCGACCATGCTGACGCATCATCTTGGCAGTAAGTATGGTACTCACATCGTAGGAGAATACTCACCGCCGTTCAGGGCCCTTACCGATAAGGAAGAGGAAGTGGTACTAGATACTATCCATGCGGCAGCGCCAGATGTGTTGTGGGTTGGGCTAAGTACTCCCAAGCAGGAGCGTTGGATGCATCGCAATCGGCCCCGGTTAAACGTGCCGGTGGTAGTGGGGGTGGGAGCCGCATTCGACTTCCATGCGGGCCGCACCAGGCAGGCGCCATACTGGATGCGAGAGCACGGCCTGGAGTGGTTCTATCGGCTCATCACCGAGCCACGGCGTCTTTGGAGACGGTACCTCATCTATGGGTCGCAGTTTGTGTTTCATGTGGCGACCGAACAACTGTCCTTGCGTCGCTTCGATTAACCAGGGGAAATGGAGTAAGAAATGCCGGCCGACAATGCTATTGCAGCTCTGGAGATAGACCTGGCGTCAGCGGGTGCCCCAGCGGAGTCGCGACGACAGGTTCAATGCCAGATCGTCACGCAATTTGCGGACCTGGAGCGCCTTGCTTCGGAGTGGGACCGTTTATGGAGAACCGATCCCGAAGGCGAAGTCTTTCAGAGTTTTGCCTGGAACCGGGCGTGGTGGCGTGCCAACTCTCATAGTTGTGAACTATGCACCCCCGTGGTTTGGTATGGCAGTGAAGTAGCTGCCATTCTTCCACTGGTGAGGAGGGGCGGGAGAATTCAGTTCATGGCGGTGCCTGAAGCGGACTACGGCGACATTCTCTGCGAAGAACGCGACACAGCCCAGTGCCTGGCGGCTGCAATCGACGCACTCTTTCAAATGAAGCACTGGAATGAGTGTGTGCTGGAACATCTTTCCTGCAATTCGCGGGTTGCACGCCATTGGAAGCAACTGCAGAGTGTTCGCGATTATTTGGCAGTGATTCCGGCGAGTCCGTGCCCGACGGTGCTTCTTGAAAAGGAATCCGGCTTGTTGAGGAAGCTTGCCGACAAGAAACACCTGCGGCGTCATGAGACCAAACTGCAGAAGACCGCTCCCGTGAAGTTCAATCTGCTCAGGAGCAGGGAGGAGATTGAGAAGTGCCTTCCGGATTTCGTCCGCCAACAGATCTTGCGCCGTGAGCTGCTTGCGGAGGAGAGCAGTTGCCTGCGCCCGGAGTTCACCGCGCTGCTGAACGCGTTGGCGGAAGAGAGTGAGCTGCAGAAGTATCTTCGATTCTTCGTGCTGGAGTGGGACGGGCGGCCACTGGCATATCACCTGGGTTTCGAGGCCAACGGAAAGTTCACTATGTATCAGCAGACATTTAACGTGGATGCATGGGATTACTCTGCCGGTGAGGTGCTGATGCGGCAGCTCTTTTTGTACGCTGCAGATCGCGTCACGCGGGAATTCGACTTCTCTGTTGGAGAGGAATTTTACAAGAGCAGATTCGCCAACCACTTCAAGCCCAATTTCACCGCATACATTGAAAGGCCGAGCATTCAGGGTAGGGTTCGGCGGGTCGGCAGGAAGGCGCAAGGCAAACTCGTCGGACCTGCGACGAAACTGAAGCAGGCAATCCGCGGGTGGTCGAAGGCCTACCGCGCGGCGAAATATTCACGAAGTTGGATTACGGAATCCTCAGCATTGCTGCGGCGGCAACCAGAGGCCGGGGCGAAGATCGAGGCTGCCGCTGCGGAGGTTCAGGTCAAAGAGGCGCAACTCGCGGACCTCGCTGAATTGCATCTCGAGTGTCCTCGATTCAGGCTGGCCACAAAGCTGGGGACGTTTAAACAGCGGCTGCGGGACGAGGAGAAGGCTTACATTGTGCGGCGCGGCGGACGGCCAGCGTTACTGGCATGGGCGCGGAAGCCATCGGCAGGAGCGAATATCAATGATCTGATTTATGACTGCGCCTTTCTTGATAAGGATGGCCGCGTGACTGCGTATGGAGCGCTGGAGGCATTTCTCGGCAACTTACGCTGATGAGTAACTGCCGAGCGCCGTGTTATGCACGGAGGC
>DATJXG010000439.1:0-8381 GCA_035500455.1 Terriglobales bacterium | reverse complement strand
TTCTGATATGCTTCACAGTGCTCAAGAGAGAAACCGCCGTATGGAGCAGCTCCTATTAGGCGATCTGGCTGCTCTGCCGATACCTCAAGAAATCCAACTGGAACTCCTTTGGCTTTGTATTCCCTCACAATTCCTAAAATTCTCTGATTAAAGTCTTTGCTCGTATAGGCCACGGTGGTCCTTCGCCAGTACTCAGCCCAAGCTTCATTCCGTTTACGCTCTTCATCGTTTGCCGGATTCTGTACCGACTGTTGCGGCGGCATCGGTATTCGGCTCCAAAATAAACCGAGATCGTTCACGAGTTGAATTGTTCGGCGCCGGAGTGAATCCTTCGCCTCAGGCTTTGTGAGTGCCGCTAGTGTTCCTCTGCATTCTTCAATCGCTTTAACTTGGCCCGGATCGGCAGGGGCGATCAAAGTGATTTGCGAACGAAGATCACCCGCAATCAGCCAGTACATTAGCCCACTTGCGCCAAGAAGCAACGTGGCTAGGAACAGTCCAATAATTCCATCGCGTCTAGTGACTGCATGCTTGTCACTGTGCTCCAGCCACGGAGATCGAAAAAGCTGGCCTATCGCGTAAATGGCAAATACAAAGAGCGCCCCAAGCAGGCCATCCTCAGCAGCATCGGTAAATGACAGATGTCCACGGCTGCGAAAGAATCCAGTCGCCGCCGCCGCGAGTCCGCCAATTGCAGCGGCGGTCACTTCGCCACTCCATGTGGCCTGGCATTCTTTCCCGAAGTGTTGGAGTATGGCCCACCATAGTCCGATCCAATTTCGATGTTTTCGCATGGCGGAATTGTACTCTGGCTTTTGCGTGAAGTACATAATCCAGGTTTCAACAGCTTAGCTCTAAGTCATTCATTTCTGGTGATGACGAATTCACTGCTGCGAGGAGTCCGCTTTTTCCAGCGCGTCCGCTTTCTGGGCGGCGGCTTGCGATTCCTGGGTCATCCCTTTGGCGGCGTAGGCTTTCGCGAGTGCCTGCTGGATTTCGCTGTCATCGGCATCGAGAGCGGCGGCCTTCTGGAGAGAAGCCAGCGCATCATCGACATGCCCCAGGGCAAATTGTGTCTCGCCGATCCCGAGATAGGCGCCGGCGGACTTCGGATCGAGCGTCAGTGCCTGGTGGTAAGCGTCCATCGCCGGGTCGTAGCGTTTCAGGCCGCGCAGCGCGTCGCCTTTGAGCACGACGATCTCCGGCTCTTTGGCGTCCTGCTGCTGCAGGTTGGTGAAAGTGTCGAGGGCCGGCTGGTAGCGCGAGGTCTGCAGATACACCAGGCCCATGCTGTACTGCGCGTTCTCGCTTTCCGGGTCGAGTTCCAGCGCGCGATGCAGCGTAGCTTCCGCCTGGGCGTAATTCTTCTGCTGCAAATAGGCGTTGCCCAGCAGGGCGAAGCCCTCCGGATCATTGGGGCGATCTTTCACCAACTGCTGCAAATCCGGCAGCGCGGCTTTCGGATGGGCGTGGGTAAGGGCCTCCTGCGCATGGTTGAGCACGACCGCGTAATGGCTGCTGCGGTTGACGAACGCCGCTGCCGCCACCAGCACCACTACCGCCCCGCCGAAAACCAGTTGCCGCGCGCGGACGCGCGCTTCCGCTTCCTTGGTCAGGCTGCCCGCCAGGCACGCGCCCAGGACCGCTCCGCCGACCAGTCCGCCGACATGGGCGGAGTTATCCACGTGCGCCGCTACCGCGCCGAAAAACAGGTTGTATCCGGCAAACATGAGCAGGCTGCGCAGCGTGCGCTGCATGGCTTGCTTCGGAAATGGCAGATCGCCCAGGTACAGCGCCACAATCAGCGCTCCCGCCAAGCCGAAAATCGCGCCCGAAGCTCCCGCGCCCACCGCCATCGGGCGCCACCACAGGCTGGCCAGGCTGCCGGCGAGGCCGGAGAAGGTGTACACCAGAAAATAAGTCCAGCGGCCGAAGATGCGCTCCGACAACTGCCCCAGGTCCCACAGGCACCACATGTTAAACAGAATGTGGACGATCCCGATGTGCACGTAATTCGAGGTGAGGGCGCGCCAGGGCTGGGTGCTGAGCGTGAGTGGCCCAAAATCTGCCCCCCAGCGCAGCAGGTCGCGGGTATTGGGCTCGAGCCAGGAAGCGCCGCTCACGCCCATGGCCACGAAAACCGCGGCGTTGGTGGCGACCAGGGCGATGGTCATCGGCCGCCGGGGGCGTACCACAGCGGCCGGCGGCGCCGGGGGCGCGACGGAGCGGGCCGCGCGGCATTCCGGGCAGAGATTGCTCGCCTCGCCAAAGGTGAATGAGGCTAGAGGTCTCCCGCAATTGATGCAGTTGGCCATGGAGGTGAAATCACAGTGTACCGTTTTCGGGTGAAGGCTTTCTTAGGAATACGTTATGGGAAGGCGGCATCGCGGCTGCGGATTCACATCGATTCCACCGCCGGCATCTCCTCAGCCACAGTCTTCGCGGTCACCTTGGCGCTGGTCACCAGGATCACCGAAGCCACCACAATCGCGCTTCCCAGCAGGATGTAGCGGTCCACCGCTTCGTGAGCGATGAGCCAGCCCAGAAACACAGCCACCACCGGATTGACGTAGGCGTAGGTGGAGACTTTCGAGGTGGGCGCATGCGCCAGAAGGTAGATATAAGACGTGTAGCCGATGAGCGAGCCGCACACCACCAGGTAGGCGATGGCGCCCACGCCGCGCGGAGTCCAGATCACGCGGTGAAAGTCGCCGAGCGCGATCGCCACCAGCAGATTCGCCAGGCCGGCAAAGATGATCTGCCAGCTGGTTCCGGCCAGCGGGTCGATCTCGGAAGATTTCCAGACCTTCGCCAGCACCGATCCCAGCGCCCAACTGAAGCAGCCTCCTAGCAGGCTCAGTGAAGCCCAAAGCTGGCGGTGCTGCAGGCTGCCGGTGGCGCGGAGTTGCGGCCAAAGCAGCACCCCCAGGCCGATGACGCCGAGCAGCAGTCCGCCCAGGCCGCGGCGCGAGAGGTGATGGTCGCCGAGCAGAAGCGTATCCAGAACCAGGAAGAACATGGGCGTGCAGGCGATGATCAGCGCCGCCAGGCCGGAGGGCACAATGATTTCGGCATAGGAAAGCGTCAGGTTGCCGCCCAACAGCAGCAGCGTGCCGATCGCCGCCATCTGCGCCAGGCGTTTGGGTTCGAACCAGATAGGGCGGCCTCCGAGCGCGCAGTAGGAGATCATCAGGACCCCGGCGATGAGAAAGCGCACGCCGCAAAGGAGAGCCGGGGGGATTTGCTCCACGCCGATGCTGATCGCCAGGTAAGTCGATCCCCAGAAGAAATACACCAGCCCGAAGGACAGGATGAGGCGGTAGCGGTCCGGGTGTGTGCCCGTGGTCATGAGCGGAGAGATTAGAACATATCAGATGGGTTTGTTCGGAGACTCCCCTGAAGTGTCATCCCGAGCGTAGCGAGGGATCTGGGTTCGTGCATACATCGACATACTGCCGCTATCGGCAGAAATCCAGATTCCTCGCTGTGCTCGGAATGACAATTATTTTTCGAATGACAGTTAATTTCTAATGGCGATTACTTTCCACAAGCAGCGCTAGCCTACGATCCCCATTCTCTTGCCCACCGCCTTCAGCACTTCCAGCGCCTGCTGCAATTCATCCTGCGTGTGGGTGGCCGTCACGATGGTGCGGATGCGGGCTTTGCCTTCTGGTACCGTCGGGAACGCGATGCCGGTGCCCAGGACGCCTTGCTGAAAAAGCTCGCGGGAGAAGTCCATGGTGAGTTTGCCGTCGCCCAGGATGATGGGCGTGATGGGCGTTTCGCTGGCGGGCGTGTTCACGCCTCCGATGTTGAAGCCCAGCAGGCCGAGTTCTTTTTTCCAGAAGCGGGTGTTCTCCCAGAGCTTCTCGATGCGCTCGGGTTCGCTCTCCAGAACCTCGAAAGCGGCGATGCAGGTTGCGGCGACCGAGGGCGGATGCGAAGTGGAGAAAAGAAACGGCCGGGCGCGGTGGTAGAGGAAATCGATCAGATCGCGCGATCCGCAGACGTAGCCGCCGAGGGCGCCGATGGCCTTGGAGAGCGTTCCCACCTGGATATCCACGCGGCCGTGCACCTTGAAGTGATCGACGGTCCCGCGGCCGTTGCGGCCGAGGACGCCTGAGGCGTGAGCGTCATCGACCATCATGATGGCGCCGTATTTTTCCGCCAGATCGCAGAGCGCAGGCAGCGGACCGATGTCGCCGTCCATGGAGAAGACGCCGTCGGTGATGAGCAGCCTTTTCCCGGGTTCGTTCTTTACGCTGGCCAGCTTCTCTTCGGCCTGGGCAGTGTTCTTGTGCTCGAACACCAGAATCCTGGCGCGGGAGAGGCGGGCGCCGTCGATGATCGAGGCATGGTTGAGTTGATCGGAGATGATGAAATCATCTTTGCCCAGTACAGCGGAAACCGTGCCGGCGTTGGCGGCGAATCCCGACTGAAACACCACGCAGGCTTCCACATTCTTGAAACGCGCGATTTTCTCTTCGAGTTCCATGTGAATCTTCATGGTCCCGGCGATGGTGCGCACCGCTCCCGAACCCACTCCATACTTGCGCGTAGCTTCAAGCGCCGCCTCGCGCAGCCTGGGATGCGTGGTCAGCCCCAAATAATTGTTGGAAGCGAGGTTGATAACTTTCTTTCCGTCGAAGGTGCAGACCGGGGCCTGCTCGTCCTCCAGCACGCGCAGGCGGAAGTGCGTGCCTTTAGCCTTGAGATCATCCAACTGATCGCTGAGATAGGCGAGGGGATTGGCGCGTGCAGTGGGCGTAGTCATGTGAGTTCCCTGCGCGTTAAGTTTATCGCGTCCCTACACGGTTGGTTGCACTGGTTATTGCGCGGGGGCGTAGTATCCGCGGCGGGCGCGAACCTGGAGGCCGCCCTTCAGGGCGGTAATCTCGATGGAGCGGTAACGGCCGTCGGCGTCGAAGTCGGCGGGGCGGTAGGAGACCATGTACTGGCTGCGCAGTTCGTCTTCAATGGAGGCGAATGCGCGGGTTACGTCCTTTATTTTGAAGGGGAAGAAGGCGCGGCCGCCGGTGGCATCGGCCAGTTGCTGCAGAATCTTGTCACCGCGCAGCACCAGGCCGCTGTCGTCGGTTGAAATGGCATAGACGATCACTTCCGCGCGCTGCGCCATTTCGATGGCTTGCGCCCGGCTGACCTCACTCTGGTTATCCTCACCGTCACTCACCACAATAATGGCGCGCCGCGCCGGATGATCCTGCGGTTCCTTGGCCAGCTTGTCGCGGCAGGCGCGGTAAATTGCGTCGTAGAGCGCGGTGCCGCCGCCATTGTGCAGGTTCTGGACTGCGGTATCGAGAAGTTTGACGTTATCGGTAAAGTCCTGGGCAACCTTGCTGCGCGTGCTGAAACCCATGATGAAGGCGCGATCGAACTTGGCCCGAATGGTGTGATCCAGAAAGCTGGCGGCTGCTTCCTGCTCGAAGGCGAAGCGGCTGTTCACCGAGCCGCTGGTATCGACCAGCAGCCCCAGCTCGAGCGGCAGGTCCGTCTCATGGCCGAAGTTGAGGATGGCCTGCGGCGGCTTGTGATCGTCGAGGATGGCAAAATCGCCCTGGTTCAGGTTGCGCACGAACTTGCCGTGCTTGTCGGTGGCGATGAATAGCACGTTGACTTCATCCACCCGCTTGCGGATGGTGAGGACCGAATCGGCGCCCGGCTGTTCAGAGGAGTTCGGATTGGTATTCAGGTAGGCGCTCGCGGGAGGCAGGTAGGGCGTCGGCACCGGCGTTTGCGCCGCCGCCGCCAGACTCATTCCGAGAAAAAAACACCACCCTATGTACTTCATACCCACCTGATTCCTAATTTTGCTAACACCTGCGAGCTTACGGCAATATTGAATGCACGTAAGGGGCCGAAAAGACTTGCGGGACGGCCCGTCTACAGCGTTGACTCTAGGCTAGCTGCCCGCCCGCCTCCAAGTTACAAAAGGAGCGCCCTCAGGTTCATGGCACAAACAGGCCAACTGGTGGCCCATACGCGCTATTGTTTGCGCCGGTTTCTTGTCCCAGCTATATAAACCCGATCTAATCCCGCAAGTCGCATCCTGCCCAACGCTCTGCCGATCTTTTATTGCACCATCAGTGAGGCAGCTCCCGGCGAGAACCGAAGATTACGAGCCTGACCCGGTTTCGCGCAAGGGCAAAATCGTAAGTCGCTGAGAACATAGCGGCCTTTGCGGGCGGTACCTCGCCGCAGGTTCTACGCATTCTGCCCGATTTTCGCAGGGCGAGAACAGCAGACCTCATCTGATTCCGATCCGCGACGAAGCGAGTTCGCTTTCCCTGCCTCGCTTTCCTTGCGAAGAGCATATCGGCCCATCCGTCGAATTTCTCTAGCCTCCAGTCCTTCGGCTCTCAATTACACTGGGACGCTGCCCATATGAAAGATGCCTCCAAACTGCTGCGATGCTCCTGGGCGAGCACCGAGCTTTCGGTCCGCTACCACGATGAGGAATGGGGCGTTCCCTGCCACGACGACCGCACGCTTTTCGAATTCCTGGTCCTCGAAGGAGCACAGGCCGGCCTGAGTTGGGAAACCATTTTGCAGAAAAGGGAAAACTATCGCGCCGCGTTCGAGAACTTTGATCCGGCGCGCGTGGCCCGCTTTGACGCCCGCAAACGCCGCAGTTTGATGGGCAACGCGGGAATCGTCCGCAACCGCCTGAAAATCGATTCCGCGGTGAAGAATGCCAAAGCCTTCCTGGCCGTACAGAAAGAATTTGGCTCGTTCGACCGCTACATCTGGCAGTTTGTGGGAGGGCAACCCAGAATCAACCAATGGCGCCTGGGCGCGAGGCTTCCGGCGAAGACCGCCGACTCCGACGCCATGAGCAAGGATTTAAAGAAGCGCGGCTTCAACTTCGTCGGATCGACCATCTGCTACGCCTTCATGCAGGCGGTGGGTATGGTAAATGACCACGCGGTGGAGTGCTTCCGATACAAGACCGTAGCGCCGGCGTCCCGCCGGCAACGTTGACGGAAGGCTGACCGCATCGCAATTCCAGAAACTGCCGGCGGGACGCCGGCGCTACGATCCGTGTTCGTGCTCGCTCACCGCAACCACGCAGCCGTGAGCCACCTCACACACTTCGTATTCAAATTGGATGGTGGTGTGATGGATATGAAAGTCGCGGAGCAACCGCTCTTTCACGTCACGCAGAATGCGCTCGCTCACCGAGGGCGGAATGTCGGCGATGGCGATGTGCGCCGAAAGCGCATGGTTTTCCGAGCCGATACTCCACACGTGCAGGTCGTGAACATCGCGCACGCCGTCAATGGTGCGCATGGCGGCTTCCACCTGCTGCAGCTTCATGCCGCGGGGTGTGCCTTCAAGCAATATGTTGAGGGTCTCGCGCACGATGCCGAACGCCGACCACAGGATGAGCGCGCCAATGCCCAGCGACAGCGCCGAATCGATCCACGACTGCCCAGTCAGCAGAATGGCCCAGCCGCCCAGGATCACGGCAGCGGTGGAGAGCGTGTCGCCGATCTCGTGGATGAGGGCGCTGCGCAGGTTCACGTCATGGCTGGAGCGGAACAGAAGCCAGGCAATAACGCCGTTCATGACCACGCCCGCCGCTGCCACCGCCATCATGGTGCCGGCCTGGACGCTGCGCGGCTGCTGCAGGCGCCGCACCGCCTCGTAGAAAATAAAGAACGAAACCGCGATCAGCGATACCGCGTTTACCAGAGCGGCCAGCACCCCGGCGCGGCGCCAGCCGTAAGTCTTGGTGGCGCTGGCCGGGCGCGCCTCCAGGTACAGCGCCACCAGCGACAGCAGCAGCGCCAGAAAATCGGAGAGATTGTGGCCTGCCTCGGAAAGCAGCGCCAGCGAATGCGACCGCAGTCCGGCCACCACCAGCAGAACAATGTAAGCCAGCGTGACCCCAAGGGAGATGCGCAGGACCTTCAACGGTTCCCGTCCTCCGCCATGGACATGGGCGTGCATCTTTATCAGTGTAGATTTCCCGGCTCCGGCCTTCAAGATGCCCGGAGCGTGCTCAAAAGGCTGAACTTGCGGTCTCGGCGCCTCGGCGGCGTTACTCGGCGTCCTCGGCGATTTAACTTTTTGGGTTTTGCCGGCGGCTGCAAGAACCTTGAAACGCCGAGATCGCAGAGGAGCGCCGCCGAGGGCGCGGAGATTGAGCTAAACTGATTTCCGGAGTTGAACTATGGAAAAAGCTACGTTTGCTGCCGGCTGTTTCTGGGGGGTAGAAGCCACATTCCGGGCGCTGCCCGGTGTAACCGCTACGCGCGTGGGCTATATCGGTGGAAACACCGTTGATCCGACGTACAAAGACGTCTGTACGAATAGCACCGGCCACGCCGAAGCAGTCGAAGTAGATTACGATCCCGCTA
>DATJXG010000438.1:0-14291 GCA_035500455.1 Terriglobales bacterium | reverse complement strand
CTGGAGCGGGAGACGGGAATCGAACCCGCGACCAACAGCTTGGAAGGCTGTGACTCTACCACTGAGTTACTCCCGCCCGTGCAGTCGTCAGTCTTCAGTCGTCGGTCGTCAGCAAAACCGCTACTGGGACCGAATTTCTGGAGCCGATGACCAGGATTGAACTGGTGACCTCTCCCTTACCAAGGGAGTGCTCTACCAACTGAGCTACATCGGCCTGAACTTTCCTACGCTCCCTGTGACGCAGCTTGCTGCGTCTTGCCTGGCGGCTCTGCGCCGCCGCTGTCGGCTGCGCCTTCATCCGATCGGCGCCGCTTGCCGCTCCTCTTAGACGTAGCGAGCTACGTCTCTACAGGGCCGGCTGGCTTCTGCTCTTCGTCCGCTTTTTCCAGGCGAGTTCGCCAGTAGTACAGCGCCGCGCGGAAGGCAAACAGGCCAAGAATCAGCAGCGTTGCCGTCCGCAGCTGAACATCGACGTCGAATATCCGGATCGGCTGATTAGACAGCGTGCTCATCGCCAGAATCGCCAATATGGCATAGGCGATCAACGCCAGCACGAACTTCTTTCTTACGTCCAACTCGCCCGCCCGATCCATTTTCTTGAAACGGCCTTCGTCCTATCCGTCCAAAGCCGGCGAGACGCCGGCACTACTTTGCAAATCCCTGGTGCACAGGGAAGGATTCGAACCTTCGTACCTCGCTAGGAGGAGCAGATTTACAGTCTGCCGGCTTTAACCACTCACCCACCTGTGCACAAACTAACCCGGCCGGTTTTCCGCTCGGTTTTACATCCGGCAATCTTTGCATCCGGCACGTCGCCGCAGTGTTACAGGTACGGGCGCGGAGCGCTTCGCTCCGGAATGACACAGAATAGAAGAACAGTGTGAGTGCGCAATGAAGTCGGTGGCGCAAACTGCCACACTTAGATAAGTTCTCTATGGAGTGTTGTTGGAAAACCTATGCCGTCACCGCTCGCCGCGCCCAATACAGATTTTACCGGAACCGTTCTCTGGAGCTGGCGAAGGGATTCGAACCCCTGACCCTCTGATTACAAATCAGATGCTCTACCGACTGAGCTACGCCAGCAGTGTGGGGAGATTCCAGCCATCGGGCCAGCACACATCCCCCTTGATCCCTTCGTATGTCCGGGACAATTGTAAAAGTTACCATAACGGCAACTTACGTGCAACCGGAGGCTGGGGCTCCGGGCTCAATCTCTGCAGTCTCGGCGGGATTTCTCTGGGCGGCTGGCGTTTTCGGAATTTTCTCTGGGGCCAGAATAGCCTTAAATCGCCGAGGGGGCTAAGAAACACCGCCGAGGACGCGGAGAAGCCGCCAGGAACGCGGACGCTGCCTCCTGGCCTCTGATTTTGCTTTCCTAATGCTGCGCTCTGCTATCATTTGCAGCAGATTTCATGCGCATTCGACGCAGACTCCCCATTGTGGCCGGCGTTCTGCTGGTGGCGGGTGCCGTCGCCCTGATCGTTTTTCTTCTCAAGCATGCTCCGCCCGAGCCCGCCCGCCTGCTGCCCGGCGCCGACGGCTTCATCTACTTCAATCTCCGGGGAATCCGGCGGGCGAACATTGGGCAGCTGCCGCAGGTCTCGCACGATCCCGAGTACGAGAAGTTCATTCAAGCTACGGGCTTTCAGTTCGAGCGCGATCTGGATGAGGCGGCCTTCGCGGTGCACTATCCGGACCCTGCGCCGGGCGCGAGTTTTGGGGCGAAGGCGGAACCGCGATACTCGGAGGTGTTGGTGGGCAAGATTCAAACCGACCGCTTCCGACAATATCTGCGCAAGATTTCGGGTTCGGTGGAGAGCTACGGATCAAACGACATCTTCAGCATCCCGCTGGAGGGACGAACTTTGCGGGTGGCAATCCTGGGAGTGGATACGGTGGCCGCCTCCAATGTGGACGATCCAGGAGTGATCCGCGGCATCATCGACCGCTCGCGCAAGCTGGCTTCTCCCTTCGCCGGGCCGGCGCTGCTGCGCAAATACTACAAGAGGATACCGATCGCCACCCGCTACGTGCCGTTTGCCGGCCTGGCCTGGGCGATTTTTCGCGTGGAGCCGTCGCCGGCGCCGCTCGATACGTCTCCCATGAGCCTGTCGTTTCTTTTCGACAAGCCGGCAGTGGTAGTGGCTTCAGTCCGGGCTTTCAGCGGGGTGCATCTCAGAGTTGAGGCGTTTACCGGCAGCGACCCGGACGCCAAGCACGTGGCCGAGCAACTCAGCAGTCTTCTGACCATTTTCCGCTCGACGGAGGGGCATGCCGCGAGCGGGGGTTCGGGGAAAAGTCCTGACCCGGACCTGAAACAGTTCTTCGATAGCCTGAAAGTCGAGCAAAACGGCGAACGGGCCGCGCTTACCGCCACCGTGCCGGTGGCGCTGATTCACAAAATTACGCAGACAGAGCCCGCGGCGCCGGCGGGGACGAAGCCCTAAGCAGGCCGCGAAAAGAGTAGCCAAAAGCTCAAAGAGCTACCCCAGGCGCTAAAGCGCGATATTTTCGAATGCCTTGACGGCACGACTGAAGTCAAGATTTTCCCAAAGTCCACGCTGATCTAGATTCTTTCCGCAGCCGCCATAACGCGCACAGCGGCCGCCGGCGCCACGCTCCCGTAGTTCACCGTTTTACGTAATGGCTGCTTTTCGGCGCGACCGGGTACAATAGCCCGAAATGTCACAGTTGCCGCTTCCTCTCGCCGCGTTCTTAGCCGGGCTGGTTTCGTTCCTCTCGCCTTGCGTATTGCCGCTGGTGCCGGGCTATGTGTCGCTGATTTCCGGCGTGGGTGTGGAGGAACTGCAGACGCAGGAGGCGGGGCTGCTGCGCAAAGTGATGCTGAATTCCATCAGCTTCATTCTTGGGTTCAGCATTGTGTTCATCATGCTGGGGGCTTTGGCGACGGGAGTCAGCCAGGTTTTGGCGCGGTATAAATCAACACTGGCGCAGGTGGCGGGGGTGTTCATCATTTTGTTCGGCCTGCACCTTACCGGCATCCTGCGCATCAAGTATCTGTACGCTGACAAGCGCCTGCACAGCGTGAAGGGCAGCAGCACGGTGTGGGGCGCATTCGTAATCGGGTTTGCTTTCGCTTTCGGCTGGACGCCGTGCGTGGGGCCGATTCTGGCGGGAATTCTTACGCTTGCGGCGGCGCAGGATACGGTCATGAAGGCGGTCGCCCTGCTGGCGATTTACTCGCTGGGACTGGCGGTGCCTTTCCTGCTGACATCGCTCGGGATTGAGCGCTTCCTCAAGTTTTACAGCCGCTTCCGCGCCCACATGCATGCGGTGGAAGTGGCAAGCGGAGCGCTGCTGATCGCGCTGGGCGTGCTGCTGGTGGCGGGAAGGTTTACAATTATTTCGAACTACCTGTCGTTCCTCAATCGTTTTTCTTTGTAGTGGAGTGACTGTGAAACGCGATCCTGTAATCATTTTGGTGGTAGCCATGGTGATCACCCTGGCGCTGGCTTTTGGCTACCAGATGTCGCGGCACGCGCCCTCGGCGAAGGCCTCGATTGCCCTGCAGGGTAAGGCGGCACCCGACTTTGCCCTGCAATCGACGGATGGGAAGACGGTTCATCTCTCGGATTTCCGGGGAAAAGCGGTGCTGCTGAACTTCTGGGCGACCTGGTGCGAGCCCTGCAAGATCGAAATGCCATGGTTCGCCGAATTGCAGAAGCAGTATGGCCCGGAGGGTCTGCAAGTGGTTGGAGTTTCGGTGGATGACGACGCGACTGCGGACGACCTGGCCAAGTTCGCCAAGGATCTGGGGGTGAACTACCCGATCCTCCTTGGCAAAGAGAACGTGGAGAATGCCTACGGCGGCGTGCAGTTCCTGCCGGCTACGCTCTATATCGACCGTGAGGGCAAGATCGTGGACAAGGTTTTCGGGCTGAAAGGGCGCGGCGAAATCGAGGACGGCATCAAGAAGATCCTGGGTCCGGGCCAGAGCGCGGAACATGTCGCGCGGCTGCAACCATAGTTTGTACTTTGCGAAAGGAGAGTATCCGAATTGTTGCTTCTTCCAGCGGGAAGCAAAATGACGATGCTCAATCGCGCAGCGGGGATTGCGTTCCTCGTTATCCTGCTGGGCGGGCAGGGCTGGGCGCAGGACAGCCTGGCCCCGAAGACGGCTTTCGTAACGGTTGCGCCGGTGCCGCTGGCGTCCATGATCCGCGGGCGGGAAACCACGGTGGACGTGCAGTTTCGCGTACGGCCCGGCCTGCACATCAATTCGAATACCCCCGGTTCAAAAGTCCTGATACCCACCCGGCTCCAGTTGGATCCGCCGACGGACGTGCTGATCGGACGAATTACCTACCCAGTACCGCAGCAGATGAGCTTCGCCTTCGCTCCCGATGACCAACTGAGTGTTTACACCGGCGACTTTACGGTGAGCGTCGCGGTAAGGCCGCTGGTTCACATGACGGCGGGGAAGTACGCCGTGCATGGACGCCTGAAATACCAGGCCTGCGACAATTCCGCCTGCTATCCGCCTAAGCTGTTGCCGGTGACTTTCGACATCAAGGTTCTGAAGAACCCGGTCGCCCCCAGGAAGAATCCCGCACAGAGTCCGCATGCGCATCGGTGAAGGCAGTGACTGGACCGTTTCAAAGACTTTTTGTTCCAGGCCACCCCTGAACTGTCATTCTGAGTGAGCGAAGCGAAGGACCTCATGCCCGCGTCGAGCGGCAGAGAACCCGCCCGGCATTTCCTCGGTGCTTCATCGGGCGCGCACACGAGAATGCCTCGAAGCGCTGCCGCCGGTCGACGCGGGCATGGGGTCCTTCGCTTCGCACAGGATGACAGATGGATGTCCTGTCTGGAATCGGAATGCGAACTAGTTGACCCAGCCGGATTTGGAGCCGCCGTTCTTCTTGTCATCTTCCGGGGGAATGTAGTTGCCGTGCTCGTCGAACTCGACGGTGCGGTTGTGCTTGCGCATATAGACTTCGAATTTGCGGGCGGCGCGGCGGCGCTTCCAGCGGTAGTAGCCGTTGCGCATGCTGTAAAACTTCTCACTGACGCCAAGCGACATGCGGCGGCCGGCGAAGAGGAGGTACCAGACGTATCCGGCGCCCAGTCCCAGAAGCAGGATGAAGTAAAAGAGGGCGAAGCCGTTGAGCAGAAGGTAGGCCGTCTCGATTGCCGCCGTGAACAGAACGATCCACTTCACCGGAATCTGGATCGGAATAGGGAACAGCATGATGGGGGCGCCGCGGTTGAAGAGATAAAACACCATCAGGATTGCGTTGGCGGCCGCGCCTGATCCCAAGGCCCCGCCCTGGGCGACCACGTGAGTGAGTGAGAGTCCGAACCCCGCCACCGCCGACAGGATGATGCTGCTGAAGAACAGGCCATAGAAAGCAGCGGAGCCGATCCGTTCTTCCACCGCCGCGCCTAGAAAATAGACGCCCAGCAGGGACAATACAAAATCCAGAGGATCGACATACATGAAGGCGTAAGTGACGAATTGCCAGAGCCAGCCTTCCTTGATGTGCTGGGGGTCCAGTACGCCGAGCAGCAGCAGCGCCTGACCCGTGGGACGGGCGAACGCCATCAGCAGAAGGATGCCGACGTAAATTCCGGTGCTGGCCAGAATGATCTGGCGGACGGCGCCGCGAAACGGCGGAAATCCCATTTCGAAGGAGGTGTTCCGGGGCATAAATATAGCTTTATCCTACCCTGCAATACGGCGGGCGGGAAGGGCTCGTGTAGCGCCGGGCTTGCCCATTGGGCACTCTGGCGGCACGGCTGGAAGCCGTGCCCTTCCATGGTGCTGCCTAGTGGACTGTCGCAATGAGTTCGTTACCGGGGCGCGGCGGAAGCGGTGGACTTTACCTTCGTGAACCCTTCGTGAACCCTTCGTCTCCTTCGTGTGAAGGTCTTTGACGGCGCCGTCAAAAAGCTAACCACGAAGGAGCACGAAGGTTACACGAAGGTTCACGAAGGTAAAATCCATGCGGCTTTTCCAAGACAAGAATAGACGGCCCCGCTCCAGTAACGATTACTCGGCGACAGTCCACCAGGTCAATTTAGTCACAGCCTCTCAGGGCAGGCTCAGCAAGTCCCGTCCCTACACGAGCATTAGCGTTGGGGCGTGGGCACTTGCGGCAGACTGCGGTGGCCCTCATTATCAACCGCGCAAACGGCGAAGATCACGTTGTCTTTGGACAGGGGCAGGGTGGCCTGGGTCGCGTTGCCCACGGATTGGGAGTGCTCCCATTCCGGGCTGGTCGTTGCGCGCCATAGCACTTCGTAGCCGGTGGCGCGGCCATCGGGCGAGGTGTCCCAGGCCAGGGATGAATCATTCTCCAGTTTCTTAGTGACAAGATGGACGTTCGCCGGAGGCGCGGGGGCTGAGGCCAGCGATGCCAGCGTGGCCGCATTCACCCGGGCCACGTTGGCCACGTAGTCGAAGTTCACGAACTTCGGCAAATCGCCGAATTGCACGCCGTTTTCCATGCGCACATTCTGGTGCTGGTGGTTGTAGTCTTCGCGATATTCGGTAAAGCGGACGGCGGCATATCCCTGCTCGTTGAAGGAGATGTGATCGCCGCCGCGCAGATAGCGATCGAGGCGGAAGATCAGCATGGGCTTGACCTGGGTGCTGTAGGCGCGAGCCACGCCGGCGATGTAGCGGGCAAGCTCGCGCGAAGAGGAATCGCTCTCCCCGCCCAGGTTGCGGATCATGCGCACAGCGGCGTCATTGGCGGCCAGGGGAACGCCTTCGGAAAAGACGCGCACCACGCTGGGGTCCTGCTGGGGACTGCGGTCGCCGCCCACGATGTCGTTGTTCAGCGCCGCTTCGATGTCCCAGCCTTCGGACTTGGCCATTTTCGCAAAGTGCTCGCTGCCGTTGAGGCCCTGCTCTTCGCCGGCCACGGTCAGGAAGATGACGGTTGCGGGAAACTTCAGCTTGCTCAACACGCGGGCGCATTCCAGGCTGACGGCGGTGCCGCTGGCGTCGTCGTTGGCGCCGGGAGCGGCGCCACTGATGTCGAAGGTGTCGCTGTTGCGGGAGTCGTAGTGGCCGGTGACCAGTACGATGCGTCTGGCGCTCTCCGGATCGGAGCCTTTCAACACGGCATAAACATTGGTGATTTGCGTGGGCTGGGGAATGCGTGGCCCGGTCGGTTCGAGAAAGCTGTCGGTCTTGACCTCGAGGCAGCCGCCGCAGTCTTTGGAATAGCTCTCGAACTCGCTCTTGATCCACTCGCGGGCCGCGCCGATGCCGTGCCCGGCGGCGATCGAGGCTGGGTCCTGGGCAGAGAGCGTGAGCCTGGTCTGGAAGCTCACCAGTTTCTCAATGGTGCCTTGTACTCTCGCCGCAGAGATCTGCTGGAGTGCGGCAGAAATCCGAGGGTCCTGCGCCGCGGGCACGGGTTGCGCTCGAGCCGCGCCGGAAGCGAGCAAAACGAGGGATGCCAGAAGGGCTGAGGGAAAAGTGAGTCGCGGGTTTCGAAGGCGGTTCATATTTCGTCAACTTTGAATTGGCGGCGGCGCAAACAAAACCTAAAAGCAATCACGAAGAACACCAAGGTCCACAAAGGTACACTAAGGAACGAACCAAACCGGCCTTGAAAATGGCCTCACTCGCCCCATCTGCAGGCGCTTTGAGATTTCCACAGGGGAGGCCATGCTGTTCGCGACCGGGCCAAAGTGTCCCTTTGCTGAAACACTTGACCTTCTCCTCCGAAGAAACTAAATATTAACAGGAGACGTTGCCGATCGAACGGAGGCGCCATGGTGTTGTGTCCTGAGTGCGAGACCAATCTCGACATTGAAGAAGACGATGTCGATGAGGGTGAAGTCGTCTCCTGCCCGGAGTGCGGTACGGATTTCGAAGTGATCACGGTGAATCCCATCGAACTGAAGGCGGTGGAAGAGGACTACGAAGAGGAAGAGGAAGAGGCGGAGGAAGCCGAAGATGGTGACTACTCCTAAAGGGCTTCCCCATCAACAACTTTTCCACAGTGTGTTTTCGGCTTTTCGTCTCCGCACAATCTTCTTGGGGCTTTGCTGCTTCGCACTATGCCTCTCACAGGCTATGCCTGCCCGAGGCAGGGCCAAGCCGGATGGGCCTGACAAGCCCTACGCCCTGATTTTCGGCACCGTTTGGGGGCCTGATAATCTCCCGGTGTACGGCGTGACGGTGAAGATTCGCCGCGCCAATGAGAAAAAAACCCGGTGGGAGCTGTACTCGGACCACCAGGGGGAGTTCGCCCAGCGGGTTCCGGCGGGCAAGGTCGATTACGTGGTGTGGGCTGACGTGAAAGGCTTTAAGTTGGCGGACGGCAAGCACTTGCAGCCCGGAGAGCCGGTACAGGTGCACGTGGAATATGATGAGCGCGTGGACATTGGGGTGCATCTAAAGTAGTGCGCGCCTGTAAAAGCGTGCTATGCGGGTGGGGTTCTCGAGGCGGTTATGAAAAGACAAACAGTATTAGCTTTGACTCTGATGCTGTCGCTGGCGGTGATGGCCGCCGCCGCTGATCCCTATTACGAGAAGGACAAGGATACCAGCCGCACCCTGGTTGGCAGGGTCACGAACCAGCATGATGATCCACTGCCCAATGCCGTGGTCTATCTCTCCAATACCCGCACCAACGTGGTGAAGAGTTACATCGTACCCCAGGATGGCAGCTATCGCTTCCCGGCGCTCTCTCCGAACATCGACTACGAAGTTTATGCGCAGTTCAACGGGCGCAAGAGCGACACCAAATCGGTGAGCCACTTTGATAGCCGGCAGCAGGTGAATATCAACCTGCACATCGACACAAAGTGATCGCGCCCTAACTGACGGGCTCCCCAAAAGTGGAGGTATGCTCGGTGCCGCCACAGGCGCTGAAAGCGCCGCGCCTACTTCAGCTGACTTACGGGGCGCTAAAGCGCCCTCTTCCACGGAGTTCCGGGCACTTGCGAGTTTTTGCGCACCACTGCTTCCATCCCCGGGGGTGGCCTGGGCTTCTCCCTGGTGACCAAAGAGCAGCGCCTGAAGCGCAAAACTCTGCCAACCTGAGAATCACCCTGCTATCCTGAGGCCAGCCGTCCATGCAGTCCCTTTTCCAACCTCCTCCTCTGGCCGAGGAACCGGTTTCCCAGGAAGAGGGAATTGCCCGCTTCCGGAAAAAGAAGCTCATGGGGCGCCTTTTTTTCGGGGCGCTGGTTGTGGCGGCGGCTGCCGTCGGGGCGCTCTCTGGGCTTCTCGTCGTCTATTCCACTGACCTGCCCCAGGTGCAGGAACTGGAACACTATCGGCCCAGCTCCATCACGCAAATCTATGACGATCAGGGGCGCATTATCGGCTCCTTTGCGCTGCAGCGGCGGGTGATCTCCAGTTACGAGGACTTTCCGCCGGTGCTGCGGGACGCGCTGATCTCCATCGAAGACAAGGATTTTTACCGGCACTGGGGCATCAATTTCTGGCGCATGATCGGCGCGGCCTATCGCGACGTGGAATCGGGAGGCAAGGTGCAGGGAGCGTCCACGCTCACCATGCAACTGGCGCGCAACCTTTTTCTTTCGCCCGACCGCTCTTTCCACCGCAAGATCCAGGAGATTTTGCTGGCCATACAGATTGAGCGGCGCTTCACCAAGCCGCAGATTTTCACTCTATACGCCAACCAGATTTATCTTGGGCATGGAGTTTATGGATTCGAAGCCGCCTCGGAGTTCTATTTCAGCAAGCCGGCGAAGCAGCTGCGGCTGGAAGAAGCGGCACTGTTGGCTGGGCTGCCGAAGTCTCCGGCGTACTACTCACCCATTGTCCACCCCGACCGCGCGCTGAAGCGCCGCAACCTGGTGATCAACGCCATGCTGGAGGACGGCAAACTCACGGCCGAGGACGCCAATGAACTGCGCAACCGGCCGATCCGCCTGCGGCTGGCGCATGATCCGGACTCGCTGGCTCCCTACTACGTGGAGGAAATCCGCCGCTACCTGGAAAACAAATACGGCAGCGACCAGGTGCACGAGGGCGGGCTGCGGGTTTACACCTCGATCGATGCAGACTTGCAGCGCGCCGCCAACAAGGCTGTGCTCGATGGCCTGGCTGCCTATGAGCGGCGGCATGGCTGGAAAGGCCATCTGGAAAATGTTCGCGCCGACGGCATTTCCCTTGCAGCCTATCAGCACCCCGACTGGGACGACGAACCGGAAGTGGGCGGCTACATTCACGCGTTGGTGACCGCGGTCTCTCCTGGCTCGGTCACGGTGAAGTTCGGACGATACAGCGCGACTCTTACCCAGCCTGACGCCGCCTGGGCGCAGCGCAAACTGCACGACATTCTTAAACCGGGCGACATCGTCTATTTGAAGGTGGAGTCGCTAGGCCCGGGCGTTCACGCTCACGTGGGCCTGGAGCAGGACTCCGGGGCGCAGGGAGCGCTGATCGCCATCGACAACGTGAGCGGCGGAATCAAGGCCATGGTGGGAGGGCGCGACTTCGAACTCTCCAAATTCAACCGCGCCACGCAGGCTCTGCGACAGGTGGGTTCATCCTTCAAACCTTATGTGTACACGGCGGCGATTGATCAGGGCGCGAGTCCCGACGACACTATCCTCGACGCGCCGGTGACTTTTCAAACTGCCTCCGGCCCCTACACACCGCACAACTACGACGAAAAGTTTGAAGGTACGATCACGCTGCGGCGGGCGCTGGCGCAGTCGCGGAATATTCCGGCGCTGAAACTGGCCGACCAGGTGGGCATCAAGAGCGTGATTGATTACGCTCATCGCTTCGGGATCACTTCCAACATCCCACCTTTCTTGCCGGTGGCGCTGGGCGCGGCGGAGGTTACGCTCTACGAGCAGACTTCGGCTTTCAGCGTGTTCCCCAGCGACGGGGTGCGTATCACGCCGCGCTACATCACCAAGGTGACCGATTACGACGGCCGCGTACTGGAAGAAGACTTCCCCGACGTGAAGGACGTAATCAGCGCCCGCACAGCACGGATTATGACTGGAATGCTGCAGCAGGTTGTGCTGCATGGAACGGGCGTGGCGGCCGCCAGCATGAAAGTGCCGCTGGGCGGCAAGACCGGCACCACCAACGACTTTACCGATGCCTGGTTCGTGGGATTTTCGCCCTCGATGACCTGCGGGGTCTGGATTGGCTTCGACGAGAAAAAGACTCTGGGGCCGAAGGAAACCGGCGCGCACGCCGCGCTCCCCATCTGGATGGACTTCATGAAGGTTGCTCTGGCCGGCAAAGACCCTGGGCAGTTCCTGGCGCCCGATCTTTCCATCAACCCGATCGCCCGGAAGGTGGACACCCCGGACGCTGCTGCGGGGGCAGATGAAACTGCTAACGGCCCTCCAGCGGACAATCGGGCTGCCAGTCCGCGGGCGAAGCGGCAGTTCTGAGAGCTGGGAACTGCCAGGAACTGGCTTCCATAAGACAAATCCGCCGACATCTGCAACTAAGTCTCCGCGCTCTCGGCGCCAGTTCTTTGCGCTCTCTGCGTTTTAAGGCTTTGTTTGGCCCGGATCGAGAACAAAATCTTAAATCGCCGAGGGTGCGGAGGGTTGTCGCGGAGTTCGCGGAGCCTTGCCGGTAGCGTGCCGCACAACGCACGTCTTTGGGTTATGCTCTTTCTTTCTCATGACCACCATCGATCCAGAGCGGGAACGCCGGCGGCTGACGGAACTCTACCGCGGCATGAGCGACGAAGAGTTGGAATCCGTCGCCGACGACGGCAAATCTCTCTCCGACATCGCCCGCGAGGCCCTGACCGCGGAGATCGATGCCCGCCACCTTAACCTCAGGGTGCAGCCCGCCGAAACCGGTTCGGATGAGCTTGAGCAGCGCGACCTGGTCATGATTCGCAAGTTTGGCACCTTACCGGAAGCCCTGGTGGCTCGGGGCCGGCTGGAGGCGGCGGGAATCGATTCGGTTCTCTACGACGACAACATGGTCCGGGTTTATGTACCGACCTTCGTCCAGGGTATGAGGCTGATGGTGGACCGTGAAAATGCGGAAGAAGCGGCGGCGATTCTGGACGAGCCAACCGAAGAGAGTGTCGAGGCAGGATACGAGCCGTTACGTTGCCCGGAGTGCCGGTCGCTGGATGTGACGTTTCAACGAGGCCCGCAATCCTGGATCTGCAATGCCTGCCGCTACGTGTGGCTAGACGAAGAACCTGAAGAAGAATCAGAAGAACCGGAAGAATAGGAACTGACCCTGCCGCCGCGGCCTCGGGGTTCGGTTTCCTCGCGTACTCGGCGATTTAGGATTTTGCTTGCCCCCCCAGAAAAACCAAAATCTTAAATCGCCGAGGACGCAGAGGCTTGGCGCCGAGCGCGCAGAGACGTGGCGCTGAGAATTGTCTAAGCTGATCGCGCGCCGGTTGTGTTTTCCTGTTTCTCTTCCCGACGGAAGCGGGCCACCACCAGGCGTATTTCCTCGAAGGTGATTTCCGGGGGAAGCGATTCTTTCAACGGCTTCAGCCGCGCCGATCCGATTTGACGGCAGGCGGCTTCTATCATGGCGCGCCGGTTGGAGTCCACCCAGCTTTCAACGAAATCCAGCTGCCTGGCCTCCACCATGGAAGCCACCAGCTCGATCACACTGCGAATCTGGCGGCCGCGGATGCGGGCAATCTCTTCGAAGCTACGGCCTTCGGCGAGCAACTGCCTAGTTTCTTCGGCAGGATGAACGCGCTTCTCCGGCAGCGGCGCGGCGCGCGCTCCGCCGCGGAACCGGGCCAGCGCCGCCAGAATTCCAGGGCCGTACATCTCCGTCTTGCGCTCGCCGAAACCGGAGATCGAGCGCAACTCGCTCAATGACGCCGGCGGTTTGCGGCAGAGTTCGTCGAGCGTACTGTCGTGCATCACCACGAATGCCGCCACGCCCTGTTGCGAGGCCGTGGTGCGGCGCCACTCGCGCAGATATTCACGCAGATCGGCATCGACGGGATCGAGCGCGGCCGGTTCCGCTTTCGTCCGCTTGGGGAGCGGGATTGCCCGGGCCACGAGATCGCCTTTCTCAGCTTCTTCCTCCACCAGCCAATCGGGCAGGCCGCTGCAGATGTCGCAGGCGCCGCAGGTTGTCCACTTGGGGGTTTCGCCGAAGTGCAGGCAAATTTGGCGGTGGCGGCACTGGCGGGCGTCCACAAAGCCGCGGATGTCGTTGTAGCGCTGCCAGGAACGCTGTTTCTCCGCGGGGTCGGCGATCTGGTTATTGAAAAAAGCCAGCAGGCCGGCATCGCGCTGCTGCCATAGCAGGAGACAATCGGCCGGCTCGCCATCGCGGCCGGCGCGGCCTGCTTCCTGGTAAAACTGCTCCAGAGATTTGGGCAGCGAAAGGTGAATTACCGCCCGCACCGCCGCCTTATTGATCCCCAGGCCGAAGGCGATGGTGCCGACCAGCACGCGCACCTCGTCCGACATCCAGCGCTCCTGGTTGCGGCGGCGCGCGTCATTTTCCATCTTGCCGTGGTAAGCGATGGCAGGGATTCCCTTTTCTTCCAGGAAGTCCACGGTCTGCTCCACCCTGGCGATGGTCGGCGCATAGACGATCACATTGCTGCCCTCGTGATTGCGCAGCGCGCGCACCAGTCGCTGCGGCTGGGTCGCGGAGTCGCTTTCCTTAACCACGTAGCGCAGGTTGGGGCGGTGAAAGCTGGCAATATATTTGTGGGGAGAGCGCAACTGCAGTTGCTGCAGAATGTCGTGCCGCACCCGGCGGGTGGCGCTGGCGGTGAAGGCGGCAATCGGGCGCTCGGGAAAATGAGCACGCAGGCGGCTCAGCAGGCGGTAATCGGGGCGAAATTCATGTCCCCACTCTGAGATGCAGTGGGCCTCATCGATGGCGAAGAAAGAAACGGGAACGCCGCGCAGCCAGGTGATCGTATCCTCACGCGCCAGCCGCTCCGGCGAAAGATAGAGCAGGCGATACTCGCTTTCACGCGCTTTCGCCATCACCTGCGACTGCTCTCCGGAAGACATCATGCTGTTCAGCACCGCGGCCGGAATGCCCATCTGCGCCAGTTGCGCGGCCTGGTCCTGCATCAGCGCGATGAGCGGCGAGATGACGACTGCGGTCTTCCCCAGCACCAGCGCCGGCAGTTGATAGCACAGCGACTTGCCGCCGCCGGTCGGCATCACCACGCAGGTATCGCTGCCCGCCACCAGACTGCGCACGATGCGCTCCTGCAAGGGGCGAAACGAGCTGTAGCCCCAGTACTGCTGGAGCGGCGAGAGCAGGTCAAACTCGGAGGGCATGGTGAACAGTATAGGGTGGGAGACTGGCGTGGAGGCAGATTGTTGCTGGATGACTTCCG
>DATJXG010000437.1:0-9858 GCA_035500455.1 Terriglobales bacterium | reverse complement strand
TCACGCCTGCTTGGCTTGCTCCAGCAGGTTGGCCATCTTGAACTCGCCATTCTTTCCGGCGAGCTTGGGATTGGGTTTGAATTTGGGATCGAGGCGCAGGTAGGAGTGGCTGTCCTCCAGCAACAGGCCTGCGATTACCTCACCCACGATGCGGCCTCCGACCGGACCCAGGTGAATGGGCGTGTCGTTCTTCTTGAATTGCTGCTGCGCTTCGGCGAGCACATAAAACCAGAGCGGAGCATTGTTGGCGAAGCGCGGAGAGATATCCGTAATTTTCTTGTTGGTCGGAGTATCGCTCTCGTTGGCCTTGCCCACCTTCAACTGCTCATCAGGAATGGGATCCATTCCCATGGCCCGCGCAACCGACTGGCCGGAGGGCAGCTGCATCCTGAAGCCGCGGAGCAGGTTGCGTTCCGGCAAAGAAGAGGGATTGCTGGCGACTGAAGGCGGCAAGGTGCTCAACGGATTCACCAGCGAGCTATCGATTTTGTACGCTGGCTGTACCCGCGTTTTGCCCGTCGGCGGCGGGTTGTTGCCGCTGTTGAAGAACAGGCGCCAATCGATTGCCCAGTTCCTGGGGAATCTACGGAACCCGGCGAGGCTTTCTCCTTTGAGCGAGAAAATGGGCAGCCGGTCGATGGTCTGGTTCAGACGATAAATGGGACGAACCATGGAGTGTCCGAAGCGGTATGCCGCCACGGAAAACTCTACCGGCATGAACGCTTCCTTCTGGACATGAAAGAACTTGAGCTTGGGATAGATGTCAGGTGTGCCCGGCTTCACATTGCCGAAGATCTCCTGCCAGTTCTCAAGCCCGATCACGGTGGGCAGGAAATCATGCAGCACCACCCACTGGTAGTGCCAGCGCACGTTGCGCTGAACATGTTCGAAATCCTTGGAGTTCAGCACCGCGACCATGCGGTTGTGGAAGCGAATCATGTTCGACTGCAACTGGCTGACGATGACATTTTCGTCGTTGCGCGGATCGCCGATCACCGCCCGGACGGGCTCGGTGCTGTCCTGCGGCGTGATCCGGGGCAGGTCGCGGGCCTTGGGATCGTCGTCGTTTCCGGTTAACGGTTCGCCTTGCAGCAGGTGTAAGCCATCGGCGCGGTAGAGATAAGGCTGATCGTCGGGGCCGCGGCCGTACACGTTGTCCAGGTCGAAGCGCGGCGTGCGGTAATCCACCAGGCCGTCGGGATCGTTCTGCCGCTCCAGGCTGCTGGCAGGATCGAAGGTGAGATCGTGATCGATGAACTGGCCGAGATAGGTGTAGCCGGCGCTGATGCCGGTATTTTCTTCGTCATCCACCTCGGTTTCCGGGGTGGGCTGGTCTTCGGCTTCGGCGCTCATCGCTTCCGCCAGTTTTTTCAAAATCTGCTCGTCGGCGTGGGCGGGAGGCAAGGTGCGAAACATGCGGCCAAAGCGGCCCTCAAATTGAGAAGAGCGGCGGCTGACCCCCAAGCCGCGGACTTCGCCGTGATGTCCAGTAGTTTTGCGGACAACGGCGGCGCCGGCGGGTTCAACGCGAGCAACTGCGGTTCCAGTAGTCTCCATTAGGTTCTCCGTGTGTGAATGGTTGGTGAAATTTGGCCGGTGCTCCCGGAAGAAAGACGAAGGAGGCGGCGTGGTTTCGGGCGCGCGTGACTCGGCCTTCTCTCCAAAAGGACTGAGAGACCAGGAGTTTCATCGTGCCCCCCTTTACAAAGCTGGTTGCCGGTTGATGCCCCGCGACTGTCGCCAACGAAGCTGCTTGTGGGCCCAGCCTCAGGCGCAGGTTCCCGAAGTTTTGCTCAGGCCAGCGAGCAAAAACATGAGTTATCGCGCGAAAAAGTGGCGCTCAAATGTGAACAACTGAGGGGAAGCAGCCTACTGGAAGAAACCTAGGGAATCGAGTTCCTTGCCGGATAATCAGGCAAATTCGCTCGATGAGGGTAGGTGAAATTTACGACGCACTGCGCGCGGGTGTCAAGGCAAAACTGGGCGGCGTGTGCTTAATTCATCAACCTGAAATCAAGGTAACTGGTGACTGCATGGTCAAAGTCGAAATGTTATTGTGTGCTGCTGTGGAAAAACATTCTCTTTCGAGAAGCTTCATGCAAAACCGGGCGCGGGCGATTATCTGCTGGCTGAGTTGTTTGATCTTAATGAGTCCTGCCGGTCTCGCTCAGGACCGGCACACCGCGCGCTCCATGGTGATCACGCGCTATGGCATCGTGGCTACCAGCCACGTGCAGGCTTCGGTGGCGGGAGCTGACATCCTGCGCCGCGGCGGCTCGGCGGTGGACGCCGCCATTGCCGCCAACGCCGCGCTGGGCGTAACCGAGCCGATGATGAACGGCATGGGCGGCGACCTGTTTGCCATCTACTGGGACGCGAAGACCGGCAAACTCTACGGGCTGAACTCCAGCGGGTGGGCGCCGAAGGGCTTGACCGTCGAACACTTGAAGACTAAGGGAATGACCACGATGCCGCAGGAGGGCATCGATTCCGTCACTGTGCCCGGCGCGGTGGCCGGATGGAATGCTCTGCACGGACGCTTTGGCCGTCTGCCGTGGAAAGAACTCTTTCAGCCGGCGATTTTCTACGCCGAAAAGGGATACCCGGTGCCCGAACTGATCCATGGATTCTGGGAAAGCGCGCCCACTGCATTCGCCAATGATCCGGAGGGACAGCGCGTCTATCTGCCGGGCGGCAAAGTTCCGGGGATCGGCCAGATTTTCCACAATCCGGACCTGGCAAGAGCTCTGGGCGCCATTGCGGAGAACGGGCCGGATGCTTTCTACAAGGGTGAAATTGCGCAAGCGATTTTGCGCACCTCCCAGGCCTTGGGTGGAACCATGTCGGCGAGCGATCTGGCGGAGTTTTCGCCCGAGTGGGTCGAGCCCATCTCCACAACTTATCGCGACTGGACGGTGTACGAGCTTCCGCCCAACGGGCAGGGCATGGCCGCGCTGGAGATGTTGAACATCATGGAGACGAGCGCGGCGTCACCCGATGGCCCGCTCAGCGTCACTGAACTGCACAAGAAAATCGAGGCCATGAAGCTGGCCTACGCCGACCTCGACCGCTACAACGGCGATCCCCGTTTCGCGAAAATTCCGGTGAAAGGGCTGCTGTCCAAGGAATATGCCAAAGAGCGAGCCAAGCTGATCGATCCGGCGCGGGCAAACTGCGAAGTTGCCGCGGGCACGCCGCCGCATAGCGAGACTACCTATCTTTCGGTGGTGGACCGCGAGGGCAACATCGTCTCGCTGATCCAGAGCAACTACGAGGAGTTTGGCTCAGACGTTACGGTGCGCGGGATGGGCTTCGTGCTGCAGGACCGGGGCGCGCTGTTCTCGCTCGATCCGGCGAGCCCCGATGTGCTAGCGCCGCGCAAGCGTCCGTTTCATACGATCATTCCGGCGTTCATGGAGCGCGGCGATCAGCACATCGGGTTCGGAATTATGGGAGGCGCGAATCAGCCGCTGGCCCATGCACAGTTCGTCTCGAACTTCGTGGACTACGGCATGAACATCCAACAGGCACTGGAGAACGCGCGCTTCACGGTGAGCGCCAAGGGCGGCTGCAATATTGTGATTGAGTCGAGGGTTCCGCCCGAGGTGCGCGAGCGGCTTTCAGCCATGGGGCACCAGTTGATCGTGCACAAGGAATACTCCACCGCCATGGGCCGCGGGCAGGCGGTTCTGCACGATAGCAGAACAAGTGTGAACTACGGTGCGTCGGACGCGCGCGCCGACGGTTCCGCGCAGCCGGAAACCCCGCCCTGGACGAAGTGAGAGAACAAGGGACGAGTCAGCCGAGAGGTGATGGCGTTACGGCCTAGGCTGCGTTGATTCCTGTTTTCGGCGGCTTTGGAGTTCCCAGCTTCATCAGCAGAGTTTTCTTCAGCCCATCCAGGTGGATGAATTCCGACTTACGCTCACGGCGCGTCTGCAACAACTTGGACTCGTGCTCTTTTTTCAGAACCGATTGGGAAGCAGTCCGGTAAGCGATCATTATGCCCCCTATTTGTGACGGGTTGAGTCTAGTGGTGGCCTGTCGGGAGGTCAAGGCCCTACGGACCTCAACGAGTACCGCCAATTACAGCCAGAATTGCGATTGGAACGGCAGGCGAAGTGCGCAAAGTGTGCAAAAAACTCACATTTTCTACCGGCCACTTGCACGATGACCGCTAGTCAGGGAACAGCGTTTCCCAGGGTAAGCTGCCCATAGGAAGACGATCGGCCTGTGCAGCCTCCCTGTCTGGAGAAGCATCCCATATCAGTGTAGATGGTAAAGAGAACTTGTACAAGGTACAGGATGCGATGATGACACATATGCAAATGCGCTTGAGCAATGCGCTTCCACTCCTGCTCGTCTCGCTGCTGCCGCTCACAGCTTTCGCGCAGAACGCTCCCGACGTCCCCGCGGGGGCAACTGTCAAAGTGCGCATCATCGAGAACCTGAACAGCGAAACTGCCAACATCGGCGACACCTTCCACGGCACGCTCGAGGAACCTCTGATGGCGGGTGATCGCGAGATTTATCCCAAAGGCGCGGATGTAGACGGCAGGATCGTGGACGTCCACAAATCAGGCCGCCTGACCGAACCGGGTGAGTTGGATCTCATTCTGACCACGGTGCGCTCCGGCAACCGAACGTCATCGCTGCGGGTGCAGCCCTTGATCATCAAGGGCGAATCGCATGCCAAGAGCAATACCTCCAAGATCGGCGGCGGAGCGGTGTTGGGGGCGATCATCGGCGCCATCGCGGGAGGAGGAAAAGGAGCCGCTGTGGGCGCCACCGCAGGCGCGGCGGCAGGAACGGGCGCGGCGGCGGTAACCGGGGCGCGCGAGGCCAAAGTCGCGTCGGAAGATATCCTGGCCTTTACGACCGTTGCTTCCAGCGAACCGGCAGCGATTGCAACTCCATCCCAACCCGAGCCAGTTGCTGCCAGCGGCAGCGACGACAACAGCTCTTTCAGCCTGCGCGATCGCCGGGTGATCAACGCCTGCCTCAGCGAGCACGCCTCGGAGCTGCCGCCGGGCACGATGCGCAAATCCGAACTGCCTTCCGGGGTGGAACGCGATCTTCACCGCGATGGCAGCATCCCTCCGCAAATCGACCAGGACGTTCAGACTCTGCCCATTGCCTGCGTGCGCCAGCTTCCGACCCTGCCCAATGACCGCGAGCGCGTGGTCTATAACGGCCGGGTCATGTTGATCGACGGCAACCGGCACATCCTCGACATTTTCGACCTGGATTGATTACCGTAAGCGCATTCCTTGGCGATCTTTGCGGCCTAATTTTTCTCTGCCATGGCGGGGAGCTTGCTGTGGGACAGATGGAAAGATAACCGCGAAGAACGCAAAGAGCGCAAAGAAAAACGGGAAAATGAGCGACAGCACGCGTTTTGCGAATGGCTGTTTCCTTTGCGATCTTTGTGTTCTTTGCGGTTCGAAAAGGTCTAACTGCGTTCGCGAAAGATCGCAGAAGACGCATTACCCGCAGGTTACTTTGGTTACTTTCCCTCAGGTCGAGTCCGATTGAATAACTGTTATCGTTTTGTTCATGAGGGGGAGGCGCGAGCCGGTGCGGTCTGCCTGTGGTGTCCTCCGGGAGAGGACGCGGGCCCACCAATGACATTGGAGATGGTCCAGTTGGCGCACAGTGTGCTGTGGTTCGCACACCCGACGCTGCAACTGGCTGTGGTCGGCGTGATGTGGCGGCGGAAAATGCACCGCTCCTTTCCAGTCTTCTTCACCTACATCCTGTTTGAGGTAGTGGTTTTCGCGTTCGTCTTTCCCGCCTACCGGCTGGGAAATTACCGCCAGTATTTCTACTCCTACTGGATCGGCACCATCATCAGCCTGGCCATCGGATTCAAGGTCATCCACGAAGTCTTCCTCGATGTTTTTCGTCCCTTCCACACTTTGAAGGACCTGGGAACCCTGATGTTCAAGTGGGCGGCGCTGGTAATGTTACTGGTGGCTGGAGTGGTGGCTGCGGCGAGTTCCGCGGCCTCGGATAGCCCGCTGGTGGAATCCGTCCTCACGGTACAGCGCTGCGTGCGGGTGATCCAGGTGGGGCTGGTCATGTTTCTGCTCGTGTTCTCCCGGTATCTGGGCGTGAGCCGGCGGCAGCAGAGCTTCGGGATCGCGTTGGGTTTCGGCAGTTTTGCGGCCGTGGAACTCTTTCTGGTGGCGCTTTACCTCAGCGGCCACGTCGGCGAGATGACCGTCAGCATCACCAACATGGCGGCCTACAACGCCAGCATTGTCATGTGGCTGGTGTACATGTCTCTGCGGAAACAGGTGAGGGAGTCCACTTCGACGCTGTTGTTGTCGCAGCGCTGGGAGCAGAGCCTGGCCGACCTGCAGGCGCCGGTCGCGGCGGATTCGCTCATCCCGATGTTTGAAGGCATGGTGAACCGGGCGCTTACCCGCAACCCCCTATCCCTGGAGACGCTTCCCGCCTCCAATCCCGAAGCGCCCGAGAGCCGCGCGGCCGCGGCATCGGGACAATCCGGGCCACCCAAGAGCTAGCTTTCCACCACCGCTTCCGCCTGGTGATACAGTTCCTCGATTTTTTCCCGGTAACGGTCTTCCGCGGCTCGCCTTCGGAGCTTCATACTCACCGTGAGCAGGCCGTTCTCGGCGGAAAATTCTTCTGCCACCAGTAGCACCTTCTTGAGTTTTTCGAATTGCGCCAGCTTCTGATTCAGGTCCTGCACGATGCCCTCGAACAGTTCCTGCACCCGTTCAAAGGCGACTAGCTCCTCACGCGAGGAAAAGGCGAGACTGTTGGCCCGCGCCCACTCTTCCAGCAAGGGGAAGTAAGGAGCAAGAAGCACGGCGGGAAATTTGCGCCGATCTCCCAGGATTACCGCTTCCGCGATCAGAGGATTGTGCTTCAGAGAGTTTTCCAGCGGCTGGGGGGCGATGAATTTTCCGCCGGAGGTCTTGATCAAATCTTTTTTCCGATCGGTGACGGAGAGAAATCCGTCGCTATCCAGCTTGCCGATGTCGCCGGTCTTGAACCAGTCTCCTTCGAATGCCGCCGCCGTCTCTGCCGGGTTATTCCAGTAGCCGCGGAACACCGAGGGTCCGCGCACCAGAATCTCGCCGTCGGGAGCGATGCGGACTTCCACATTCGACAGCGGTTGGCCCACGGTTCCCAGCCTGTGCGCCAAGGGGCTGTTCACCGCGATTACCGGGGAGGTCTCGGTCAGGCCATAGCCTTCATGAATGCGAATGCCGACAGTGGCGTACCACTTCGCCAGCTCGATCCCTAAAGGCGCGCCGCCGGAAATGAACAGCCGCACTCGTCCGCCCATGCCGGCCCGCACCTGCGAGTAAACCAGCCGGTTGGCGATCTTCCAGGCCAAGGACTTGGGAGTCCGCCCGGCCAAGACTTCTTCCCGGTGAGACTCCCCCACCCGCAGCGCCCAATGGTAGATCCAGCGTTTGGGCCCGCTCTTGGTTTTCACCTCCGCCTGGGCGTAAATCTTCTCGTACACGCGGGGCACGGCGACGAAAACCGTGGGCCGCACTTCCACCAGAGCCTGCGGAAGATGGCTGGCAAAGGGAACGTACGCCAGTGTGACTCCGTGATACAGCAGGACGAAATCCACGTGGCGGGCGGTGACGTGCGAAAGCGGCAGGAAGGAAACGCTCACGTCTCCCGGTCCGGCCCCGAACCCGGACAACGAGCAGCTCAGGTTGGAGGCCATGTTGCCGTGGCTGAGCGTGACGCCTTTCGGAGTGCCGGTTGTGCCCGACGTATAGATGATGGTCGCCAGGTCTTCCGGGGCGATCTGGCGCGCGCCGGTTTCGAGCTGCTCGTCGCGCTGGCGCGGCCCTTGCTGCATCAGCCGCTGCATGGGGATGGTGTGTCCGCCCTGCGCTTCATCCATGAGGACGATTTTCTCCAGCGGGGTTTGCGCCTGAATGGCGAGGATCTTCTGCAGTTGCGCCTGGCTGGAAACGAAAATTGCGCGGGTTCCGGCGTCGCACAGCAGGAAGGAAATCTGCTCCGGAGTCAGAGTCGGATAGACGGGCACCGTCGCCACCCCGAGAAGCTGGCAGGCGAAGTCGGCGACCGCCCACTCCGGCCGGTTCTCGCTCAGAATCGCGACCCGGTCGCCTTGGCGAATCCCCCATCCCGCCAGGGCTTGAGACACGCCCGCCACGGATCGGTACAGGTCTGCGGCGGAGAGACGCGCCCACTCGCCGTGCACGCGGTGCAGCATGACTTCAGGCAGGTTACGTTCAACGACGGCGAAGAAGACGTCGTTGAGGGTGCGAAGGCTCATGGGCCGCGGAATCCCCCCAGACACTGATGGCAATGTACTGTCTCGACGCTCAATTACGCAATGGCGAAACCGGAGTTGAAATCAGGCAGTCAACGGGCCGCCGAGAAGCAGCGTTGATTCTCGCGCTACGAATTTTCGCGACAGGATACTAGAATAGTTTCGCCGTATGCTGCAGAAGCGCATTGACGATCAGCCCATCCTCTCCCGCGAGATGCTGCGCGAGGCGCAGGAGATTCTGCACCGACATCTCAAGCGCGTCGGGCTGAAGCAAACCGAACAGCGCAACGTCATTCTGCGCACGTTTCTCGAAACCCGCGGCCACCTCTCCACCGACGAACTGGCGCAGTTGGTCAAGAAGAAGGACCCCGGCATCGGCTTCACCACGGTGTATCGCACGCTGAAGCTGCTGGCGGGCTGCGGCCTGGCCAGCGAAGTCGCCTTCCACGACGGCGTCACCCGCTACGAGCACCAGTACAACCGCCGCAGCCACCATCACATGGTGTGCACCGAATGCGGCGGATCGGTAGAGTTCTTCTCTCCGGAAGTGGACAAGCTGGAAGAAGAAATCGGCCGCGCCCACCACTACGCCACCACCCGCCACACTTTCCAGATTTACGGAGTCTGCGAAGACTGCCGCAGCAAACAGGGAAACGGCCGCCTCGATTCCAGCCCGCGAAATTAAGGGGACTGTCCCTCGAGTTCCTGCAGCAAAGAGCGTATGATGCAGCACCCGCCTAAGGCGCTGGGTGCCCCATTTCTCGCCCGTCTTTTGCGCGAGAAGTGGAGCGAGATGCCTACCGCCAGCGACGCGGAGATGCCTGGCTTACTGCTAGAACGCAAAAAAGGAGAAGGACCGCACATCGCGCCCGGACCGCATCCCAGCTCACAGCCGCAACATCCCTCCCGGCGCGAGCAGCGAGAAAGGATAGAACGGAAGATTGCGGGCAATGCCGTAGAGAACGATCACCGCGCCCAGAGTCCAGATCCAGCCCGGGGGAATGAACCAGCGGGGCAGGAATCGTCCTTGCAATTGAAAGCGGGCGTACGAGGCCGATCCATATAAAACGAACGGCAACGCCACCATGGCCAGGGGATTCATGGCAAACGCCGCCGAAAGATTTCCCTGCAGAAGCTGATGAAAGGCGCGCAGCGAGCCGCATCCCGGGCAATACAGACCGGTGAAGTAGTAAAGCGGGCAAGGCGGGAAAAGCAGTGATGCCGCGGGATCAAACAGGCGCAGCATGACGACCACCGCTACCGCCGCCGCGCCCGCCAGGAGAACAAGTTTCCCCGTCATACGATCTCAGTGATGGGCAGCCACATTGATGGCGATCACAATGACGTAAACCACCGCCACCGCGATGCCCGCGCCAAACGAGATCCAGCACCACATCTTGGCGTTTTTTGAAGCCAGTTGGGCGCCGGCGATGTCTCCCGACTGCACCTTGCCATTCACTTGCGCCGCGTACACGATGGCGGGAATCCCCGCGGGCAGGCAGCAAAGCACCGTCGTCAGAATGGCAAACACCAGGTAGTTTTGCACCTGCACGGGAGCGGCC
>DATJXG010000436.1:0-44370 GCA_035500455.1 Terriglobales bacterium | reverse complement strand
CCTTCCATCGGAGGATTGTGGCGCGTCCAGTCTTCAAGCGCGCGCCAGAAGGCTTCCGGAAAGCGTTCGTCGCCGCTCAGCGCATAGGCGCGAGCCAGAGTATAAGCAAACAGGAACCGCGAAGGCTCGAGGATGAATTTCAAATCACCGTAGTCGGGCGAGGCAAACCGCATTGTGGTCCAGGAGCGCTGGGGAAAGACCTGCTCGCCGGTAGTGGGATTGAGAAACCAGTTCGGCGGGAGCCCGCATTCAAAGACCAGACTGCCGAAATAGGGCAGCTTCCCTTCGAGAATGCGATTTGCCTCCGCGAGAATGCAGCCGGCGCCCTCGGAGCCCATCATGCTTCTAAGTCCCGGAGCTATTGCGCGGACATCAGAGAAGAAAAAGGGCGGGATTCCATTGCGGCGGGATTGCAGAAGATCGGAAGGCCCAACTCCCGGCGCGATCCGTTGCAACTGCCAGCGCTCCCAGCCGGCGGCGGCGCGCAGGCGTCGCGACATCAAGCCGCTGCCGCGCTGCAACTCGTAACCCAGGCGGAGCATGCCATCGCGGATGCCAAAAGCGCGGCCGATTTCCAGGAGCGCGCCCACCTTAGCCATTGGCCCTGCCTGCCAGCGGCGCGGGCCGGAGCTGCTGCAAGCGGCGGGCAGCTTGGGCTTTCAAGCGGTCGTGCATCACGAAGAACTGGCGGTCTTTGCCATGATCTTTGCCGTGATCTTTGCCCTGGTCTTCGCCGCGGGCTTCCTGCGCAGTCGCCGCGAGCGAGCCGCGATCGAGGGCAGCTACCGCTTCGCCGGCCATTTCGATTCCAAACGCAATCATGCGATTGCGCAGCTCCATCAGGGAATCGCAATCGCCGGCATGAGGAAATTCGCGCCGCAAGAGAATCGGGCCGGTATCGATGCCGGTATCCATGAAGTGGATGGTAACCCCGAGCGGAACGCCGCACAGCAGGGACCATTCCGGGCTGCTCATGCCGCGAATTTCCGGCAAGAGCGCGAGGTGGGAGTTGATGACGCCCAGGCGCGGCACATCGAGCAGTGGCTTTCGCAGAATATCACCGCCGGTGAAGATGGCGAGATCCGGCGACCACTGGCGCAACTGCGCTATAGCCCGCGGGGAATTCTGTTCAGCAGAGGAGAAGATTGGGAATCCATACGCCTGCGCAACCTCCGTCAGATTGCGCAGGACGCGCCCATCATGCCGCAGCGCGGGCCCCAAATGAGGATTGCGCACCTGGCTCTGCGGCGCCGCACCTCTCGGCGCCAGCTTTGACCAGGCGTAGCGGGCCGAACCTCGAAGGCCCCATTGCCCCAGCTTGCGAATCAGCGTGCTCTTATCGGCCGCGGGCAAGGTGAGGGCGCCGGATGGAACATAGCCGAGCTGCGCCAACCGAGCCGCCATGGCGCACCCGGTTTCGCTGTACGGACTGGAGCACAGCACTACGACACGCACGGCGCCGCCTCCAACTCGCACGCTTCGTACTTCTGGAGCAAGCGCTGTTCCAGCAGCAGGGCATCCGCCAGGAATTTGCAGCCCCAACTGATGTAACGCAACGGCTGATACGCGCCCCAGACCGGGTACGATCCGGCGACGCCGCCGGCCACACCGCTGCGTCCGCGCACCGGCAGCAGTCGCTTCAGCAGTTCGTTCATCTTGAGGGCGGCGTTGAGATAGCGCAGGTCCCCCGTAATTTCGAACAGGCGCAGCCAGACGCACGACATCTGCGCATTGCCAGTGAGGCAGGCGAAATGCGATCCGAACTTGAAGTCCGCCTGATATGCCCCGTAGAGATGCTTGTGCGTTTCAAATTTCCGTAGCAGAACCCAGGCGGAATTGCGCGCCGCCTCTATGGCATCGTTGCGCCGCAATAGAATTCCGCATTCCAGCACACCCTGGATGGCGTAAGCAATGAAGTGCAGATAGGTGGGATGCCCGCGGAGGTTAATGCCGTCGATCCAGCCGCTGGGCTCGCAGTGCTTCAGCACCCAGTCCAGATTTCGCTCCGCAGTGTGGGCGTGGCGGCGGTCTTGCGTGATTTCCGCCAACTGCGCGAGGGCCCAGGAGACCATACTGTAATAGGTGTGAGCCGATCCCTGGTAAGCGCCAATGCCGCCCCAGGAGCCATCTTCGCTTTGAACGCCGGCGAGAAAATCACCGGCGGCCGCGGCCCGCTTCAGAATATCGGCGCTCGCTGTTTCCGAATGCGCTCGAACCAGCCCAAACAAAATCTGGCCGGTGTTAAATACCGAAGGCTGGGCTCCCTCGCCATGCAGTCCGGCGGGAAAAGCTCCGGAGGGCATCTGGAGCGAGAGCAGCCATCGGGTGGCCTGCTCCGCGGCCGCGATCGACGCTGCGTCGCTGGCGCTGCGGCCAAAATCGTAGAGAGTTGGAACGATGTAGCCGGTCACCTCCGGATACGACTCCGAGTATCCTGTCAACAGGCTGTAGTACGCGGCAATGCCTCCGTCGCGACGTTGCGCCGCGCGAATCCATCCCACTAGCAAGCGCAATGCTTCTTCCGACGGCCTGGTCGTACTCGCGTAGGCATAAAGATGGCGCGGCTCGAAGGAGGTTCGGATCCTGTCCGAGGCCAGCTTGAGCAGCAGCGGAAAAACACGATGCGGCCCGCGCAGCAGGCCCGCCATTTCGGCCAATGCTTTCGCGACCTTGCCTCGACCCGTGTCGGGCTTCGGGTTCGCCTGAGTGGGAGACGAAATCATTGTGCTGCGCTCTTCTGACCGAGGTTGGTTCGTGGAGTGGGAGTCATAGGCGGGGAGCCGGCTTCGGTTCCGCCGGGAGCAGTCATTCCCCAGGCCGGCCCGAACGCGCGGCCGCGTGGTGGTGAATGAACTGCGCGGCATCCACAGGCCTGGACTGCCCCATGGAACGGGATTCGAGAGCGCGCAGCGTCGCCAGCGTGGCCGCGACAATCTCGGGGAAAGGAATGTGAGTCTCCCCTTTGCGCACGGCTTGGGCCAGAGCTTCCCACTCTCCCTGATGTCCTTTGTCCTGGCGCAGCCTCGACTGAATCACCTGTTTGCGGCCATGGCGAACCAGTTCCAGGCAGCGAAAATCTTCCAGCACCGCCGCCGCGCCTCCGCCAAAAACCTCGATTCTTTCTTTTGAGAAGGAACGGTCACCGTTGGCGAGATAACTGATGGTGCCGAGCGAACCGTTGGCGAACTGCAGCGAGATGGCGACGTTTTCCCCCGGAGACATGGCAAGGCTACGGGTGTGAACTTCCACGGGTTGCGAACCGGTCAAGAAGATCAGGAAGTCCACGAAGTGGCAGACCTCGCCCAGGATGCGGCCTCCGCCCTGCTCGGGATCGTTGAGCCAGTGGTCGGGAGGAAGCGGGCCGGCGTTGACCCGGTATTGAACCGAGAGCGGCTCCAAGATCGCGCCGGTGAAGGCCTTCAGCTTTTGCGCCATGGGAGCGAAGCGGCGGTTGAATCCCACCGTCAACAGCGGGCTTGCGGGGACATCCTCCGAGTAGCTGCGGACGATTTCCGCCAGCTCTTCCTCGGTAAGGCAGAGAGGCTTCTCGCAAAAAACGTGCTTGCCGGAGGCGAGCGCGGCAAGAACCTGGCGGGCATGCAGATTGTGGCGGGTGGCGATCACCACGGTATTGACGGCGGGATCGGTGAGGATTTTCTCTTCGCCGGTGGCGCAGTAGCGAAATCCGAATTTTTCGGCGGCGTGCCGGGCATGGGATCCGTTGGCGGCGCAAATGGCGACCAGTTCCACGCCACCGACTTTCTTGATCGCCGGCAGCAATGTGCTGGTGGCAAAGCTGCCCGCTCCAAGAACGCCGATGGCCAGCGATTTCGACTTGGCGGTGGCGGATTCCGCGCGCGGAGCAAGCTCGATGTAGCCTCGCGCCTCGGCTTCCTCGGAGTAGGTGATGAGAACGCCAAGCGAAGGTTCGCCGGTTTTTCCAGTGATCAAGTCGTAGGCGTCGGCGGCATGCTCCACGGGAAAACGGTGAGTGATCAGGGCATGAACGTCGAGCTTGCGCTCGGCCAGCAGTTGCAAGAAGGCTTCCATGTTGCGGGTTTCGGTCCAGCGCACGTAGCCGATGGGGTAGTCGCGGCCTTTCTGCTCGTAGGCGGCGTCGTAGCGGCCGGGGCCGTAGGAGCGGGAAACGCGGAAGTCCAGCTCTTTGCCGTAGTAGAGCCGGCGCTGCAGCTCCATACCGACGGTGCCCACGGCCGCGATGACGGCGCGTTCGCGGGCGACTTCGGCGGCGAGATTCACCGGGTCGTTGCTGGCGGTTTCGGCGGTGATGACGACGGCATCGATCCCGTGTCCGGCACTGTGCTGCTGGCAGAGCTCGCGGAATGCGGAGGCGGAAATGCTTACGCCGTCGGCGCCGTGACGAGCTGCCAGTTCCGCGCGGTCGGGGACCAGGTCCATGCCCAGCACGCGGCAGCCGGCGGCCTTCAGGATCTGCACCGTCAATTGCCCGAGCAGGCCCAGGCCGATGACCGCCACAACCTCGCCGAGCTTGGCATCGGCGGTGCGCACGCCGTGCATTGCGACCGCGCCCACGGTGGTGAAGGCGGCTTCCTCGAAACTGACGGCGGAGTGCGCGGAAATTCTGGCGGTAAGCAGCCGAGGCACGCAGGCGAACTCGGCGTGTACGGCATAGCCCGCTCCGGCGCAGGCGACGCGGTCGCCGACGCTGAGATCGGCGACATCATCCGCAACTTCGATGATCGTGCCGGCGCTGCTGTAGCCCAGCGCGCTGGGCTGATCGAGACGGCTGCGCACAGCGCTGACGGCGGAGAAGAGTCCGTCGCGGCGGATTTTGTTGATGACCTCGCGCACCAGGTCGGGACGCGCCTTCGCCTTGGCCATGAGGTTCTTGCTGGCGAATTCGGAGGAAGCGCGCTCGGTGCCGGCGGAAACCAGCGACGCCCCGATCCGCACCACTACGCAGCCGGGGAGCAGGCGGGGTGCAGGAACTTCCGCCACCTGAACTTCGCCGCTGCGGGCATCCTGCAGAACTTGCTTCATCGCGAAATGGCTCCCGGCACATTCTTTTCGGCGGCGAACATTAACAGCGGCCCACCCCATTTCCGGCGTTGAATCGCGGCCGGCAGAGGGCCTCCGAACGGCAGAGGCGCAGCGGGCGAGAAGCCGCAGCTCTGTAAGACGTCGGCGAACTCGGGCGCGCGATATTGGTTCAGCGAGTAGTCCAGAAACTTTATCCAGCTTTGGCCGAAGGTCTTGCCTAAACGATGGCATACAATCTGCGCCTGCCTCACTACCGAAAGCGCATTTGGAACCGAGACCAGCAATAGCCCCGCGGGCTTGAGAACGCGAAAAAATTCCAGCAGGCATGCCTGCGGATCGGGCAAATACTCCAGCACACTCGAACAGAGGATCCCGCTGAACTCTTCCGCCGCGAAAGGCAGGCGCGCGATGGTCTCCACTTGGCGGAAGCTGAGGCGTTCGCAGTTCGCGTCCGCCGCGGCCAGATTCATCGAGACCTCAACCATTTCCGGGGCGGCATCCACGCCTGTAACGCGGCAGCCGCGTTGCGCCAGCCAGCGGGAGAGGAAGCCTGAGCCGCAGCCGGCGTCCAGCCAGTTTCCTCGAAGGGTTCTCCCCCGGCAGCATTCCTCGAGCACGGCTACCCGTGCCTGGAAGGAGCGTTTGCGATAACGCCGCTCCCAGTCGCCGGCCAGTTGCCCGTGGTAAGCAACCGCATCCGGGCAAAGATCATTCCGGGCCATGCGGCTGGTTTCCGATGTCACTGATGTCGCCAGGCGCGGTCTCCTGTTTTACGCGAAGTTCATACATCTTGGCTTTTATGTGAAAGAACTGCACGCCATGAAAACAGCAGTAAATCAGGCCGGGAACGCCGTCGAGAAAGCCCAGGCAGAAAACATACTTGTAGAGAAAATAAGCCAGCGGCGAACCGGGCACCGAGAGGAATTTCTTTCGCAGCCAGCGACGGCGCTGGGCCTGGGTTCCAAAGAGGGCAGGCGGTAAGTCTCCCGAGCCCGCCTCCACCTGCTGCCACACACGCGCATCCCAGTTGGAATATTCGTCGTGCTTGCGAATGTATCGCGAGAGGGAATCAACGTTGTGATGCAGCAGCGGATTCTTCAATTTGGCGGTGGCGCCATCGACGATGACGTGCTCGTGCACTTCCATGTCCGCCATGGAACTGTCCTGATCCTTCAGTCGGCACTCGAAGCGCCCTTTTCCCTGGCGAAACAGGGAAAGCTTGTAGAAGCTGGCGGCGCTGTGCCGCAGGGGACGTCCCAGGAAATAGTTCTGCAGCCGGATGTAGTAGCCGGTGAAGGTCGGGTCCTTAACCGCCTGGCGGATTTCTCCCGCGAGTTCGGGGATCATGGCTTCGTCCGCATCGATCAGGAGAATCCAATCGTAGGCAAAGGGAAGAGTGTCCATGGCCCACTGCCGCTTCTTCGGCCAGCCGCCGTGGTAGTGGAACTGCACAACTTTCGCGCCGAAGGATCGAGCTATTTCGGCAGTGCTGTCGGTGCTTTGCGAGTCAATGACATAGACTTCGCCTGCCTCGCGCAAGGATTCCAGGCAACGGGGAAGGTTCCGCGCCTCATTCCGCACGGGAATGATGACGCTCACCGGCAGGGGCGCCGCCGACCGCGAAATCTGCGGTTCCGAAGCCTCTTCGAGCTTCTCCATGGGTGACTTCAATCATACTACCGGAGGCTAGCCGACCCTCCTTAGAGATCAGGTTCCAGCACTGCCGAAAGTGCCAAAATCGGCGCGGGACCGGAAATCAATGCACGGCGAGGAAAGTGTAATTCCCGGCCGGCAAACGGGCGCTTGCGGAGCTGGGATTGCAGAAATGTAGCGTAACCGCATCTTTGGCGCTGGAGTAAGCGTTCAGCGACACGCTACCCAGGGCCGATGGCGGGCTGATTCCGGTGACCACATCTGCAGGAGTCAAGCCGACGGCCCTGGCAACGACGTCACGGCAGCTCTGCGGCGGGGCGGTCCCTTCCGGTGCTTTCACGCTGAACATTTTCATCTGGGCGAGGGGCGATCCGGCGCCGAGGGTGAGAGTGTTCCCTTCGCTAATGTCCACCGGAACCGCGAATGTTTTCTGCTTCGCCGTGAGCTGTTCTTTCCAGTTGTCCTTATCCGGCAGCGCGCCGATATAGCTACGGATTCCGAGGTTGGCCCGCGTGTATTGCACACCGGTCGCGGCCATTCCGCTGTCGGAATCGGCTTCGCCGGCGAGAGGGCGGTACCAGGGGTCGGTGACGGTTTTGACCGGGTCGGAGTCCTCCCAGGTGATCATGGGCCAGGGGCCGCCGCCCATGCTCATGAAATTCAGCCTGCCTTTCGAGTTTGGACGGCTCCCATGCAGGGCCTGACTTTGCAGGAGGAATCCCCGCTTCAGGCCGAGAGTGACGTGGCCGGGGTCGTCGCACAGGATGGGCGGATTCAGGGTTGGACCCATAGCGATGACTCCAGGAGCCTGGCAGGTCTCGGCGTAAACGATTGGACCATCCACCCAACGCCCGACCGACACGATCCCCTGATCGGGCAGCATGTCGGTAATCAGCTTTGCCGGCGCGCCCAAAGCAATAGTGTCGTGGCCCGAGGCCAGAATGATATGACCAGGCCAGAAATCCAGGGCTGGGAAATACGCCGTCCCGCCGCCGAAGGTGTCTACGCTGGTATAGCGAGTGGGCGCTGCGTGCGTGTCCTTGAAAGTGCACCGCGCGGGGCCGCAAGTTGCGGGGTCCACGGTTCCAACCAACCAATCCCCTGTTCCCAAGGGCGCGGGCTTGTCGCCCTTGCCGTCCCAGGTCAGGCGAAGAACTTTGTATCTTCCAGCGCCGGTAATTCCGGCAATCACCGGCCAGGTGACCTCGACCGGGGTGGTGCCGTCGGTTCTGGCGAATCCCGCCGCCAGCGGCATAGAGTCTCCGAAGACGGCGTGGCTGGCCACAATGAAATAGTGGTAGAAAGTCGAACCGAGCTGCTGGAACTGGGGAAGTTGCCCTTCGGTCATGCGATCACTGCGAATGGTCAGCATACCGCCTTGTGCAATGACTCCAGCCGCTCCTTTTTGCGCGATCCCGCAGGCGCGGCCTTCCTCGGTATAGACATTGTCGAGTTCGGTGCCGCCGTATCCGCCGCGCCTCACTCCCGTACGCACGCCAAATTGCTGGTAGCCCTGGATGACGCTGTCGGAAATATGGAGGGTGTTGCCGCTTTGCCAATCCACGCCGTTTCCGTGGCATCCGGCCGTGATGTTCAAGTTCTTCAGCCAGCCCACTGCCGACCAGGTGTTGAACGGGCCGGGAGCAGTCACGTAGGAGCCGCAAAAGGTGTCGTCGCAACGTATTCCCGAATATCCGCTATCCAGCCCGTCGAGGAGGAAACCCTGGTCGTCATCCGCCTGCACGTAGGCGCCGAACGTTCCCCTGGTTCTGGCAAACCGGGTGGAGACGTTCATGATGCGGGTGATCTGCCCATTCACCTGGATCATGGGCTGAGTATTGTCGGGAACCATGGGGCGGCCGCTGGGATTCAACAGGGTGACCTCCCTGGTAACCAGCGAACTCTTGGGGTCGCCTACGAAAATGCAGGTGTCGGCTGCATAGCAATTGAACGATGCGCCGCTGAAATCCACGGTCTGGTAGGAAGTGCGAAGCGAGGCCCGGGCGTAGATCTGCAGTTCCGTGCCGGGCGGCACGACCACGCGCCCGGATTGAGGCCGAATCTGGTGTTCGGGCGGTTGCACCCGTGCCGCGATCGATGCCTCCTGCAGCCCGCTGGAGGCGCTGCCGATGGTGTAGCCCGCGCTGTGCGCATTTGTCGTCGTGAACTGCAGCGTTCCAGGCTTGCCATCGCCGGCGCAGGTCCCGCCCGTCACTTTGACCGCTTCCGGAGTACCGGCGTCGGAGATGTAAACCCAATATTCCAGCTCGTTGCCATTCACCGCCGGAGGACAGGAGTCCAGGCTCACCGTTTTCGCGCCGGGAGACGAGAGATCGGTCGAGGGCGCGGACAGCCAATCGAAGTCTGTGGTGTATTTGATCTGGTAGCCGCTCGCCCGCACAGCTTCCGCCCGTTGCGCCTGCTCCCGGACCTGGTCCGGCCCTGATTTTGCCGGCACTCCCTGGCCCCGGGCGTGCAAACCCGCCATGGCCAGCAGCAGAATGCACAAGGAAACAGAGTGGCGGTTTAGATGCGGCATGATCTTCTCCTGAACTGATGGGTTCTTTTTTCTTGAATTTGAAGGTGCGGCATGGGGTTTGCGAGCCGGAACAAGGTTCACCCTGCTGGGGATTTAGATGCAAGAAATGGGCTGTCTCCCTGTTTCGCACCCTGCTTTCTGATGGCGTGGGCCAAGGCGACAATCTGTTCCACATGCTGCGCCCAACTGAAGCGAAGCGCCTCTTGCTTTCCCTGACTGGACATTTTCCGCATGCGCTCGGGCGAGGCCGCGATCTCCGCGACCGCGCCAGCCAGGACTTCGGGCGAGAAGCGCGGAAAATACATCGCCGCCTCGCCGCAGATTTCCCGATGGATCGGGATATCGGCGGCGATCACCGGCAGGCCGCTGGCCATAGCCTCTACCACGTGATGGGCGAAGGTTTCGGTGTAAGCGGGCGTAACGTAGAGGTCGCAAGCGGCATAGACGTGATGCAATTGCCGGTAGGGAACGGCGCCAAGCTGCACGACGTCTGCAGCGATTCCGAGCTGCTCGAGCAATGCCGCGGCGTTTTCAGCATGAAAGGAACCGGGGTTGTCCTCGGTGCGCAAGGTGCAGGTGAAAACGACTTTTGCTTTACGGCCCCCCGGCAACGGCTGCAACAGTGGAAGAGCGCGCAACAGGGTTTCAAAGTTGCGATAGTAGTTGTAGTGGCTCACCAGCAGGAGCCGCAACGCGCCGTCGGAGGGTCCAAGTTTGGCGGCGATTGCCGCATCCAGCGGAATGTTTTCAGAAAAGAACGCACCGCGGTCGAAGCCGTGGTGGATCGAGATTACATGTCCGCGCGCCCAGCGCTTTAATTGGTCGGCGAATGACGCGCTTGGCGCCACGGTCACGTCCGCCCAGCCAACTGACCTGCGGGCGAACACTCCCTTGATTTTTGTGTCCAGCCACAGCATGTAATCACGGCGCTCGCCAAGATCGCGCAGAAAATCCCCGGAAGTGTAGAGGGAGTTGCCGCTGAGCAAGATCTGCGGCACAGGAGACCGGCGAAGTGCGAAATTCCCGGCGGAGAGCAGAACGTCGGCGCCGATCCTGCGAATCAGGCCGGGCAGCATCGATTGCTCATACCAGAATCGCCGCCCAGCCCCGCCCGGAGGCTCGCGTTCGATGTAAGTGACATTCCGGTAGTCTCCCAGTTCCCGCCGTAAAGCCGGGCGCAGGAGGATCGATGTCTGCAGGCCGTCTCTGGCGGCCAGTTGCGGCGCTACATTGCGAACGTAGGTGAGTCCACCGCCCGCGCTGGCGGCGAGGGCATTGATCAACAGATGCATGATTTACTTGTAGCGTCTGGCATCCGGAAGAAATCTCCGCAGCGTCACCCGCCGTTTACGCCCAGGAGCTTGCGCAACTTTCGCCGGCGGGACGCCCAGGCGAAATCTCCCAGGCCGGAATAGAAGAAACGAAACTCAGCCGGTGAATATCGTACTTCGATCTCCCGCCTCCAAATCAACGAGGGCTGGTCGGTCGTTCCGTCCACCGCACCCGCGCAAGGCGTAAAGCAGAAGCGATGATAGCGCCGGATGACCTCCCAGGCAGCCGGATCCACCGAATCCCAGGAGAATGTCCAGGCAAAAGCGTCCACGGCTTTGTCCGTCCAAGCGGCGATCTTGCGGGCGCTCTCGCCGATTTCGCGTTCCAGATTCTCGCGCGAGAGGCCAAGCAGTCTGGCATGCGAGAGCGTGTGATTGCCGATGGCGTGACCGCGCGCCGCCAGGTCCCGGATCTGCCCGGGGTTCATCGGCTTCCAATCCTCGTGCAATTCGTCTCCGACCTTCGATTCGGGATTCACATTGGATCGGTAGAAGGTGAACGCCTCGTCCTGCGGGCACTCTACAAAGGCCGGTACCACGAAGAATACGCCCCGGGCGCCAAAGGACTCTAACAGGGGCGCGCCGACCTCATAGTTGCTTTCGCGGCCGTCGTCGAAGGTGAACAGAGCCCAGGGCTTCCCTTCACGCTGCGCAGCGGCTGGGGCGCTCCACAGTTCGGCGAATGTTTCCAGGTTGACGATGCGGAAGTGCTCAGCCACCCACTCCAACTGGCTGCGGAATTGGCCGGCAAGCGCGGGAGGAGTATCGTGCACCTCAACCACGACCCCCCAGGCGGCCTGCCTCCGCTTCGAGTTGAGGAAGAGCGCAAGCTCATCCAATCCCAGCGCGGCCGCGGCGCGAATATATGATGTGCGGGCTTGGCTTCTCAGGCTCATCGGCTGCGGTCCATAGGGAGTTGGAGGGTCAGAGGATCCAGTCACCGTCTGCCGGAACCAGGTACCAGTCGGACGCCGGCAAGAGCCGCGACTTGTCGAGCATCCAGCCGCAAGGCGCTTCGAACTCCCGGCGCAGGAAGCCGAGCCGGCGCAGGCTGTCCTGCTGCGCCTGGTTTTGGCCACGGAAGACAATCATATCCGCTTGCCCGTGATAGCGCTCGACCAGCAGGCTCGCGATCAGGCTGCAAACTTCCGGCGAAGCCCGCGGATAAACATCGAGGACATTGAGGGCGCGAATCTGATTGCGATAGCCGCGGGCCTGGCGGTTGACGGCAAGCAGAGTGTCACCGGCTTTGCCGCGGACCGCGAACACTTCCGCCCGGCCTTTGCGCTGAAAGTAGCGCCATTCAATATACTGCCGGTCGCGAACGGCGCTGAGGCTTTCCGGGGCGGCGGAAAGGCCCAGATCCATTACCTGATCGGAAGAGGTGAGAGGCACAAGATCGGCCCATTCCCTGCGGTCGCTCCGCAGCCGCCTGGCCAGATTCAGCCCGGGAGATGAGAGCCCGGCAAACCATTGCGAGAGGCCGAGGCCGGCGCCGCGGCGCACTGACATTTCTTCGATCACCGGGCGCCAGTTGAGCACGCCGAGAAGTTCATGGCCGGTGTCAGGAATCGGAACCGCGCCCCGCGCCTTCCACAGGCGCCCGGATTCAGGATTGGCGGAAGTCCCGAATAACGGCCACTTGCTGCTGAGGCGCGAATACTTCAGAAAAAGCATGCCGCCGGCGCCGCGATGGGCCGCGTCCACATAGAAAGTGCTGGAGCCCATCAGAACAAACGTTGTCTCACGGAAACGGAAGGCCTGGGGGACGCACAGGAAACAACCTGCCAGCTCTCCATCGCGGCTGCGCAGCTCCCAACCTAATGGCGTGCTCGAATCTCGCGCGGGGTTCCGCAGGAGAAACCAGCGCAGGTGGGCTTCAACTTCCCCGGCATCGAGGTGGCTTTGGCGGGCGACGAAGGCGGAAAGCTCGGGCACGCCGTTCTCTGTGACTTCCACAATCTCAAGCGGTGAGGTCTGCGCTGCCACAGCCGGCATTCCCTTCGTTCCGCCGCTTCCCGGTGGTCCCATGAATGTTGGTGTGCAGCCAGGACGCGCGGGCATCAGCCGCCCAGTTTTGCCGAGTCCGTAGCAGAATGCTCCGCGATCAACTCCGCCAGGCCGGAAATCGTTACCAGCCGCGCATCCTGGAAGTCGGCATCGGAGAACTGCACGCCGAAGTGATTTTCTATCTCGGTGACGAACTCAATGATCTCCAAGGAACTCAACAGTCCGGCGTCGAAATAGTTCTTTTCCCGAAAACTCTCTTCCGGGACCGTAGAAAGCTTGCCTCTCCCCACAAACCACTGCTCCAGCCACCGGCAAATCTCTTCGCTCAAGTCCTCACCTTTCAATGGCAATGCAGCGCGCCGGCGATCCATCGCCGCCCTTGATCTTCAACGGCAACACGACTAATTCAACTTCACTGCGGCTCAATGACCTGAGGTTGGTCACGTATTCCACCAGTACAACGCCCGCGCCCAACAGAACTTTGTGATTGGGCGAATCTTTGCCGCTGGCGCGGGAGTGCGCCGGGTTGTCCGGCGAGGGCACGTCCATGGCGATGAGGCGAACGCCATTCTCCACCATCCAGGAAGCCGCCTTCTCGGAGAAGAAAGGGTACTGATTGTAATAAGACATTTCACCGAAATGATCGGACCAGTCGGTGCGCAGGATGATGCGCTGCGGAACCGTTCCCCCAAGCTTCTCCTTGAGGTGCGCCACATCAATCTCCTGTAATGGGCGGCAGGGCGTGAAGTTCAGTACCGTCGCCGGCCCGACCAGGACTTCAAGCGGAACTTCATCGATTCCCTTCCCCTTGGGGATAAAGTGCAGCGGGGCGTCGGTGTGGGTGCCGGTGTGAGTACCCAGCGTGACCTTGCGGGTCTCGCGTCCCTCCACTCCATGCCGCCCCAGAATGCTGATCTCCACCACCGGGTGCCAGTGGGTGGGGAACGTCATCATGCCTTCTTCAATGGGAAACGAGAGGTCGATGATTTTCATGATCGGGTATGTGAAGTTGACGCGGCCTCAAGGCAGCGCAATCGCTGCATTCTTTTGAAATCGCTTGAGGGCGGTAAAAGCAAGCCTATCAAATTAGCGGCCAGTGTGCTTCGCGATCGGCACCGCCATTACGCCCCGGCCTGGACCACGGGCCTTGAAGCCGCCTGGAATTTTTCCTTTACCAGCGCCCGAAGCACTGACTTCTGCACTTTGCCGCTGGCCGTCTTGGGGAATTCGCTCATGGCCAGGTAGCGTGCCGGCTGCTGATGAGCGGCGAGGTTGGCTTTGCAATACGCCATGACGTCATTCAGTATTCCCTCGAGTTCCAGTCCGCTCTCCAGCTTCAGTACGGCGACAATATCCTCCCCATACAATTCGTGCGGCATGCTGACGATGGCGGCGTCGGCGACTCCCGCACAGCGCAGCAAGACTTCTTCAATCGCAGCCGGGCTGATGTTGACGCCGCCGCGAATGATGATGTCTTTCTTGCGGCCGGTAATGCACAAGGCCCCGTGCTCATCTACACGCCCGAAGTCACCTGTCGCGAACCACTGAGAAGCGTCGACTTCGCGGAGCACGCCGTCCGGCTCCAGATATCCGGCCATCAGGTCGGGTGTGAGCAGTTGGATTTCCCCGTCCGCGCCTGCGGGCAGCGGCGATCCATCGTCATCCAGAACGCGCAGTTCAATTCCGGGCAAAGCCTCGCCCACATAGCCTGGCTGGGAATAGTCGCTGCGGGAGCGGGCGGTTAGGAACAGAGTTTCGGACAAGCCATAGTTTTCGATCAGTCTTACGCCATAGCGGCGCTCGAAGTCCTCTTTTACTTTGAGAGCCAGAGGGGCAAATCCTACGAAGGTATGGCGAATGGATTCGCGGCAATATTGCTCCCCGGTGCGGCCGCGATCCATCTTCAGCAGGACCGACATCACCGTAGGGGCAAGCCACAGAGTGTTTGCCCCGCTGCGGCTTACACGGTCCCAGAAGTTCAGGCTGGAGCGCGCATCGAAGACTTGGTCGACCACTACGCTGGCGCCGTGCAGGAAGGGAAGAATCAGGAGATTGTAAAATCCTCCCATATACGCCATGGAGAGCGTGAGGTAGAAGCGGCTCTCCCGATCGATTCCTTGCACCGAGGCGAACGCCTGCGCATTACGGAACATGCGCGCGGTTCGATGGGCCAGCCCTTTGGGCTTGGCCGTGGTTCCCGAGGTGTACATGAGGACAATCAATGCGTCATCGCTGAGATGCAGGAGAGACTCAGCATCCGAGGCGGAAGGCAGCGAACCGATGTCGATCGCGTTCTCAGACGCGGACCCGCCCGCCTCATTCGCCACCATAAGCGCCACCAGGTTGGGGTGCAACCCGGCGAGTCTTTCTACGACGGCCCTGCCGGCAACCAGCAGGCGCGGCCGACTGCTCGAGAGAATGAAATTCAGATCACCCTGGCTGAGATTGGGGTTGATGGGAACCGAGGTAGCACCAGCATAGAGGCAGGCAAAATACAGGACCGCCAGTTCGCAGCAATTGGGCAGCATCATGGCGACGCGGTCGCCAGGCTGGACGCCACGCTTACCCAGCTCAACCGCCAGCGAACACGCCAGCCGGTGAAATTCGCCATAAGAGAATTCCCGGCTCGCGATGGCATCCACCAGAAAGGGCCGTGCTTTATAGGTCTGGACGGATTGTAAAACTGCCGCGCGCACCGTCATCGCGTCGCCACGGGCTTGGGTTGGCCGGCCTGGATGAGATCAGAGATAGCCGTCCATCGCACCATTTGCCCCCGATAAGCGTGGTGGGGATCCACCCGCAATATGGTCCGGCCGGGAACTTCCTGCTCCAACCGCGGGAAGTAGCCCAGGGTGACGAGAACTCCTTCGGCAGATGTTAACTGATCAATGGAACGCGCATCCCCCCCGCTGGGCGGACAGGTAAGCAGCGCCACCGTGATCCCGAGATCAAAATGGCCACGATCGGAAAAATCGCCCAGTTCGAGGCAATTCGCCGGCGCGTTCGAAGGAACGGCTCCGTGGACAGCCACCGTGCGGAAGCTGTTTGCGGCCGATTGCAGCATGGCCTCGTCCACGCTGCCGTGAATGAGCAGGCAGAAATCGCCATATTGCTGCGCAGTCGCCGTCAGAATGTCTTCGAGATACCCGGCCAGCAGCCGCCTGGACCGCACGGGGATAATTCTGGCCGCGCCGGCGAGTTCTTTCAGCTGGGAGGGCAACTCCGCGCCCCATGCGCCGCCATCCAGATCGTGCAGGTACACAGAAATGCTGTTCCTGGTCAGTTCCAGTATCTGCTCCAGCACTTCAAACGAACCGTAGGTCGCACGCCCCAGCACGATGCCGTCTTCCGCCAGGACCAGGTCGGCGAGAATCAAGTCGGGCGAGGCCGTTTCCGCCGCCACGATCTCCATCACCGGCCGCGCCCGCCGTTTGGCGCAGGCGATCATCATGCCGTCCACCAGCGACTTCACCGACGCCAGCGAAGCGCTGAGACTGTGCTGGGAGATTCCCTGGGCCCGGAACGAGGTCAGCGTTTCATCCGGCTTCCTGGCAACCGTCTTCGGCAGTGTTGAAGCCACGCGCTCCAGTTGACCGTCATCCAGGTTCACTGGATCAAGTCCTGCCATGGCGGCCACCAGTCTTCGCAGCGGGACGCCATGTTTGTTTGCCGCCGCCGCCACCTTGGGAAGAAACGAGGAGTGGAACTGGCTGTACCCCATGGTTACCGACATCATGTCGTACAACTGCATCTGCGACATCAGCGGTCCCAGGACCTCCTCCGCCACATCCATCACTTCAAACAGGTCGATGCCGGTGTCGAGTCCGAGCCTTTTCAGGACCGCGACGGCAATTTCGGTGGGCACGTTGCCGGCGCTCCGCCCCAGGCCATACAGGGTGCTGTCAATCAGAGTGGCGCCGCAGCGGATCGCCTCGACGCTGTTGGCAACCGCAAATTGCAGGTTGCTGTGCCCGTGAAATCCCAAAACGCAGTCGCATTTCTGCCGGGCCGAGTCCAGGTAATTGTGGACGTCGTCGGGGAACATGCTGCCGGCGGAATCGACGCAGTACACCACTTCGGCCCCGGCGCTTACGCCGCCGCGGGCAAGTTCGCCAAACCGCTGCGGCGAGACGCCATAGGTTTTCATGAAATTCAGGCAGGGAAGCAGGCCGAGTTCGCGGGCCAGCGTCAGATAAGGATAGGCGGTCTCGATCTCGGGAGCGTTGTAGCCTATGCGGACAAAATCCAGCCCGGCGGCGCGCGCTGACCGCAGTTGGTCGGCGGTGCCGATGCCGGGAATGAAAAAGCTGCCGATCTTGGCCTGCGGAGCCGCTCCTTTCGCGGTTTCGATCAGACGTTCGTCGCTGGTGGGCATCGCACCTTTTCCCACCTGCGATGCCCCCAGTCCCAGGCCATGGCCAACTTCAATCCAGCGGAAGCCGAGCCGCCCAAGCGCTCCTGCCACCCTTTCGGTGTCCTGCTCGGTGAACTTGAAGTCCACCGCGTAGCTGCCGTCGCGCAGGGTGCATTCCAATATCTCTACGCGCCGCGCGGGTCCGCCAGGCCGCTTCGGTTGGGCCGTGGCAAGCTGAGCTTGGGAATCCACCATATGACTCGTCAGGTGTGGCGCACCTTCTCTTGCCGACTCAAGCGGCAGTATAACAGCGGCTCGCCAGGGATCTTCCTGTGCTTCCGGACACGCAGATCACCGTTCCGGAGAACCAATCCAAGTTGCCGGAACGTTCGGCCGCAGCGTCCAACCGGCTGGCCAGGCAAGGGGCCGCAGGTTCACCTCGTGCATGTTCGCAGAAGGGGGCTCAAAATCCATGGTTACGAAGGCAAGCGACCAGAATATCAGGCATAAATACGACCCAACCGCGAACAGCCAGTCCTCGAAGAAGGCATGAACTAAGCCGGCTGAGAGTATGGCCACAATGGTCATGTAGGGATGGCTGGCGAGCCCCGTCCTTCGCAGCCAGGCGTAGATACGAACCAGGCGTACTACCAGCAGGAGCAGCAGTATCCCGAAAGGGATAATCCCAACCAGACCCATGTACTCGGCCACCGCCAGATAGCTGTTCCCATGTTCGCGGTTTATGCCGGTCGACCTGGAACCATTCGGCACCGACGATATGTCATGGGCGATATCGCTGGTGCCAAAGCCACTCCCGAACCAGGGATGTCTTTTAACGGACGCGACTGTCAGCTCCCAAGGCCCTCTGCGGGAAATCCAGACTCCGGACTCCGTCGACCTTCCTTTGAAGATGACTTCGGAGGTAACGGAACTCGCAAAATCAGTAAGTTGCCCAGGGTTATAAACCCCGGCGGCGGCCAGGAGAAAGACGACGACGAAACCCGCACGCAGCAGGAACATGTGTTTGCGCAGCACCAGGCACACCAGAATCGTGATAAAGCCCGCGGCCAGAATCGAAGCTCGCGCGCGGCTCTCGTAAAGGACAGCGCCAGCCAGCACAAGGATAGCAATGCGACGCGCGTACAACGCCCTGTCGTACGGCCGTCCCGAAAGCAGGTCGCACAGCAATACGGGGATGACCAGGACGCCCATGGCGGCTCCCACGGCGTTGGGATGGCCGAAGAGGTTGGTGTGGTAAACGATCAGGAGCGGGGCGGTTACAGCGGTCAGAATCTCGCAGAGTAGCACCAGCCAGCGAACGAGTTGCTCTTCCCTTCCTTCCAGACTGATGCGCGCTCCAGCCGCAGCGTAAAGAAACAACATGCACAGACTGAGCACTTTTTCCAGGCTGGCGTTAGGCGCCTCGGAGACCAGGGTCGAGACCAGGGCGATACTGACACAAGCGGCCGCGATCAGATGGAAGAATCCGAAGTAATGCCGGCGCTTCCCCCGCAGCCAGAGCAGAAGTCCCATCCAGGCGGCGACTCCCAGAATCCCCCAGCGCGCGAGCATTATCTGTCGCTGAAGGGGCAAAACCATTCCTGACCAGAGGAACGACGCGGTCAACAACGCAAAGAATATCTCCTCGTAATGCCACAACGCGGCAAGAGTAAGTTGCAAGGCGAGCAGGGCGGCGAGGTAACGCGAGTTGGCCACCAGCCAGGGCCGGTTGGCAGCCACGTAGAGAAGCCACACCCCGACCGCACCCAGACCGGCAAAAATGAGCCAGCGGTAGCGTTCGAAACTGCTATTCATGGAGCGCTTTCGGAGTCGAGATCACTCTGCATTGAGTTTAGAGCCTTCGCGGCGATTATTCCACACTCCCCGTCCCTCTGAGGTCATGAGCGGTCAACAGCCGCTCGGAAAGCCATACAGCGGTGCGCAAGTGGCGTATCATCGGGCGGCATCATCGGGGCACGAGTCGTGTGATCTCCGCCATTCCCTCCGCCCATGCGGAGGGAGAATAGAGCCGAATACGTTCCAGGCTATTGCTCGCCATGCGCCTGGTCACTTCAGAATCGACCACTAGCTTACGCATGGCCGCAGCCAGGGCAGCGGGCTGCCCCCGGGGAACGACGTACCCGTTCCAGCCGTCTTCCACCAGATCGGCGACGCAGCCTGCCACCTCGCTGGCGATTACCGGCAGGCCACAGGCCATGGCTTCGTTCACTACCAGCCCCCAGGGATCGCTGTGGGTGGGGAAAATAAAAGCCTCGGCAAGGGCGTAGAACTCCGGAAGCTGCTCCCGATGAATGAAACCAAAACACTGAACCAGACCGGGAGAGACGGCGGCGCCACGCTCCCGCAACTGTGCTTCGGCTGCGCCATCCCCCACGAAAACCAGCCCGATTTCACTGCGAAGGGAAGCCTCCAGGGATGCGTAAGCCTCGAGCAGTTCAAAGATCCCTTTTGAGGAAACCAGGCGCCCGACATACAGAAAGAAGCGTTCGGGCAAGCGGTATTGGGCGGTTATGCGGGCCCGGTCACTCCTGGCGGCTTTCGCCAGGCGGGCGAACAGGTCATTATCCACCGCATTTCGCGCGATGAAGATTGGCTGCTGGCGCACCCCCAGCTGCTGAAGATATCGCTGGGAGGAGATTCCCGGCACGGCGAACCCGCGGCAGGCGCGCAGGAATTTCGCCTTGAGGTACTCGATGATGCGGTTGCGCGACCGCTGGTCTGCGGCGTTGCTTTCCGACCATAAAATAAGCGGCACGCGCCGCTTCTGGGCCCACAGAAGCGCCTGCCAGGAGGCCGGGTAGTTGTAGCCGCCCACGATGATTGCCTCGGGAGCTGCCGCTCGGAAAGCCCGCCTCAAACCCCGATTTACCAAAATGGTCTGTCTTCCAAACCGGCAACGAAATGATGGCAGCACCTGGTAGGAGAAACGAATTTCGTCCTTGTACACGCGCCATTGCCGCATCGAGGGGTCGGTTTCGGCAAGAAAAATTACATGCAGCGAGACATCAGGATGTTCCGCCAGGGCGTTGAATTCGGGGACGCGGTAGGGAGCGATGATCTCGGTGACGATGGTGAGGCGGCGCTTTGTCCGGGGCTCGGCCCCGCCAATCTCTCTCTCAGCTAGAGTTTGGGGCTGCATTTTTGCCGGGTTCAGGGTTTCGCCACTCCCAGAAACACTTCCGCCCACTGTTGCGTAATCCGGTCCCAGTCATACTGCCGCACATGCCGGACGGAGGCCGCGCTCATCGCCCGGCGCAGGCCGGGATCGGCGAGAAGCAGATCAAGTTTTTCCGCCAGTTGTTCATCCGATTCTACCAAGAAGCCGGTTTCGCCATGCACCACGTAATCGGGGTGGTACACATTCATGGCGACCGCGGGCAATCCGCTGGCGGCCGCCTGCAGTAGTACCTGCGGGTGTCCCTCCAGCACGCTGGGAAACAGAAAAACGTCGGCCTTACGCATTTCCTCCCCGAGTAGATTCGACGGCAGGTGGCCCAGAAAGGTTACGTTCCTGCATCCCAGGCGGTCCGCCAGCGCCCGGCAGCCCAGTTCGGTCTCGCCTCGTCCCGCAAGGCGGAATTGCACCGCGCTCCACCGGGCCGCCTGCTCGATCACCCGCTCCACGCGTTTACGCGCCTGAAACGATCCGGCGTACAGCACGGTGGGCGGGCCGTCCGGTTTCGAGGCGGGAGGGAAGAAATAGCGCGCGTCCACGCCGTCGCAAATCACCCCGGCGCGAGTGCCGAAGCGTTGCCGCACAGTTTCGGCAACATACTGCGAGTTACCTATCACCGCCGTGCCTTCACGAACGCAGCGCTCGATCAGCGGGAGGCTGGTGGCATCATTCATTGCCATTACGATGTAGGTCACCAGCGCCGACCGTAGCAGGCGGGATTTGCGCGATGCCAGGACGGCACGGTCCAGAGGCCCGGTCCGCGGGAAAAAGTAAATGTCTGGCTGGGAAAGCACGAGGCGCGTCAGCAGGTGGACCGTGTTTCCGTGCTTGCGGTGCTTCAGCAGGATCGTGTTTTTACGCGCGGCAAGACGGGGATCGGGCTTGCCGTTGCAACTCATAACCACTCGGAAAATATCCTCCGGCAGACGGGCGACGACTTCCTTCACCGTAAGATTCTGGGCGTTGGTATTGTCTTCATCTGCCCAGGAAGGTGTGAAGATCGTAATCGGCCGGGCCCGGTTTCCTTTGTTAATCGTCATCGGGAAAATAAATTCCGGGGCAGCGGCGAATCAAAGCGCATCAACGGAACGCACACCGACAAGCGGCTGCGTAGGAAACCGCGCGTTTTCAGGCGCCTGAAGTTGCCTCGACGGCATTCGCTGAAATTTCCCCTCGACTCTGCAGCGCACCAACCACCGCGCTTGCGGCAACACACATCGAAAGGTAGAAGATCAGGAACCATCTTTCCTGCCAGTTCGGAAGCACCATAAAATGACCGGCCACGTACGCCGTGGTTACGATCAGGAGGGCTCGGATCCGTTTAGAGAACAGCACCCCGCCGACCCCCAGCAACAGGAAGGGAGCAAAGAATCCTTCTCCCCCCAGCATGAGTCCTTTGCGGACGGCCGCGAGATAGTCGTGAAAGGAAAGTCGAATCACCATAGCCGCCGGCTCGATTGGTGTTCCGAAGAAGTTCCGGTAGTAAAGCATCTTGATGCCGTAATCGCCGGCAAAGTGATTGATCGCCAGCGCCGAACCAAGTGCCAGGGCGGCGAGGACTGCGGCTTTGGGGAGGTCAACCCGGTGCTGAAGCCAGCACATCGCGATGACCAGGCCGGCAAGAACGACGTTGTCCGTGCGAATGTAAATGGAAACCAGCAGCAGCGCCAACCCCGCAGTGAGCGCCTTGGTTTCGGATATCAGGTATAGGGCGAAGAATGCCACCACGGTCGCCAAACCATCCGAACCGGTCGTTCGCCCGGCCAATGTGAAGGGGTAACTGATCATCACGAGCAGGGCCATCAAACATGCAAGCGCCTGAGAGTGCAGGTACCGGCTCACCCACACCAGCAGGAGAATTCCCATCAGAACGTAGGAAATGGCAGAAATCAGAACGCTGGCCGGGATGAGCCCCATCCCCGTTTTTCCCAGCAAATAAATGGCCTGGTTATATAACGGACGGATCGCAAAAAAGGGAAGGAACTCCATGAACGTGTATGGATCCTTCGCCCGTATTTCGCGCGATTTGTTCTGCTCCTCGGGAGCGCCCTCTTCTCTGCCTAACAATGTTTCGCGAGCCGCCGCGGGGACATAGCGGTCGATTTCCGCGTACACTCGCTGATGCACCTGCACCGGGTCGGTCTGTTCCATCAGAATGGCATTGCCCACGTATTGCGCCACGTCCATGGCGTAAACCGGCGTGTGATAGAGGTGCACCGCCAGCGCAGAGATGGCGACGATGTAGAGCGCGGGCAGAATGAGCCTCTTCGTCATCAGATTCCGCGTATATTCCGCCAATCCAGCCGTCATTGACCGCAATCCGAAACCGGCTCCCCGGTGGAAATGCAAAGTTAGCACTCAGGTCGAACCGCTGCCCGCTTCCACTCAGCTTGCTGCGGCCCCCAGGCGGCGCGAAGCCACTTCCTGAAGTGCCTCCGCGATGACCCTTCCCGCCTCATCCCACGAAAAACGGTATGTGTACTGCACCTGATCGCAATTCTTTGCCTGGTGCAGTCCGTTTTCATACGCCGCCTTGATCCGCAGAGCGATTTCATTCACATTCGTGGGATCGACAAAAAGGACATACTTGTCGCCAACCTCCTCATAGGCGCCACCGCGCGAAGAGATGCAGGTTGTCCCGCAAGCCATGGCTTCCACCAGTTGCATGCCGAAACCTTCGTGCGACGATAGATCGACGTAGAGATCGGCGGCGGTATAGAGATCCACCAGATCGCGGAACCGCGCGCTGCCGAGAAAATTTTCGAAGATGAAGTGCCGCCCCTCAACTAATCCCAAAGCCAGGAAATCCGCGCGCAGCTGGTCTTTGTATGGCGGCCGGTAATCCCGAATCCCACCCACCACAAGGCACGTTTCAATCCCGAGTTCCCGAAGCCTGGCCGCCAATGCCGGATAAAGGATGAAATTCTCCCGCGGATCACCGGTAGCAAAAGCTAAAACATATCCCGTCACCCCATAACGCTGGCATACCGCGGCGCGGTCCGTGAGCTGAGAAAACTCATAGAAACCGGGATCCACCGCGCAATAACCCACCGCAGTCTTCTCCCGCGCAACTCCGTAATGCGTGTGCACCGCCTCGCGAATATATTCCGAGTTGCAAACCACGCAGTCGCTCGACCGCAAGGTTTGCCGCCGGAGAAACTGCACGAAACTGTCGATACTCTTGCGAAGAGCGCTGCGATATACACCCTGCGCCTGGTGGATCAACACATCCACATCGTGGCACACCGTTACCGTCGGAATGCCGATGAGGCGGGCTGAGGTTTCGTCGGTTTTGAGAAAAATCTGCGGCCGCAGACGCCGCAACTGGTTCGGCACACCCCATAGCGCCCTCTTGATCTCCGACCCCTCCGGCGTAAGGCTGAAGCTGGCTCGGCAGTTCGCAGCAAACAAGCCTGGCGCTTGCGGAGTGGCCATGATCTGGATGCTCCAGTCTTCCGGCAGCCGCGCGAATAGTTGCAGGCAAGTGTGGTAGGCGTAGCGGCCCACTCCCTTTGGGTTGCGCACAACCGGTGTGCCATCGATCAGCAAGTGGACCATGAGTCGGGGTCAGGCCTTGACCATTTCGGTGTACAGGCTTTCGGCAACCCGTTGCGGTTCGCTCCGGTCGATTCGCAGCTCCGGGATCGAACTATGGTTGGCGCAACATTCTCTGACTTGCGCGAATCCGGCGCGCTTCGCCAGGTACTGCACCTGGGAGAAATCGTAAAAGCTGCGGTGCGTGTCCGCCCAGCTCAGGATTTTGTACAGCGCGTCGAACGGCCGCGCCTCCCAGGGATGCGCCAGCTCGAAAAATGCGGCGTCGCCTTCCATATATTTTTGCGCGAAGCGCATTCCCGCCGGCACCACCATGCGGTAAACTCCGCCGGGTTTGAGAATACGATGAACCTCCGCGAGGTGCAATTGCGCTTCCTCGGGATACAAATGCTCGACGAAGTGTTCCGAGTAGCAACGCTCGACGGTCGCGTCGCGAAACGGAAGGCGCCGCCGCAGGTCCAGGCACAGATCAACCGCAGGATGGCGAAAGCAATCGATGCCCACCCATCCCGGATATCGCGTCATCCCACAACCGAACATTAGTTGCAGGTGCGGAGTTCTTTCCAGCTTCCGAACCCTGAGCCGCCGAAACGGATTGAGCCCATAGATGCGAATCGCCGCCATCCGCGTCTCGAACATGACATGCCGCACAAAATAGCGCGGCACTCCGCTTCTGTCGCACGCGCGCTTTGCCAGATCGGTTCCAGCCCGCGCGAGTTTGGCCTTCAGGGCTGTCATGCAACCGGCGGCGCGCCTTCGATGAGGTCCCAACTCAACGGCGTGCCGCGTTCGATATCCCGCGCCGCGCGCTTCCCCAGAACCTCGGGAAGATACCGCGTGTGCAATCCGTGGCTCGGGCGGATGGAGCGGACATTGAATTCCGTGAAAGCATCACCCCGCTTCACGTCCTGCACTACGAACAGCGAGCGGCGAAAAACGCGACTTCCCGCTTCGCGCTTACTCACCCCGAAATGCACCGTTCCCAGAGCCGCTTCCGTCATGCGTACAGCCTCAACCATCGCCTGGAACTCCTGCGGCTCTAGGGAGAAGGCGCTATCCGGCCCTTTCACGGCGCGAGACAGCGTGATGTGCTTTTCAATGATGCACGCTCCCAACGCCACTGCCGCCACCGGCGCCGCCGTCCCCATCGTGTGGTCGGAGAGACCGATGGGGACTTCAAAGCGGCGCGCGAGTTCGGGGATAGTTTTCAAATTCATCTCTTCCGGTGGCGCGGGATAGGAACTGGTGCACTTCAGCAGCGCGATTTGCCGTGCCCCCGCCTGGCGGGCGGTCTGCACGGCTTCTTCAATCTCTTTCAGCGTCGCCATCCCCGTGGAAATGATCAGCGGCTTTCCCGTGGCGGCCATTTTACGGATCAAGGGAAGATCTACCAGCTCAAATGACGCCAGCTTGTAAGCGGGGACATCCATCTTCTGCAGAAAATCCACCGCGGTAGCGTCAAATGGCGACGAGAAACATTGCAGTCCCAGATCATCCGCCGCTTTTTTCAGCTTGGGCTGCCACTCCCACGGCGTGTAGGCTTCGCCGTATAGGTCGTAGAGCGTGCGCCCGTCCCATAAGGTGCCGCCGCCGATGCAGAATTCCGGGCGGTCCGAGCGGATACTCATGGTATCCGGAGTATAGGTCTGCAGCTTCACCGCATCTGCGCCCGCCTCTTTGGCGGCCCGCAGAATGCGCAACGCCTGCTCGTAATCCTGGTTGTGGTTGGCAGAGACCTCGGCGATGACGTACACCGGGTGCCCCGGGCCGACAAGGCGTTCGCCAATTTCTACCGTGGTCATCAGTATTTACGTATTCGGCCGCCTCAGGCCGGCCGGAGCGACCGCACCAATTCAAAGGCCTCCGCCGCCGCGCACCCCACTACGCTTCCCCAGCGCGCGGCGATCGCGCGCAGAGCTTCGGGAGAACGCGGATGAGGGAACGGACGAGTCTCGGTGTCGTAGCAGGCCATGGCTTCCAACTTGGCGTCCAGGCTCGCAGCGATGTCCACAAAGACGTTCGGCCGCATGGCAGGCGCGATGCCTTGAAACGCCCACTCCGTAGATGAGGCAATCTCAAACGCATAAATATCGCGCACCGGCTGGCCAATCATAGGACGCGTCGCCGTGAGTACCGCCCGGTGAACCACTCCGTGATCTACGTTCAGGTCCCCCGGGTGATGGGTGTAAATTGCCTCAGGCAGCAACCTCTGCACCAATTCTTCCACCAGTTTCACCACTTCGATCAAGGGCACAGTATCCAGGCGATTATCCGGCAGCTTGAAAAGCGTCACCCCCTTCGCTCCCACTTTGCGCGAGGCGGCCTCGGCCTGCCGGTGCAGGTGGGACAACTTGGCGGAATCCGCAGCCTGGCGTTGTGCGTAACGCGAGGTCATGCCCTCGGCCATGATGGCGATGTGCACCTCGTGGCCCTCGCGCGCCAGGCGCGCCATGGTGCCGCCGCAGCCCAGTATCTCGTCATCCGGATGCGCAGCCACTACCAGCACTTTCATGCTTTGGGTTCCTTGCTCCCCGCGAGAACCGTGATTTTGACATCAGCGACAATGCGGCCGTCATACAGCGCCGCCCGCCCGAACTCAAAGCGGAATCCGGCGTGGTCCAGGAAAGCGTGGGGATACCCCTCCGCGTCCAGCATGCGGATAAAGTCATATAGACTTTCCAGCGATGCGGGCGCGCCAATCGCACTCTCTTCGGGCTTTCTGCGCCTGAACGTCACCGGTTCACCTTGCTGCGGTTTGGGCACGGGCTGCTCCTTCACCATGCGGTCAATCATGCGCACCGCCAGGTGCGTGGCCCGAAGGTAGATTTCTTCCGCGCTGCCTGCGAGCGAAAGCGGTTCTTTCAAATAGACCGGGCCGGCATCGAATTCCTCGACCATACGCAGCGCTGTAAGCCGGGTTTCGCGATGACCGCGCACGATCAGGTTCTGCAACGGGCTGCCGCCCCGCCCGTAGGGAACATCGGTCATGTGAAAGCAGACGCACTCAAAATTCCGGTAGATCTCCGGCGGCACCTTCCACGACCAGTGCAGCACAAAAATGTAGCGCGGCGCCAGCGCGCGCACGGCCTCCGCCTTCAGTTCATCGGGTGCACCCACGAAGGCCCACTTTCCCGGCAGCCGGCTCACTTGCTCATCGTAGGCCCGCCGGTTCCAGGGCTTGCAGCCCAGAACCAGGTAGGCCATCCCTGTTTTCGGCGATGGCTCAGTCATCGGTCTCCACCGGTCGCTCGCATGCGTAGTGTATGGCTTCGCAGCCCCTGGTCTGAATCGTCCCCCTTTTCTGGAAACCTGCCGCCTCGAAAAGCCGGATCGATCCTCCGTTGTGCGGCTTGATGAGGGCGTGCAGCCGCCGGACTGACTTATCACGGAATGCTTCTTCCATCGCCCGGGTCATCAGGCCGAGGCCAAGGCCAGAGCCCCGGCGTTCGGGGGCGACGCTGATGTCGGTTTCAAATTCACCCGGCTGCAGCAAATCAAATCTTACTTGACCCATGGGAGAGCTGCTGCCATCCGTGGCCAGAAAGATCATGCAGTTCGGATCGTCCAGCTTATGCGCAAACCACGCGGCATGTTTCTCCCACGGAATTGGTTCGGATGAAAACGAGGCGCTCCGCACTCCCGGATCATTGGCCCACTCCCACAAGACGCGGCAGTCGCTCTCCCGCGCCCGGCGCAAGCGCAGGCCCGCCCAGCGCATCGCAGAAGCCACTCTCTCCGCGCCGTAACCATCCACCAGGTTTTTGCCACGTTGTGACATCGTTTTTCTCGCGTCGGGAGAACGCAATAATTCTTCGAGGCGCTTGCCAATCTCGCTTGGAGTCACATCCGCGGCCCACCCCAAATGAACAGCGACGCCCTTTTCCTGCAGAGTGCTCGCGATTCCGCGCTGGTTTTCGGCAACGTCCATTACCAGCGCCGGAAGGCCGAGAAAACAAAGCTCCCAGCAAGTGGAACCAGCCGCGGACACCGCGACATCCGCCCAGGCCATGAGTTCAGGAATATTGCCGGGATTTCTTTCCAGCCGCACCTTGCCTTCGGAAGTCCCGGAGAGCTTCTCCAGCGCGGCGAGATTCGGATTGCTCCCTCCGACGATTACTCTGGCCTCAATCTCGATATTTTTCAGCGCGCTTATGGCCTCGATCACACGCCCAGTCAGATTATCCGGGTCGCTGCCTCCCATGGACACCAGCACTTTGCAGCCCAGCGGCGCGATCTCGCGCTGCCACGCTCTCCAGGTCTTGAATTCCCTCCGCAGCATTGCATAACGAGGGCCCAGCAAAAGCCGTGTGCAGGGCGCGCGGTGCGAATAATATTTTTTCGAGGCGTGAACATTCTGATTGAGCACCAGGTCCGCCGCGTAACGCTCGCCTTCTCCGTTATCGTCCACGAACAGCAGTTTCAATCCGGCCTCTTTAAGGCGGCACTGGTACTCCGGCGGAAAATGGTAACCATCCACAACTGCCCAGTTCGCTCCGCGGGCCTTCGCCAGGTCCGCGGCTTGAGCGGCGTCTTCCGCGCCGCCCGGTTCCACATTCAGGCAAACTACCTCGAGACCTTCGGAGCGCAAACGCGCCGCCAGCGCTGGCATCGCCTGTGCGAAGGCAAAGACGACATCGCCTCCACCATCCTGACAGGCTTGCGCCAGGGCGAGACAGCGCATCACATGGCCGGTACCGATCGCCACGCTCGCGTCTGCGCGGATGAGGAGTGTTTCCCGGCTCATCGCTCTTTGCCCGCCGCGACTACTCCGTCCCGTGTTACGCCTGATTCCAGCAATTCCTCGAAACGGCTCGGGGAGATCGACTGCCAAAGGCCTGCCTTGGTTTCGGGTGTAATGGAGTAATTTTCCAGAAGCTGCGGAATCGTGGCGATCTCCGCCGCCGAGTTCAGCACCCGCCCCGCCCCGAACTTCCCATATTGCTCAATATAACGGTAGGGCCAGAACTCGAGCCATTTGCACAGGAAGCAGGGGATGCCGCGCAGAGCGCACTCCGACGCAACCGTAGAGAGCACCGTGACGCCGAACCAGGTGCGGGCGAAGAATTCCTCAGTGAGCGCGCCGGACACAACCTGGACCGCAGAACGACGGTCCGCAGCAAGCAATTTGGCCACAAGCCGTTCGCGCTCCCACAGAGGCTCGAAGGGATGAAGTTTGACGATGAATTTCCGCCCCGTCTTCAGTGCCAACTCAGCCAGAGGCGCGATTAAGTCACGATAAAACTCCTCCGCGCGCCCTCCAGAAACTTCGTAGAACTCGGAGAAGAAGACTATGGCTGAGGGATCACGAGGCAGGCCTCGCGCCTGGTTCTCGGAAGGAACCGGCGATTTTGCAGGCGCGCCGACTTCAATCTCACTGGCAGGCACCCGGCAAAACCCAAGCAGATAGTCCTCTTCCATTCGCCCTTTGGCAAAGATCGGCGCCGCGGGCTGAGCCCGCAGCAAATGACGCCCATCCAGGGCCCCGTGATGACAGATGAATGAGGGGATCCCACGCTTGCGCGCCAGCAGCAGGGGAGTCCGCGTGGACTGATTGGTGTCGTCGCCGCAAAGCAACGCTCGCACGTTCTCCCTGTCCAGCACCTCGCGCCACGCGTCCCGCACCCCCAAGCCCCGACGAAAATCTTCCGGGAAGGAATCCAGAAAGCCCAACCGGCCCAGCAAGGCAATCTCGGGCACCGATTCCAGTTCCTTCCGCAGCCGATGCCACCGTTCGATCAGTTTGCTCAGTTCCTTCGCGGTTGCCTTGCGCGGGGAGGCATAAGAAACCAGCTTGCCCACCCTCACGTTTTGCGGGACTGATTGTACCCAGCCGCTTCGCCGGGTGGTAATGAGCAGAAAATCGGCCCGCGGAAGAATGGAGGCGTAGGCCAGGCCCACACGCGAGACATTCACATACGAACTCGGCAGCAGCACCACCGGCTTACCTGTTAAGTTGGGCTTGCTCACAAACCGGGTGCGAAAGTTGTAGGTGGCGTCGTATTTGTCCCAGAAGATTTCAGCCAACTGCCCCAGTGGGAACTTCCGCGCCACTCGCACATAGTGGCCCAGGCCTTTCCTCGCCGCCGGGTTGGTGTGGAAGCATTGCGGCGGATTCGGCGCCAGAAAACGCAGCGCCTCAGCATGGAAGCACGGCCGGGTCGCAAACAGTTCGTCGCCCTTCCCCAGGCTGGCAGCAAACCTCCTCAGCACCGACACCGTTTCCATCTCTTTGTAGAGAAGGATGGCATTCAGCTCCCACCAGTCCAGCCCCTCGTCGTCCAGCAGGCGCCCAAGGCCGCTGGCCACGGTATCCCGCACCAACAGAAAATCCTCCAGGCCCGGCAGCCCGAGCGGCTCCGCGGGGCAGCAGAATTTCTCGCTCCAGCGTTGATAGGTGTTGGGGCCGGCAATGCCGGCATCAATGATGCGGTCCCACCTCTGGCTGGCCCAGGGCCCGCGCTCCGGCGAATCCTCGGGATGGAGCAGCAGCACCCTCACCAGGCAGTAAATCCTCCATCCACCGACAGACACTGTCCGGTCACGTACGAGGCTTCCTCGGAAGCGAGAAAGACCACGGCGTTCGCTATCTCCTCGGGCGTAGCCATGCGGCCGAGCATGGTCTTGCGGGAATAGTTCCGCACGAACTCTTCCGGCTGCCGCGCGCCGCTGCGCACGCCTCCCGCCACCACCGCATTCACCCGTACTCCCCGCTCCCCCCATAGCCCGGCCAGCCAGCGCGTCATACTCAGCGCTGCTCCCTTGACCGCGGCATAAGTTACGGGCGTGTGCATCATCCCCTCCGGATAAATCGCATGATCGACGCCAACCTGCCCGTAAATGGAAGACATCAGCACGATGCTGGCCGGCTGCCCCGCCGGAAGCCGCTCGATCAGCTCCCGCAGCAGAAGAAAGTGCCCGGCGATGTCAACTTTGAACAGTCCGGAAAACGACTCCGGCGTGAGCTGACCGAACTCCGTGGCCAATCCCTCACGCAGCGAAGCGTTGGCCACGATCACACTCGGGTGTCGCACAACCTCGGGCAGGGCCTGCACGCCTTCCCGAATGCTGGCCGCATCGCTGAGATCGATCCGCACCGGCACATACGATCCGGAGCCTTTGTGTTGCTCCACCCACGCCGTCGCCTTGTTCAAAGAACGGGAAGCAATCACGGACGTCGTCCCCTCAGCCGCCAGCCGGGTGGCGATTGCGGTTCCGATGAGGCCGGTGGCGCCTGTAACCAGGGCGGCTTTGCCCTTCAGCCCGTTCACCGCTTTTGCTCCTGCAGCAGGGTTTCGCAGAGCCGAAGGTCAAACTCCGTGGCCACGTGCACCGATCTCTCCGCGGGCATCTCGACCACCGTCAAGCGCTCCCCAAAAAAATTCCCCACCCGCGCCAGTTCTTCCAGCCGCGCGATCTTGACCGCCCCATTCGGTCGGTAAACCATCGGCAACAGAGGACGTTCCTTCATGTACTGCGTGCCGAAGAACATCTTCCAGTACCCATCCTCGCCCGGAACCACCGCCCAGTGAAAGTCGTGCGGATCAACCGGCGTGATGCTGACCGTGAAGTTGCTGTCGCCCTCGCTGAACTTCGCAATCGCGGCCTTGATGTCCTGGGCGGAACGCAGCGGCGAACTCGGCTGAAGGCAAACCAGCGCCTCACTGCGCGTCCCCCGTTCGGCAAGATAAGCCGCCAGATGCCGGCATGGAGCGTGCGACGGCGCCAGGTCATCACAAAGCTCCGGCGGCGAAAGAAACGGCACTTGCGCCCCGCAGGAACGCGCCACCGCGGCAATTTCCTCGTCATCGGTGCAAACATACAGGTCGGAAAACAGGCCACTCTGGCAAGCCGCTTCGATGGTGTAAGCGATCAATGGCTTGCCCGCCAGCATCCGCAGATTTTTTCTGAGCAGCCTTTTGCTGCCGCCGCGAGCCGGAATGGCGCAGAGCATCTCAGCCACGGGGCGCCCCCACCTGCAGAAAACACTGGCGCGATATCGGCTCCAGCCCCGGCCCGCCGTCACGCGCATTCAGGCCGTGTACCAGCACCTCCGCCAGCGCCAGGTCTTCTGCATCATCGATATCGATCCCGCGATTCGCATCTATTGGCGCAAGATGAAACGGCGAGCCATAAAACGCACCCTGCGCGAGGAAATCTTCCGTCCGCACCAACCAGATCGCGCCCGTCGGGCAGAATACGTGCGGCAGTTCCTGGCTCCGCACCAGATATTCTTTTCCGAAGAGCCACTTTCCGCAACAGCCGGCGTCCGCCGCCAGCGCCCAATGCGGATACACTCCCCGGTAGCGGACCACCGAAATCTGGAACTTGCGATTCTCGTTGTGAAAGAGCCGCCAATGATCAAGCAGATCTTCGCTGCGCACCAGCGGACAGTTAGGCATGATCTGGCACAGCGTAACCGGCGTCTCGCCGCGGCCGCGCAAGGTGTCCAGCACGTGCCGGGCGACATCCACTAGGGTAGCCGTGTCCGTAGCCAGTTCCGGCGGGCGCTGCATGAATTCCGCTCCGTACCAGCGAGAGATCTCGCCCACAGCCGGATCATCCGAGGAGACGATCACCCGCGCGAACAACTTGCTGTTCAGCGCCGCCGAAATTCCGTAAGCCATCATGGGATGCCCGAAGAAGGCCCGCGTATTCTTTCCCGGCAGGCGTTTCGATCCCGCCCGCGCCGGGATCAGCGCAATCGCGCTGCCTTGGTCAATCAAGGCTCACCCACTTTTTTTCAACGGCAGACTGCCGCGCGGCCAGCGCCACTTGCAAGGTCAGCTTGGCGTCGGCGATGCCGCACCGGGGGGCGGCGTTCTCCTCCATGCACTCAAAAAAGTGCTCCACCTCGGCAACATACATCCGGTTGGGGTCAAAGTCGTAGGCCAGAATTTCGGGCCGCACTTTCGGCCGCACGGTCTGGGTGCGCACGATCTGGGGGCGCACGATGCTGACCTGATTCTTCTCGAAGTCCCACAGCAGTGTGCCCTCTTCCCCCGCCAGCACGCAGGAACGCGAATAAGTGCGCTGTACGAAATCCATGTGTACATCCGCCTGCGTTCCGGACTGGAGCCGCAGCAGAATCGTGGCGCAGTCTTCGACATCCACATCGAGCGTGCTCACTTTGCCGGCCATGCAGATAAGCTCCCGCGGCGCACCCAAGAGCCAGAGTACGTAGTCAATCTCGTGCGACGCATCCAGGATGATCCCGCCGCCCAGTTCGCGGCGCGCCGTATAGTTCCGGCGATAGTCCTGCGACGGCCGCCAGTCCGGCAGGTACTGGCCCACTTCCGCGCGCGCCCAGAGAATCCTGCCCACGGCGGCTTCCGCGATGCACTGCTGCAACCGCAGAATGCCGGGGTGAAAGCGCAGATTGTATCCAACCTGGGCCACCCGCCCGCTGGCCCGCGCTTCGGCGGCAAGCGCTTCCACGCCGTCCAAGCGGTCCGAGAGCGGCTTCTCCACAAACACGTGGGCCTTCGCGCGCAGTGCTTGCCGGGCCTGCTCCACATGAAAAACCGGAGGCGAGCACACAAAAACCGCGTCCGGCGTGAACTGCTCGAGCGCCTCCGGGAAATCGGGAACGCACTTCACCCCAAACTCCGCCGCCACCGCCTGCAAGCGCGCGGCCTCAGGATCGCTGACAGCAAGTTTCACCACTCCCAAGCGGCGCAGATTTCCCAGGTGGCGACGCCCAATCGAACCGGCGCCCGCCACCAGCACAGAGTATTGGGAGAAATTCGGCGGGGTGGCTTTCATGCGGCAAGCGCCGAAACTACTTTGGTCACGGCAGTCGTGACGTCCCGCACATCCTCGTCGCTCATGCCGTGGAACATGGGAAGGCTGATCAGGCGTTCGTAAGCATCCTCAGCGACTGGAAACTCTCCGCCCCGGTAGTCGAACCGGTCGCGGTAATAGGGATGCCGGTGAACCGGAATGTAGTGCACGTTCACGCCAATATTCTCCGCCCGCAGCGCGCGGAACACCTGCCCACGGTCGGCGGAGAGCCGCTCCCGATCGAGCCGGATGGGATACAAATGCCACGCCGGGTTCACATCCGCAAGCACTGCCGGCACCATCACTCCGGGAAGCCGGCGGAACTCTGCGGAGTACGCAGCCGCAATCTCTCTGCGCCGCGCCAGGTTCGCTTCCAGCCGTTTGAGCTGCTGAATACCCAGGGCGCACCCGATATCGGTGAGGCGGTAGTTGAATCCCAGCAGCACCATCTCGTAATACCACTGGCCCTCCGCCTGGCGCTGGCGCGCCTCGCTGCTGATGCCGTGATTGCGGAAGCGGCGCAGGGTTTCCGCGAGCGCGGGATCGTTGGTGGTGACCATGCCGCCTTCTCCCGTGGTCAGATGCTTCACGGGATGAAAGCTGAAGACCGTCATGTGCGCGATGCCGCCCACCGGCCTGCCTTTGTATTCCGCTCCCAGGGCGTGGCACGCGTCCTCGATCACCACCAGCCCGTGAGGGTCCGCCAGCCGCAGAAATGCGTCCAGGTCAGCCGGATGCCCGGCGTAGTCCACGGGCAGAATCGCCCTGGTTCGCGGGGTGAGGCGTTCGGCTGCGAGCGCCGGATCAAGACTGAGCGTGTCTTTGCAAACGTCGGCGAAAACCGGCGTCGCGCCCTGATAGAGCACGCAGTTCGCGGTGGCGGCAAAAGTCATCGGCGAGGTGATGGCTTCGTCGCCCGGCTTCAATCCGGCAGCGAACGCTGCGGCGTGCAGCGCCGCCGTCCCGGAGGTATAGCTGATTCCATATTTCGCTCCCACTCGCGCCGCAATCGCTTCTTCGAATTCCTGAACCCGAGGGCCGGTGGTCAGCCAGTCGGAGCGCAGCGTTTCCACCACCGCCCGGATGTCATCCTCGGTGATGGACTGGCGGCCGTACGGCAGTAAAGTCTTTCGGACCGGCGGTCCGCCGTGAATGGCCAGTTCGTCGCTGGTGGCGGGTCTCACCGGTTTCATCCTCCTTATGTGATGCGGGCCTGTAGAGCGGGCCTGTCGTGCGGGCTTGGCCCAAGCTCGTTCCCCGGAATTCAGGAAAAGCCCTGGTTTGTATCCGGGACCGCCGCTGCGTTGAACGCGAACTGTGCTTCTAGACGCGGGCCGGCTCGGCAAGCCTTTGAGGACTCCCTGGCGCCGCCACCATAGTCTCCAGGTCCGCCGCGCTGAGCCAGCTTGAATTCGAGTCGCTGGTATAGCGATAGCCCTCCGGCACCGGCCGGCCCTGCTTCCAGTTTTCACCGCGCCACCAGGAGTGCGCCGGCTGGATCACGAAGCGGTCCTCCAGTTCCAGGGTGTTCCGCGCTTCATCCTCCGAGACCAGCACCTCGTGCAATTTCTCTCCCGCGCGAATGCCGATGTGCTCCACTTCGCAGCCAGGAGCCAACGCCTCCGCCATGTCCACCAGCTTCATGCTGGGGATTTTTGGCACGAAGATTTCTCCGCCGTGCATCTGCTCGATGCAGCTGATCACAAAACGCACCCCTTGCTCCAGCGTCATCCAGAAGCGGGTCATACGCGGATCGGTCAGGGTAATTTTTCCTTTCTTGCGCTGCTCCAGGAAAATCGGGACCACGCTGCCCCGGCTGCCCACGACGTTGCCGTAGCGCGCGCAACTGAAGCGGGTATCCTGCGCGCCCGAGTAGGCGTTGGCCTGCACGAACATTTTCTCCGCGCAAAGTTTGGTGGCGCCGTAGAGGTTGACGGGATTCACCGCCTTGTCGGTGCTCAAGGCGAGGATGCGCCTCACGCCCCGGTCAATGGCCGCATCGATCACGTTGCGGCCTCCGATGATGTTGGTCTGGATGGCCTCGAACGGGTTGTACTCGCACGCCGGGACCTGCTTGAGAGCGGCGGCGTGAACCACGATCGTCACCCCGGAAAAGGCGCGCTCCAGGCGCTGGCCATCTCGCACGTCGCCGATAAAATAGCGCAGGCTGGAATGGTCGAAGCCGGAGGACCGCATGTCGTGCTGTTTCAGTTCATCGCGGCTGAAGATAATGAGCCGTTGCGGGTGGTACTCGCGCAGCATCAGTTCTACGAACTTCTTGCCGAACGAGCCGGTCCCGCCGGTGACAAGAACAACCTGTTCCGCCCAATTCATTCCGCTGTTCCCAATCCTGAACTTAGATTTATTGGAATCATCTCCATCGATGGGGCAATAATTACGTAGTATAGCGGAGAGACCCGCGCCTGGAGGCTTACGTTTTACTCACGGACCAGCCTGGGAACCCTAGGTGGAAACCAGAAATTCACTCCGCAAGCGCTTTATCCAGTGTAGGATGAGTCAAAGGACAGACTTGAAATTTGCTCGCCACTCTTCTGTGGGAACACAAGGGTTTGGCCTTGCCTGTGCTATGTGTAAGTTGCGATCATCTCTAGGAGTGTCATGGATTCCGGGCCTTTGATTCCAGCAAACGGTCACAGCCTCACGGAGCTTCAACCGGGCTCGACATTGGAGTTCAACCGCCAGCCGGTTTTCAACGGAGTTCATAACCTGCTGCCGTCGCAGGAATCCGTCTTGCGGGAATACTTCCGCATTCTCATCAAGCGCCGGGTGGCGGTGCTATCTTGCCTGATCGGAATTTTCGGAGTGGTGGCCATCGCCACCCTGCGCAGCACTCGTATCTACGACGCCACCGGCAGCATCGCCGTCAATCGCACCGATCCCACCATGATGATGACCATGGGATCCTCCAACGGCGGCGGTGGCGAGTTTTATGACACTGGCGACGTGGACACCGAGGTCCGGGTCTTGCAGAGCGACCTTCTCGCCCTGGATGTGATCAAACAGCTCAGTCTGGAAACCCGCCCGGAATTCGGCGGAAGTGGCGCCGCTCCCGATTCTTCGCTTCAGGAAACCACCGACGCGCTGCAGCCGGATTCGGCGCGAACCTCCTCCCTTATCGACACTTTCAAAGCGAATCTGAATGTCTCCGTTGTACCCAATACCCGGGTGATTGAGATCCACTACCGCAGTCCTGACCCGCAAACCGCTGCCAAGGTCGTCAATACTCTGATGAGTAGTTACGTGGAACAGAACTTCAAGACCAAGTTCGAAGCCACCATGCAAATCTCCGACTGGCTTTCCAAGCAACTGGTGGATCTGCAGATCAAGGTAGAGACTTCCGAGGAAAAGCTGGTCAAATACCAAAAAGACCACGACATTCTGGGGATCGACGAAAAGCAAAACATCATTACCTCCAAGCTGGACGACCTGAACCACGGGTTGACCCAAGCGGAAGCGGTGCGCATCCAAAAGGAGTCCCTCTACAACCTGGTTCGATCGGTGGACGCCGACAAGGATGTCAACGCCGCTCTGCAGACCCTGGGAAGCATCTCTGCCATTGGCTTTTCGCCCTTATTGGAGAGGTTGAAGGGGGAGCATGCCGACCTGTCCGTGCAGATCGCTCAGTTCAATACTCAATTTGGCCCTTCTTATCCGCGGGTGGCACAGCTCAATAGTCAACTCAAGGAAGTGGATGCTCAGATCCAGTCGGAAGTGAAGAAGGTACTGGACCGTGTCCGCGGAGACTATCAGGCCGCGCAGCAAAGCGAGAGCCTGCTTCGGGATGCCCTGGAAAAGCAAAAGCAGGAAGCCAATAAACTCAATGAGAGCGCCATTGAGTACAGCATGCTGAAGCGGGACGTCGAGACCAACCGCACCCTGTACGAAGGCCTGCTGGAAAAGCTGAAAGAAGCGGGCGTCAGCGCCGGCCTGCACTCCAACTATTTCCGCATCGTTGACACGGCGCGCGCTCCCCAGGCTCCCGCTGAACCCAAAATCCCCCGCAATCTGGGCCTCGCCCTTGCCCTGGGTCTCACCAGCGGCATCGGGCTGGCTTTTGCCATGGAAGGCCTGGACAATACCGTACGAACCCCCGAACAGGCGCAAGCCCTCTCCGGGCTCCCCTCGCTGGGAATGATTCCCCTGGGCCTTAGCGGCAACACCGAGCAGCCGGGTGTGCGCTCCCGCTTTGCGCTGGGTGGTTCGCGGGAGGTCGTCGAACTGGTGACCCAGGCGCGGCCGCAATCGCAGATGGCCGAGTCTTACCGGGCTTTGCGTACCTCGCTCTTGCTCACCTCGCTGGGCGCTCCTCCCAAAGTCATTCTGATTACCAGCGCTCTTCCCCAGGAAGGCAAGACCACCACCAGCATCAACACCGCCATCGTATTAGCCCAGAAGGGAAGCCGCGTGTTGCTCATCGATGCCGACCTGCGGCGGCCGAGCGTGCACAAGGCTCTGCTCACCGGGCCAAAGACAGGCCTGAGCAACGTCCTGACAGGCAGCGCTACCCTGGAGCAGGCGGTGGTCCAATCCACCCTGGTTCCCACGCTCTATGTGTTGGCTGCCGGCACCCCGCCGCCCAACCCGGCAGAGCTGCTGGCCTCGGCGAACATGCTGAAGATTCTGGACGAACTGCGCGGGCAGTACGACCACATCGTGGTGGACACTCCGCCTACGTTGTCGGTAACCGATGCGGTGGTGATGTCCACCCGCGCCGATTCCGTCGTGCTGGTGATCCGCTCCGGGCAGACCACCAAGCAGGCACTGCGCCGCGCCCGCGATATCCTGATGCGGGTCAACGCCCGGGTATGTGGCGTGCTGCTCAACGCCGCCGACCTGAAGTCCGCCGACTACTACTATTATTACGAGTACCGGGGGAAGTACGGGAACCGGTATTACACGGCCGAGGACAGTGAAGCGACACCGGAGACAGTTGCCGAGGAAGGATCCGCCCCCGCGGCGAAATCCGATAGCGCGTAAACATCCCGGCGGAGAGTCATCCCAGGCTCCCGCAGGGTAGCGGTCATCATCGATTTTCATGCGAATGTCTTTGCAGAGCAGGGCCGGCCGGGCGATGCTGGTGATCGTCTGCGTGGTAGCGGCTCTGGCTTACAGCGCACTGGCGGCCCTGGACGCGGCGGCGGCCTACCTGGCCAAACACAGCAAGTCGCGGGCGCTGCGCGCCGCGGTGTGGCTGCGCCCGGCCAACGCCGAATACCATTACCTGCTGGGCCGCTATCTGTGGCTGGTGCAGCAGGCGCCGGAAGAGGCCTCCGAGGCCTATCGCACAGCCACCGACCTCAATCCGCACGCGGCCCGCTACTGGCTCGAACTGGCTGCCACCTACCAGTGGCTAGGGAACGAAAACGCGGAAATCGACGCCGTGAACCACGCGGTTCGAGCCGAGCCTACAACCCCGAGCGTCGCCTGGGATGCGGCCAACTACTACCTGATTCATGGCGATACCGAACGGTCCCTAAAGGAATACCAGGTCGTTCTTGCCTACGATCCATTCCTCTATTCGGCGGCGGTGCAGTCGGTGTGGCGCATCAAGCCGGACGCCGACTACCTGCTGCAGAATGTGATACCAGCCATCCCCGAGGTTTATTCGTCCTTTCTCGACCTGATGGTCACGAAGAACGAAACCGCCGCCGCCGCCAAGGTTTGGGAGCGGCTCTATCAATTGCGCCAACCCATACCCAACAGATATGTGTACCGCTACTTTACCTATCTGGTGCGCAATGAGCAGCCCGATCAGGCCCGCCTGGTGTGGCAGCAGTCCGCGCTGCTGTGCGGACTTAGCGCCTATCAGCCCTCGGCAGACAACCTGATCGTCAACGGCGACCTGGAGCAGGACGTGTTGAACGCCGGATTCGACTGGACTTACGAGAAGCGCCCCGATATCGACCTGGCGCTCGATCCCGTTCATACTCAGGCCGGACGCCGTTCCCTGCTCATCGATATCAACAGCCATGGGCTCAAGGACGTCGGGGTCACGCACCTGATCGCCGTCCAGCCCAATACGGCCTACAAATTTTCCGCTTACTTCAAAGCCGACGGGATTGAAGGAGTGGGCGGGCCGCGGGTCGCAATCCTCGACCAGTTCAGCAATGAAACCTACTTTGTCAGCGATTATCTGGCGGATGTCGATTACTTCAAGCCAATGGGCGGCGAATTTACCACCGGGCCCAACACCAAGTTGCTTGTCCTGCGGGTGCAGCGTGACCCGCCCGGGAGTCCGATGAAAGGAAAACTGTGGCTGGATGGAGTTCATCTGGTCCAGGCCTCCAAGGGATCGCAGCGATGAAACTCTTCTCTCTGGCCCCGTCGCACAAAAAGCGCCTGCCCCCGGTCGGCCCGCCCCTCAGCGTGGCTCTGGAGCCATGGTTGTTCTACGGCGTGTTTGGACTGCTGTTGTTCGGGCCGCTGGCGTTTGGAATGGTAGAACCGTGGGCGATATTCATTCTCGAGTCGGGCGCGGCCCTGCTCCTTGTGCTGTGGGTCCTGCAGCAGACTTCGGCCGGCGAATTGAAAGTCAGCGGCAGCCCGCTATTCATCCCTATGGGGATTTTCGCTGCCCTGATCGTGGTGCAGTTGCTCACCCGCCGCACCAGCTATCTTTATGACAGCCTGCTCTCGGCCCGCCTGTACGTCGCGTACGGCATCCTTTGCTTCCTGGCCGTGCAGGTGCTTCGCAAGCGGGAGCAGTTGAAGATTCTGGCCATGGGCGCCTGCACCTACGGATTCGTGGTCGCCCTGTTTGCCATGTTTCAAGGTCTGGCGCCGAACGGAAAGATCTACTGGGTGAGGGCTCTCACCCAGGGCGGGAACATCTACGGCCCCTACGTCAATCGCAACCACTATGCCGGCCTGATGGAGATGTTGACGCCGATTCCGCTGGTGCTCTCCCTCAGCGGGTACGTTGAGGGGCCGCGCAAGACGATGGCCATCGCCGCCGCTACCCTGATGGGCGCTACCATCTTCCTCTCCGGCTCGCGCGGCGGCATGGTGGCATTTTGCATTGAGCTGTTGCTTCTCGGCGTGATCCTCGCCATGCACAGCAAGAAGCGCGCTCTCTTTGTGGGATTGGGAGTGTATGTGCTGCTGGTCGCAGGCTCGCTGGTGTGGCTGGGCGGTGGGGAACTCACCGACCGCATCGCCAGCATTCCCGACGAGACCGGGAAACAATTTGCCGGCGGCACACGCCTGGACATCGACCAGGACAGCCTGAAAATGTTCCGCCTCAAGCCCGCGCTGGGATGGGGGCTGGGCGTGTTCCCCGAGATCTATCCAGCGTTTCGCAGCTTCTACACCAACGATTTCATCAACGAAGCCCACGATGACTACGCTCAGTTGCTGGTCGAGATGGGCGCGGCCGGTTTTATTACCATGTTGGGCTTTGTAGCGATCGTCTACTATCGCGCGGGCAGGAAACTCAAACGCTGGGAAAACGATCCCAACGGCATGCTGGCGCTGGCGGCGATGCTCGGCATCACCGGCATCCTGGTGCACAGCCTGGTGGATTTCAACCTACAGATTCCCGCGAATGCGGCCCTTTTCTATGTTCTTTGCACGATGGCGGCGCTGGATGCGCGCTTCCCGCAGCAGCATCGTCGCGCTCAGATGGCCCGCAGCCAGGCGGCGCCGGAGCTTCTGGTGCGGTAGCCTCATTCCTGGTGTACCTTCGAAGGCACACTGGGCCGGCAACATCCTCAGAGTCTGTGACTTTATTGGAATTCGATACCAAGCATGGGGTTCTGCATGAAGCGTTTTCTGATCTGCGTGCTGATGTTTGTGTTCGCGGCCGCGGCGGCCTGGGGGCAAACTGGAGGCGCGCAGCATCACGCGTCGCATGCCAAACACCATGCGCGGGCGTCGCATTCCGGTCGGCGCGGAACAAGAAGCCACCGCAGCCACAGTTCCTCAAGTCATAAAGGACACGGGCGGCATCGCAGCCGGCATCGCCACTCTAAACATCGGGGCGCCTGAGTCCCGCGCGGTCGAAATCGATCGGAACTTATACCCTTCCCACCAGCAGCGCCAATTCCCGCCACTTCCAGTGGCAGTCCACGTCGATGAATCCGATGTCCTGCAGCCATTGCAGCTGAGTTTCCAGGGCGAGCAGCTTGTTCGATGGGTCTTCGGTCTCCGGCGTCTGGCCTAACTCGCGCAGAAACTCCTGGTGCAGCCGCTCGGTGGGCGAAGCAACGTGTTCAAAATTGCAGAAAACTCCTCCCGGGTTGAGCGCCTTAAACACCTCGGCATAAAGCGCGCGCTTGCGCTCGTGTTCCAGATGATGAATGGCGAAACTGGAGACCACGGCGTCGAATTTGCCCAGGTCCGGCAAGGGGTGGTCCATGTTGTGGGCGACGAGCGTGGCTCCATCCTCGCCAAAGCGCGCCCGGGCACGCTCCAGCATGGTGGGGGAAAAGTCCAGACCTACCGCCTGGGCCTCAGGAACGCGCTGCTTCACAATGGCCAGCAGACGCCCATCGCCGGTGCCCAGGTCGAGAAAGCGGCGGCAGTTGGCGGGAACCCACTCCAGCAGCGCCGCCTCGCCCTCGCCCCGGTGCGGCACAGTGCCGACCCGGTCACGTAGATAGTCGAGTGCATGTTCGGGCCTAGCCCAAAGGTTGACGCTCATGGTGAAAGTATAACGGCTGGAGAGATGCAACGAGCCCGGTACACCGGCAGATTGATGCTGGCTATTCGCTGGTGAAGTAATCCACGGTTACGGGGTTCTCGAACAGCGAGTAGTCGCGCGTGACCACGGTGATGCCGGTTTCGGTGACGAAGTAGCGCTGGCGGTCGGCCTCGGGATCGTAGCCGATAGTGGTTCCCTCGGGAATGTGCACATCGCGGTCGATGATCGCCCGCCGGATGCGGCAGTGGCGCCCGATGTTGACGTGGGAAAACAGAATGCTGTCTTCAATTTCGCTGTAGGAGTTCACCCGCACGTCGGGCGAGAGCACGCTGCCCCGCACCGTACTGCCCGAGACGATGCAGCCCGAGGAAACGATAGAATCCATCGCCGTGCCGGTGCGCCCGGTCTCGGCAAAAACGAATTTGGCCGGCGGATACTGCCGCTGGTGAGTGCGGATCGGCCAGGCCTCGTCATACAGGTTGAATACCGGCGAGACCGAGACGATATCCATATTGGCTTCGTAATAGGCTTCCAGCGTTCCCACGTCGCGCCAGTAGAGCGCTTCCTTCTTGTTTTCGTCCACGAAGTCGAAGGCGTAAACCCGGTAGTCGTTCACCATCTTGGGCAGGATATCTTTGCCGAAATCGTGGCTGGAATCGGGATCTTCAGCGTCTTTGAGCAGCGTGGGGATCAGCACGTCGGTATTGAACAGGTAAACGCCCATGGAGCCGCAGACTCTTTCCGGATTTTCCGGCGAGCGCAGTGCCGTGTGCCGGGGCTTCTCTTCGAATCCGTTCACCCGGTTGTCGCGGTCCACGTCCACCACCCCGAAACGGTAGGTCTCGCCGGGATCGATCTGGATGGTGGCCAGGGTCACGTCCGCGCCGTAGTCTTCATGCTGCTTAAGCATGCGTTCGTAATTCATCTTGTAGATGTGATCCCCGGAGAGCAGCAGCACGTGCTTGGGCTGCTCGGAGCCGATGGAGTAGATGTTCTGATAAACCGCGTCGGCGGTGCCCTGGTACCACTGATCGCTCACCCGCTTCATGGGGGGCAGCACCTCGATGAACTCGCCCATCTCCCGGGCCACGATGTTCCAGCCTTCGCGAATGTGGCGGTTGAGCGACAGCGCCTTGTACTGGGTGAGAATGTAAACCCGGCGCAGGTCGGAATTGACGCAGTTGGAAAGGGTGACGTCGATGATGCGGTACATGCCACCGAAGGTGACGGCCGGTTTGGCCCGGTCACGCGTGAGGGGATAAAGCCGTTCGCCCGCTCCCCCCGCCAGAAGGACTCCCAGAGTATCTTTCATGTCGCTTCCGCTTGGATGTTTTGACCATGCTCAGGGAAGCCCGGACCATGGCGAAGTCGGCTTCCCGGCAGACGGCGACAGTTTAACACTCCTGCGGCAAAGTCTCCCGGGCCGCGATCTACAAATATGGATGATGTGCGGCTTTGATCGCTCCCAAGTTGATGGTGAATTTCTCGATCGAACGAATCGAAAATCACTGTTTGGCAGGTGATTTCAAACCTCCTGTTTCAAATGCTTAATCCATGGCAGCAGTGGACTGTGTCAGGAGAGACGGAAGTGTACTTTGAGAAGGGCCGGCGGCCTGGAACTGCAGGAATCCGGATCAGTCTCGGACTGCCAAGGCACTAAATCCGGCATTCCATATGATGCCGCAGGCTACGAGTTGGGCGGGGCCAATCGCCATACGACAGGAAGACAGAGACGACCATGAAACACCCCTGGATCAGGCGGTTTCGTCGTCAATCTTGATGCGTAAGGACTTCAGGAACTTCAGGTCCTGGTCGTTGATCTTGAATTCCGGGTTGCTGCTCAGGGTAGTCACCAGGGAGGTCTTGTCGGCCTTTTCACCCGGCTTGCTGACGCCGATGGTGGCTTCCAGGACCAGGAAAATGTCGTAGCCGCCATCCTTGATTTTGGCCACTACCTCGGAAATCTGGTCCGAATCGGCCAGCGACTCGTTGATCGCCTCGCCGAGTTCTTTCATCAGTTGCTTCAGTTGCTGGTCCACGTAGCCCCCCTGGGTGTTAAAAAGGGCGCCTCGAAGTGCGCGCGCCTGCTCAGTCCCTTCGGCCACCCTTGGCATTGCCCCACCGCCGGTGGCACGCCATCCTACCACGCAACACTATTTTAACTCCGAAGGTTGATAAAATCGATCACGATGGTGCAAGTCTCGACCTTTCGTAAATTGAGCATTCTGGGCCGGATCGTCGCCCAGCGGACGGGGCAGACCCGCACTG
>DATJXG010000435.1:0-6276 GCA_035500455.1 Terriglobales bacterium | reverse complement strand
GATCGGATTCACCGCCGGAACCGGCTACGACGAAGTCACCGGCCTCGGCAGCCTCGATCTGAACACCCTCATCAACGTCTGGCCCGGTTTCGATATCACTCCCACCCCCGGATTCTCGATGTCCGGCTCTGGCATCACCATCGCTGCAGCCGGTGGGGCGGGCACGTCTAATATCACCGTCACACCCAGCAACGGCTTCACCGGCACGGTGGATCTCTCCTGTGCCCTGAGCCCGGCTTCCACCACCGCGGAAGTCACCTGTTCGATTCCCGCCTCCGTGGACCTCACCAGCGGAACCACCACCGCGACTCTTACGGTGAACACTACCGCTGCCCACGCCATCTCGGGCACTTCAGCCACGGCGCGCCCCCACGGACGCTTCCCCTGGCTGCCCGCCAGCGGCGCCCTGGGGTTTGCAGGGATTGTGCTCCTCAGCGTGCCCGCGCGGCGGCGCAAAACTGCCGCCCTCGCCATGGTGATGTTCGCCGCCCTGGCGGTCTGGATGGGCTGCGGCGGCGGCAGCTCCAGCAGCAATAACAACAACACCACCGATCCCGGCACGCCGACGGGAAGCTACACCATCGTGGTCACGGGCACCAGCGGCAGCACCACCCACACCACCAACATCACGGTAACGGTGCAGTAGGTTTCGAGGGTGACGGCCGTCCCGCTTAAGGTCAGAGGTGTGCGCCACGAGGCCCCGCCGGGGAAATCCTGCTGAGACTGCACGACCATCGACGCCGTTGCCCCTGATGTCGCGTTTTGTCGCTTGTTCGTTGCACACGCTTCTGTAGGCTTAAGGCAGATTGCGGGGTAGGCCCAGTCATCTCCACTTATTGGCTCGACTCAACGAGGCTGAAGGATGTCCGGCAACCCGAAGCCAGACTCGCCGCAGGATTGGCGCCAGATCGCAGAACAAGCCTGTCAGGAAGACGACGGCAATAAATTACTGGAGAAGATCAACCAGCTCTGCGATGCCCTCGACGCCCAGGAGGGCGGAAAGGCCCCGGCCGAATCCCAACAACCGGAGCCGGAACCGGAGCGAAAGTCAGCGCGAAAGGCAAAATAAATCGCGCCGCCAGTTGAAGCCGTCCGCCACTTGGATTCTGTCCCACCCCGGCTTGCGTTCCGCGAATTTAGATACCAGCCATAGAGCGCCGCGCATGGGCAGGCCCGCTCTTCGCTCTCTGCCCCCTTCGCGGTGTTCTAATTGCCAGGGCCGGCAGCCGCTCGGGCAACCCGGGTGGTAGTATTCGCAATCTTCTCAGGTGTATCATCAACTGAATATGACTGCGGCAGCGGCCATAACCAGCACACAAAACGTTATGAGGGTGAGGGGAAGTTCGCCCCAACCAGATTTCGTCCTCGATTCCTGGAAAGAAATCGCAACATTCCTGCGCCGGAGCGTGCGCACCGTACAGCGGTGGGAACGCTGCGAAGGCCTGCCGGTGCTGCGCCATCACCACCTCAAGCGCGGCTCGGTGTATGCCGAGAAGGAACATTTGCTCGCCTGGCTGGATGGGCGCAAGGCACATTCCCGGCGCTCCCCTACGGTTTCCACCCCCACTGCTCTTCGCCCATGCCCTGACGTGCAACCTGTCCAGCGCCTGCTGATGCTGACTCGCCGCCAGCGGATTCTGGTCAGCGAACTCAAGATGATTATGGCCAGTTGCCAGCAGACGCGCGGCAGCGTTGCCCGCGCATATCTCACGGCTCCTACGCCCCACCTTCCTCTGCGACCCACGCCTGCGACCGGCAGCCCGGCCAAGAACCACCGCGGCCTTGCCAGCTAGGGTTCGGGGATACGGCGAAGGCCCGATTTGAGCGGCTGCGAAAAAAACACCTCAGCGTGGATCTTGAAAAGTACGCGACTTCAGTGCTCGCGGAAAACTCTGATCCGTCTGGTTTCCGGGAAGGGCACGGCTTCAGAGGTGCAGAAAAACTCACGAACGTGTCGGTCACCGCGGAAGAGCAGCCCTTTTAGGGCCGCGTGAGTCCTCAAATCAATAAGGGCTTCAGCCCCTGTGGCGCTCTCTCCACGGCGTTTACAACCTCTTCAGTCGTGCCATTCGTCATTCAAAATGTGTTCCCTCTTCAGCGCCCGCGCTCTCTTCCGCCATCCCGAGCCCGCCCAATCATGATAAAAACAAGACTGTAACTGCCCCCGGCCATGATCAAGTCGCTGCATATCGGACGGTACGTAGCCAACAGCAAGCAGTTCAATGCGCTGGCCGCGTTTCTCACCGCCATCGGTTTCGAGCGCGCCCCGGCCGCGGGCAAGTCGGCCGCGTTTGCGGCGGCGGGTGGGATCATCAGCCTGAACCGGCCCTCGGGCGAGCACCCCAGGCTGGTGCTCGAGCGGGTGAAGGACGTGGAGAAACTTCTGGTGTTTGAAGTCACCAATCCCGATGACATTTTTGCCATCGCGAACCAGCACAAGCTCAAGATCCTCGCCGAGTCCGCCGCCACTGAGGCCAGCGAGCGCACTTTCTGGCTGGAACTGCCGGGTGGAATCGTGGCTGCCATCCATGGTGCTCCCGCCGAGCCCCCGCCCGGCCTGGCGGGCGAACTTGCCGCGGGCGGCCGGCGCTTCGCCATCGTGGTCTCGCGCTTCAATTCGTTCATCACCGAGCGCCTGCTGCAAGGCGCGCTCGATGCCCTGCTGCGCTGCGGCGCCGTGCGCGAGGACATTGAAATCGTCCGCGTTCCCGGCGCCTTCGAGATTCCATCCGCCGCGCGCGCCCTGGCACAAACCGGCAACTTCGATGCCCTGATTTGTATCGGCTGCGTGCTGCGCGGCGACACCGCGCACTACGATGTGATCGTCAACGAAGTCACCCGCGGAGTCGGCCAGTCCGCCCAGGAAACCGGGGTGCCCCACGCCTTCGGCGTCCTCACCTGCGACACCCTGGAACAAGCCATCGACCGCGCCGGACTGAAGATGGGCAACAAAGGCTTCGAAGCCGGGCTGGCAGCGGTAGAGATGGCGAACCTGAAGCGGACAGTTGCCAGTAAGGCAGCCGCCAGCCGCCGGTCGTCAGTCGCCAGCCGTAAGCGGACGCGCAGGCGAAGACCCGCGCGTTGATTGGCGATTGCCAATTTTCGATTGCCGATTGCTGATCGTTCAGTGCTGATTGTTGATTGCTGATTGTTGATTGAAAGACGGGCGCGGATAGGTGCTGAAGTCAGCAATCAGCAATCAAAAATCAGCAATCAGTAGACTGAACTAAGCCGGCCAAGCAACCGGCCAACGACCAAAGGCGAACGACTAAGCCGAAGCCTGAAGACTGAAGACCGACGACCGAACACTGAACACTGAAGACTGATGACGAAATGGGCTCCCGCCGCAAATCCCGCGAACTGGTTCTGCAGATGCTCTTTCAGGCCGATATGGGCGGCCAGAGCGCCGACGACGTGCGCCGCACCTTCTGGGGCGAGCGCGGCGCGGTGGAAGAAGAGGTGCGCAGCTTTTCGGAAGAGTTGTTTGCCCACGCCATGGACCGCCGCCCCGAAATCGATGGCCTCATCGAGCGCCACGCCGAGCACTGGCGCATGGACCGCATGGCCGCGGTGGACCGCAATATCCTGCGCGGCGCAGTCGCCGAACTGCTCAGCTTTCCCGCCACCCCGCGCGCCGTGATCATCAATGAGGCCCTGGAAATCGCCCGCAAATTTTCCAGCCCGGAGGCGGTGCAGTTCATCAACGGCGTCCTCGACAGCGTAGGCAAAGACCTGGGAAACGGCGCATCCTGAAGTTCGCCGCGGACAGGGCACGCTTCAGCCGTGCTGCAGCCGCCGAACCAGGGGGCTTTCAGCCGCTGTGGCCCTTTCGTTTCAGACTCAGGCGTTGCGCTATTCGAGAGAGCGCATAGGACGAACAGAGCCCAAAGCTATCAGAAGCGCGCTTTGTGTTCTTTGAGGATGCACTGGTCCATGACCACGAAGATCCCGGCGCGCCGCGCCTTTTCGGCGGCGGCTTCGTTGATGACGCCTTCCTGCATCCAGATCAACGGCACCTTGCGCTGAATGGCCTGGTCCACCGCCTCTCCCACAAACTCCGGGCGGCGGAAGATGTTCACGATGTCTATCTTTTCGGGAACATCGAGCAGAGAGGGATAGGCGGTCTCGCCCAGCGCCTCGCGGATGTTCGGGTTCACCGGAATGATGCGGTAGCCCTGAATTTGCATATATGCGGAGACGCCGTGGCTGGGACGAAGCGGGCTGTCGGAAAGTCCCACAACGGCGATGGTGCGGGCGCGCTGCAGAAAGTTGCGAATGGGATCGGGCTGCGGTAAAGAGGCCATGGCAGCAATATTGTAGCGCGGCCGGAGAAGGGCGGCCGGCGCCCTTGCGGCGAGCGGTTAAACTACTGCTGGTCCCCTGGCGATGCATCCGCGAGAAAATCCGCTACAGCCTCCGCGCCGGGCCAAGCCTCGCCTGGGCTGCTTCGCCCAGGCGGTTCTGCTGCTGGCCTTGCTGGTGGTTCTCCTGTTTGGACTGCCGGCGGTGTTTACGCCCTGGGGTTTCTATCTGGGAGGAAACTTTCACATCATTCCGTACTGGCAGGGCTGGGGCAAGCTGCACGCCAAGACCGGCGACTACGCTTTGTTCGTGCGCATCGAGCCCAGCCGCCACGGCAACTCTCGCTACGGAACTTATGTCACCGGCGTCGCCTATCTGTGCACGCCGCGCGGAGAGACTTTCCGAATGCACCTGGGTGGAACGATGCCGCCGCACGTTGGCATTTCGACGGACGGCAAACCCCTCCGCTTACGGATGTTTCGCTACTCTACCTTCAGCGGAGACGAGCGCCCGCAACTCGACCTCCGCGGGCAGTGGCAGAACCCAAATCTGGTGATGAACGACGGCGGGAGCTTGACCTACGGGTTTAATCCCGATGGCAGCGTGTACGAAGGCCATGATCCCAATCGCCCGCATGGCGTGGACCCGCTGCCGGTGACTCTAAACCAGGGTTCGTATTCGGGGTTTGAAGCGGCATGCTCCGCCGGTCGCCGCTAAGGGACGCATTCAGCTTGAGGATTTCCCGTCAGCTCGAAGAACTAAGACGCTCGAAGAACTAAGACAGCGTTACTTCGGCACCCGCGCCGCGCGCGGCCGTCGGAACTGCGGCTGGATTCAGTTTCGCCATCTCATAGCCTTCGGCGCAAAAGCAGATCGCGTGGTCGAAGAACTGGTCGAGCAGCCGCTGCAATTCCATGGCGCCGTAAATTTCCAGCGCTCCCCGCAGGAACCCTTCGCGCTGCAGGAAATCCCAGATGTGCTCTTTCATCAGCACGATTCCCCAGATGACGTCGGCCAGCGACGCGCCTTGCGAGGCGCGCAGCGCGCCGATTTCACGGTAGCGGAGTTCGATATCGGGGCTGGACTTGCTCAGCAGCCAATCGCTCAGGTGGCGCAGGATTTGGTGAGAGCGCTCGCGCAATTCCTGCTGCGGAACCTTTCGCAGATCGGCGGTTCGCGGCGACGCGTAATATTTCGCCAGAAGTTCTTCGGTTAGATCCTCGGAGTTGTCTTCAATCAAGCGGACTAAACGAACAGCAATCATTTCACCCCACCCAATTTAATGAGATGCAAAAAAGATGAACTTAGATGCGGAGAGATTGCAGCCGCGAAACCTGGCGCCGGCTGTGCGGTTACTCCGCCGGATTTCGGCCAGGGCGGTTGCGCGCGGACGGGGGCGGGGAAGGTGGCTGTCTGGAGCCATTCAGATTTCCAAGGATGTTCCGCGTGGAACATTTTGTTAGTACCTATCGGTATGTACAGTTGACGTAATCGCTTCTTCAGGCTGGATTTATGCCGGGCCGATCAGGCCGCCGCAGGCGGGAAGGGTTCGAGACAACGGCCATCGCCCGAGAGAAGTGTGAGTTTGCACAGGGCCGGCGCACCGCCGGCGCTACAATAAACGGACGGCCAACTGACGACTATGACAAACTGCCTGTTCTGCCGCATCATTGCCGGCGAAATTCCCAGCAAGAAAGTTTACGAAGATGAACAAACCTTCGCCTTCGAAGACATCAATCCGCAGGCGCCCACGCATATTCTTATCGTCCCCAAGAAGCACGTAGCCGGCCTGAAGGAGGCACAGGCGGAGGAGGCCGAGTTGATTGGACTCTGCCATCTGGCGGCGGCCGAGATCGCCCGCGAGCGGGGCATCGAGAATGGCTACCGCACGGTGCTGAACGTGGGACCGGGAGCGGGACAATCGGTGTTCCACCTGCACGTGCACCTGCTGGGCGGGCGCGCCTTGATGTGGCC
>DATJXG010000434.1:0-10556 GCA_035500455.1 Terriglobales bacterium | reverse complement strand
AGCCTCGGCGGTTCTGGACTTCGGCGAAGGAACGCCTGTAGCCAAGCCCGATCCCTTGCCGGAGTTCAACATGCGCGCATACCTGGACGGGCCTATACGGGAAGCGGCGGAGGTCTATGTGAACGGGCAGCGGGCTGGGGTCGTGTGGCATCCACCTTACACGATTGAGTTGAGCCGGTTCCTCAAGGCCGGGCGAAACGATCTGCGCATCGTCGTCGGGAACACTGCGATCAATTCCCTGGCAGGCAAGGCGCTTCCGGATTATCGCCTGCTCAACGACCGCTATGGAGAGCGCTTCATTCCCCAGGGCATGGAGAACCTGCAGCCTTTGCCGTCAGGCCTGGTGGGCAGATTGAAGCTGACAATTTCGCAGTCCAGGTGAATGCTATGTCAACCGCCGGCGTTGACCACAGCCGGCCGGCTGCGGGTGCGAAAGACATCGCCGATCAGGAAGAGGTCGGTGAGAAGCTGCCGCAGGTGGATTGAGGCATTCAGGTTGTCGATCAGCTGAGAGCTGATAGCGGGCTGAGCCAGAACCAGTTCGATTGCCGCCAGCGATGTTTGCGCGTCGCGTTCCAGCACATCAATGAAATTCTTGTAGGTCTCAGCCGGTTCGAGACGCAGTTCGGCCACGGCTTTTGCGCAACTCCCGGCCAGATCCGGCAGAATTTCAGCGGCGCGGCGCAGGAAGCCCCGAATCTGGCTGCCCGCCTGGCTTTCCTGGTCGCTCGGCAGGCCCTGCCCGGCATAAGCCAGCATGAACTCGTAGCATTCTTCGAGCATGTCGCAGCGTTCGAGGAACTCAATCGGCATCGGCCATGCCTCGCCGTGCATCCGGGTTGATCACCCAGCGCTGGGGATCGTGCTCCTCGAGATAGAATTCCCGGCTCATCGAACCCACGAACATCGAAGCTGTGATCGGGAGCTTTTCCGGGCGTACCGCAAAGTACACGTGCACAATCACCAGCGTGATGAAGCCGACACCGGCCAATCCATGCAGTACGTACATCAAACCCCAGGTCATATCGCTGAACAGATAAGGATTACGAGGAAAGAAAATGGTGCGCACCCGCGACATCATGAACACGCCGGTGAGAATTACGGCCAGTCCGGTGAGCATCACTACACCGTGGTAGAGCTTGTTTTCCAGCGGATACTTGGCAAACTTCCGCGGCAGAGGCGCGGATTTTCCGAAGAATCGTAGCAGCCGGTTTCGGGAGTCCTCCAGGTCGGCGCGATCGGGCCAGATCGACCAGAAGTCCATGAAGAAGGTGGCGTGGACGATATGAAAGAGAATGGAAATCGTCAGGACCGTGCCGGCGATCCAGTGATAGGTCACCCAGTTGAACTGCACCCCGACCTTCGGCAGGAACGCGGTGATCAGAAGAACGAACATGGCCGCAGCCATGACCCAGTGAAATAGCCGCGCCGCCAGGGAGTGCCTGGGAACCCGCGCCGGAAGCAGGCCGGCGGCTGGGGTGGACGCGACCGGAGCGAATCTCTTCTCCTTCGCGAAATACCGGACATAAATCGCGTGCACGATCAGGAAGGCCATGCCTGCAATCGCCGCAACCCAAATCAAGTACCAGGCGATATGGATCGGTACTCTCTGGCCCAGCGGGCTGGTCGCCCACTCTATGATGCCCATGACGCCTCCTGTACTCCGGCGACGGCCCTTTTCACGAGGTTCCGCATCAGGGGAATCTTGTAGGCGTTGAATTGCAACGGTACCGCTCCCTGAACCGCGAGTCTGCCCGCCATCTCGCCGGTGGATGCACTGCGCTGCTGGCCGCGCACTGAATTCTCCACTGCCGGCAACCGCAGTGGCCGCGCGGCCACCGCGTTGACTGCAATCCGGATGTCTTGGATGGTGCCGCCGGAGAGTTTCATCGCGGAGGCGACATTCATCAGCGGGAAATCCCAGACATTCCGGTCGCGTACTTTCTCGAAATAAAACTGGGCGCCCGCCCAGGTTGTGGGAACGCGGATCGCGGTGAGCAAATATCCCGGCCGCAGAATGTTCATGCGAGTGATGTCCAGGTCGGGCCCGACGAAATAATTCTCGGCGTCGATCACCTGCTCTCCCTTGGGTGTTTGGACGACGAACTTGGCATCGAGCGCGATCAGCGCGGGCGCCGTGTCGGAAGGGTTTACCGCAACGCAGCGCTCGGCATGCAGGATGGCATGCTCGCGATTCCTGCCCACGGGTGTGTCTGCGTAGCAGATGTTGCCTCCCGCGCGATAGCACGGCCACCCGGCGCGGTAGTACCAGCAGCGCGCGTCTTGCGAGACGTTGCCCCCGAGCGTTCCCTGGTTGCGGATTTGGGGCGAGGCCACAAGTCCCGCCGCCTCGGACAGCAGGCCGTATTTTTCTTTGACAATGGGATGGCCAGCAACTTCGGTGAGCGTGGCCATGGCTCCGATTTCGATTCCATCGGAGATGGTGCGAATGCCGCGCAGTTCCTCGATCCCGCTCAAATCGACCAGCGCCTTGGGCTTCTTGATGCGATCTTTGAGCCAGTCAAAGCTGTCCATCCCGCCGGCCATCACCCAGCCATCGGGGCCAAGTTGCGCGAGAAGTTTTTGTGCATCGCCGACTGAACTCGGCTGATACAACTGGAATGCCGGCATGACATCCCGGATTACCGCCATAATTCTCTCCCTTCAAACCTGCAAAAGCTCACCCGGCTAAATGAACGCCGTCAATGGGTCCTGCATGGGCCGTCCGGCTTCGAGCGAGGTGAGGATCGTGTCAAGGTTCACCGGCGCGCGGCGGTAGATTTCATCGCCGAGCGCGTCAGAAAGCGCATTCAGCACCGCCGCGCAGCCTCCGCCGACCGGCGGCTCTCCGATTCCACGCGCCCCGACGGGGGTTTCAGGATCAGGAATATCGAGCGCCTCCCATTGCATATTTATGGGGACATCGAGAATCGTCGGCGGCTTGGTCTGGTAGAAGCGGCGCGAGACGGTGTGTCCATACTGCGGGTCGAAGACCCACTTTTGCCCGATGGCATGACCGATGCCGAGAATCGATCTTCCCAGAACCTGACCTCCGAGGGACTTGGGATGAATCACGGTGCCCACGTCGGCCACGGCGAGGAAGTCGGTGATGTTGTACTTGCCGGTTTCCACATCCACTTCGACTTCGGCAAAACTCGCGACGTAAGAGAAAGTCTGCCCGTCATGCGGATACTTATCTTTGGCGGCTGCCACCAAGCCCTGGCCGGCAAGGGCGGCGATCGATGTCTTCGTATATTTGTTCACATCTTCGGGAACTTCATGTCCGTCGTAAACTCCGCCGAGCTGAATGGCGCGCTGGGCGGCTTGCGCCAAGGTCATGCTCCTGCCGCCGCCCTTGTGGAACACGCGTTCTCCGCCGACTTCATACTGTTCCGGTTTGCCCCCGAAAGTCTTGGCGGCGATTTCCTGGAGTTTCTGCTTTCCATCCATGGCCACCGCATAGGCCGCGCGGGTCATGGCGTGTGTAGTCTGGCTGCCGCCGGAAACGCAGGTCCATGGAAGGTTCTTCGAGGTGTTGCCCCAGGTGACATCGCATTTCTCCCACGGCACGCCCAGAACTTCGGCCACTACGCGATGCACGTCGGAGATCGATTCGGTGCCAAGATTGCCGATGCCCGACTGAATGGCAATGCGGCCATCAGGCCGGATCACGAACAAGCCGTCGTAGCCCACCGATCCGGCGTAGAAGCCGCTGGTGGCCACGCCCACTCCTCGCACTTTCGTTCCGCTTCGCTTGGGGCGATTGATGCGCTCCTTCCATTGGAATAGCTCCGCGCCCCGGTCGAACGCTTCCTTCAGAAAGGCGCTGGTGGAGTGCGCCTGCTTGCCATCGCGCGGCGGGCCCCACGGGGATTTGCCCACGGGACAATTGATCCGCCGTATGTCCACCTGATCGAGGGAGAGGCGGCGAGCCGCTTTGGCGAGGACCGGCTCCATCATGATGATGCCCTGCATTCCGCCGGGCGCGCTTTGGGGCCCGCGCGGCGGCGTATTGGTCAGCACCGTCACGCCGCGCCAGCGCATGGCCTGCGGTTGGTACAGCAGCGATACGATGTTGCCCGAGGCGCCAACGTCCCCCACCGCGTCGTACGGGCCGTTGTTGCAAATAGCGTACATGTCAACAGCTGTAATGCGGCCGTCCTTGGCGAATCCCACTTTCATCCAGCCCTGAAAGCCGGGGCGGGCACGTCCGATGAAGTGCTCTTCCTCGCGGCTGATGCGCATCATCACCGGAGCATTGGCCTTTTTGGCAAGCAGCGCGGGAATGATGGCGAAAATATAGCCGGTCGCCTTGCTGCCGAAACCGCCGCCGGTGTATTCGCTGATGAGAACGATCTGGCTCGGATCCATGTTGAGCCAGCGGCCCAGGCCCGCCAGAGTCTGCACCGTGCTCTGCGTGCCCATGTGAATGAAGACCTTGCCGTTCTGCCAATATGAGAGCGCGGTGCGCGGTTCCAGGGTTTCGTGGCTGGTGTCAGGGGTTACGAATGTTTCTTCCAGAACCAGGGCGGCGCTTTTGAAACCGGCTTCTGGATCGCCGAAGGCCCATTCGTCCTGCGGCTTGCCCATGGGCAAATGTCCTTGCCTGATTTCGGCGAAATCAGCCGCAGTCCACTTAAGTTCGCCAACTTGCGGTGGGGGAGGGCTCGGCCGTTCTCCGGGCTCGGCGGGAGGCATCGGCTGCTTTACCCAGACGTTGCCCTCCACTCGCGGATTCGGCCCATCGGGACGAAGAGTATCGAGCGGATCGATCGCGAATGGAAGATGTTCGAACTCGATATCGATTTGTTCGATCGCTTCGGCGGCGGTGAGTTCGTCAACCGCCGCCACCGCAAGAATCGGCTCGCCTTGATATAACGGTTCCATGGTGAGGGCTTTTTCACCCTGCTTGTTGGCCTTGATCACCACGCCCAGGTCAGTGACGCTATCGGCCGGCGCGGGCAGATCGTCCTGCGTGAGGATCGCTTTCACGCCCGGCATTGCCAGCGCCTTGCTCAAATCAAGATGCCTCACCCGCCCGTGCGGCACCGGACTCAGCAGCAGCTTGCAAAACAACATGCCGTCCACGCGGAAGTCTTCCGCGTACTTTGATTTGCCTGTGACCTTCGCATAGAGATCGGGCGTGGGATAGTCTTTGCCGAGCACTTTGTACTTCGCGCCAAACTTCTGCTGATTGGGTTTCCACTCTGAGCTAGGCACGGTTCACCTTCCTCATGTTCTCAGCGCCGCGCATCATCGCAGTGAGGATCTTGTCGTAGTCCTGGCAGCGGCACAGGTTGCCGGAGATGCCGTGGGCCAACTCACTGCGCGTGGGCTTGGGATTTGTCTTGAGAAATCCCACCGCCGCCATGATGAAGCCCGACATGCAGAAGGCGCACTGAAATCCCTGCTCATCGATCACCCCTTGCTGCACCGGGTGAAGCGTGCCATCGGCACTGGCCAGTCCTTCAATGGACACAACCTTGCGGTTACGAACGGTATGCGTGAGGACGGAACAGGAATAGTGTGGCACGTCGTCGATGAGCACGGTGCAGGCGCCGCACTCGGCGCGGTCGCAACCGAGTTTCGTGCCGGTGAGTCCCAGCTTGTAGCGGAGCGTCCAGGCCAGAGTTTCCTGCTTCATCACGTCAACCCGCCTCGCTTGGCCGTTGACGTTGAGCGTGATCAGCCTTTCGCCGGAATCGCCGGCGGGCTGCCCGAGCAGGGTGGAAGCGCGGAACAGGTAGCCGGTGGAAGACACGGCCACTCCACTGCAGATGACGCCCTTGATGAAATTGCGCCGAGAGATGCCTCTCGCTTCCTTGGCTTCAAAGGTTTCGCCGATTGGGTCGTTCATGCGTGCCATCCTCGAAAAGCTCGATCCTCCTCCCCAATTTGCACGTTGCACCAGCGGGGAGTCCAATGTCAAACGAGAAATTTTAAGAGACATTTTAAGCAATACCGCATGATCGGGAAAGCGCTCGAATCCGCGAGCGACAAAGCCAATAGCGTGATCCGCGCTCCCGAGTCGCGACAGCCGGATCGACTCGAGTGCGGAAGCAGCGGACTCTTTTCACAGATTTGAACATTTCACAGATTTGAACATTTCCTTTAGTTCTTTTCGCGTTCCACTTTCTTGACACGGGACGAGCGCCGGCCTTAGAGTCGCGCCGCGTAGGTAACACATTGAAACCCAGCCGGGACGGCGAGGTGTGTGATGCTGCGGAATTGCTTCAAAAGTGGACTGCTGTTGACGTTGATCGTTACAGGAGTTTTCACCTTCGGCCAGGCGCCTAAGCCATATGGCCCGTCGATCAGTCTCGAAAACGCCAGGAAGATCGCTGATATCGCTCTGGCCGAGGCCAGGAAGAATAACTGGTTTATGGCCGTAGCGGTGGTCGATCCCAGCGGAACTCTCGTTTACTACGAAAAAATGGACAATACACAAACCGGCAGCGCCAGCGTCGCCGTTGAGAAGGCGAAGACCTCGGCACTGTTCAAACGCCCGAGCAAGACGTTTCAGGATATGGTGGCGGGCGGCGGCCTGGGTCTGCGCATCCTTGGCCTGACGGGCGCGATGCCGATTGAAGGCGGAGTTCCAGTGATCGTGGATGACAAAATCATCGGAGCCATCGGAGTCTCCGGCGACAGCAGCGATCATGACGGCATTTGTGCGCAAGCCGGGGCCAACGCGCTGAAGTGAACTCGCGGGCATGGCTCCTTCAAATTACACCGGCCTTGTGCAGGGCCTGGGTCATGCCGTCCCAGCTTTGCATCGTGGATGCTTCCGCGCTCCCCGCGCCCCGCCAGTGGGTTTCCAGGCTGATGGCGCCGCGGTAGCCGTCCTGCATCAGCGCTCGGAACTGGCCCACCCAGTCAATCAGGCCCTCACCCACGGAAGCCCACTCGTAGTCGTCGGCGGTTTTTGTTACGTCCTTACAGTGGCAGAGGCCGATGCGGTTTTTGGGCAGCAAGGCATAGCCGTCGGGAAAAGGAACCTCGCCCAGCCGCGAAGCGTTCCCGGGGTCCCAATTGAGCATGAATGATGGCGACCGAACCGCCGCCAGGACCTGACCCGCCTCGGCTGCAGTGGCTGTGTTACAGGCGTGTTCATTTTCGAGCACCAGGGTGACGCCCTTCTTACCTGCCTTTTCAGCGGCCGATTGCAGGGCGGCGTTCATCGCGGCGCGATGAGGCCGTGGATCGTCGAGTCGCCAGAAATCGAAGCAGCGCAGGCGGTCGGTCCCAAATGCCCGTGCGAGGGCGATACCACGTTCCAGAACCTCGTCCTGCTGCGCGTAGGTGAAGGCGGCGCCGAATTGGTCGCGGTGGGCATTCGTCTGCGAAACCGGGGCTCCCGGCCAATCGACCTTGAAGAGCGGACTGGCGATGGAGGCGACGCGGAGTCCATGCTTCCTGACCAGCCGTTCGACTTCGTCGATCTCCGCGGAGTCGAGCGCAAGCACGTTCTTTCCCCACATGCTGCGCAATTCGATCCACCTGAGCTGGAGGCGTTTGGACGCGACTTCGCAGGCGTGGCCGAAGTCCTGAGAGATTTCGTCGTTTACGACGGAAAGCTGAAAGGGACAGCTTGCTCCCAAAGACATTTGGGTTCTCCTGAAGCCCTTGGTTGTGACCCGTGCAGAGTGCCAATCGCCCGTGTCAGGCGCTCACGGCCGGCGCTCCTCGGGCGCGGTTTTGCCGGCTTGTCCGTTCGCCTTCAAGGCCAGGGCGAGATCAGACTGCACCGCGCGATCATCGGGGCGCCACGCCAGGGCCGCCTGAAATTCCTGGACCGCGGTCGCCCAGTCCTGCGAAGCTTTTGCCGCTTTGCCCAGAGCTATATGCGCCTCCACCAGGCTGGGCGCAAGTCGCAAGGCTTCTCGCAGTTCCTCTGCGGCAGGTGTGGCCGCGTGCTGCTCCGCAAGCAGGAGCCCCAACTCGAGATGCGCATGCGCATCTTCCGGATGCTGCCGCAAAATCTGGCGGAGGACTTCTTCGCTTTCCTTTAGCTTCCCAGTTCGGCGCAGTGCCACTGCAAGCTGATATTGGGCTTCGGTCAGATCCGGGCGCAGCGAGACCGCCTGTCGCAGTAGGCCCGCGGCCGAAGCGGACTCGCCTTTCCTGCTGTATCCCGCGGCAGTTTGCACCAGCACCATCGCCTGCCCCGCCTTCGACTTCTGCTCGTTGATCTTGCGGAGTTCCGCCACCTCCGCCTGGGATGCTTCTTTCTGCCCCGATTTCTGCAGAGCTTGCGCCAGGCTGGCGCGCGCGTCGGTGAGGCCGGGATCAAGCTCGATCGCCTTGCGCAACTCGGCAATCGCGCCGCCCAAGTCATTCTGTTTCAGAAGCACGGTTCCGAGGAGGTGATGGCCCTGGGCGTCCTCCGGAAGACCGGCGACCGATTGCCGCAGCTCGGCAGCAGCAGAATCGAGGTCCCCTTTCTCGCGTAGGACAAGCCCCAGCGAGCGGTGAGCCAGGGCCAGCGTGGGCGCGATGTTCAAGGCGGAGCGAAATTGTTCCGCCGCCGCATCCAGATCGCCCTTCTGCCGCAAGATGAGTCCCAGATTGTAGTGATATTCAGGGTTGGCAGAATCGAGGTCCACCGCCTTTTGCAAATTCTCTACCGCGGGCGTGAGATCGCCCTTATCGGCCAGCAACTGCCCCAGGGCGAAGAAAAGCTGCGGCTGGCGCGGTGAGAGTTCGCTGGCTTTGGTCAGCTCCCGGGCGCCCTCCTCCAGATCGTCTTGGCGCCTGAGTGCTTCTGAGTTCTTGTACCTGTTCCAAAGATTCAGTCCGAGATTGTAATGAGCCTCCGCGAAATCGGGCTCGGCGAGGGTGACTTGGCGCAGCAGCGCAATGGCGCCATCCACGTCGTGGAGCTTGCTGCAAATCTCACTGAGGCTGTATCTGGCTTCGACCGTCTTCGGGTTCAGGCGCAGCGATTCCTGATATTCCTGAATCGCTTCCCCGGTTTTGCCGGTTTTCAGATAAACGAGCCCCAGGTGAAAGTGCGGCTCGGCAAGCGTGGGATCAAGGCGTTCGGCTTGCTCGAACTCCGCGAACGCTTCGTTCAGTTTTCCAGCTTCGCCCAGGATCATGCCCATGTAGTCGTGGGCTGGCGCATTCTGCGGGTTCAGTTCCGCCGCGGCCTGAAATTCCTTCATCGCGCCTTGCGAATCGCCCTGCTTGAGCAGAGCGATTCCTTGTTGCAGGCGCGCGTCTGCTTCCATCTGTCGCTGAGATTCGCGCAAGGCCGTATCTTCGGGAAAGATTTCCAGGCCGCGCTGAATCACCTGCGAAGCAGACTCGCTGTTTCCGGCGGCGAGTTCGCGAACCGCTAAATCCCCGTATAAGGCATTGCTGTAAGGAGCAAGGGTGAGACCCTTCCGCAGCGCGTCGATGCTCGCCTGTGTTTGACCGGAGCGGGCAAGCAGGGTCTCGAGAAGCAAATAGTCGGAGTCCACGCCGCCCTCCGGCTGCACCGCCTCGCGCGCAAAGCGTAACGCCCGCTGCAAGTCGCCGTCACTTCCGGCTTTTTGCGCCAGCGCCGACAGCACGAAGGGATCGCTCTCGCCGGATTTCGCCAGCCGGTCAAGCAATGCAAAATAACGAGGCCGATATTCGAGGTTTCCGCGCATAAGTTCCTCGCGGTACCCCTTGAGCAGCGCCAGCGGAGGGACGCTGTCAGCCGCCCCTGGAACCGCGTTAACGTGGATGAATCCTGTGCCCGGCAGCGACGCAGTAAAAGCGCTTCTGGGATAAGGCTCGTTGGCGGTACGCAGAATTCGATGATCGGTGAGGGAAGAGTGGGAGACAGTCAGTGCAGGGCGTTGCGGCATGTGGCAGGTGGCACAAGCGTCAGCCGGTTGCTGCGCCAGCCGCTGGTGCAGATCGAGCGAACAACTCTTTTCCGTGTGGCACTGCAGGCACTTGCTGCGATAGTACCGGGGTGCCGCCTCCCGGGAAGGCTGCATATGCGGATCGTGGCAGGTCTGACAGCTAAGCTTCTCACCGCTGCCCTGGTAGCACCGGCTCAGCGTCATCGAATAATAATGCTCGAGAAGAGGAGTCTGCGCGGCGCGCGGATCGATCGGCGCCTTGAGAATAAAGACCGTGTCATTCAGGGGAGTGCCCGGACGAAAATCGACGAAGGACTTGCCCTTCCGGAAAACGCGGATATCGCCTTCATGGCAGTTCGCGCAAATGTCATCGGCGAGCCGGTGCGGGAGTTTCGCCGGATTCACGATGGTTGGATCCGCAGCGGGGGGAATCGGCGCATTCGTTTGCCGGTCGATCACGTGAAGTTCGCCTGGGCCATGGCAGCTCTCGCAGCCAATCGCAGTCTCGAGGACGGGGGGATCGCCGTATAAGTTTCCGCGAGTCCCTACGGGAGCGATGCGGCCGCTGTGGCAGCCCACACAATCCGAGGTGATGGGAAGATTGAATGCAAGATCGCGGGTCTCGAAGTTGGGAGAAAGATCCCAGGATTTGGTGGCGCTATAGTAAGAAATCGGCGCCTGAAAAAGGAAGTTGCCTCTGCGAACAATCGGTGT
>DATJXG010000433.1:0-17740 GCA_035500455.1 Terriglobales bacterium | reverse complement strand
CGCGCGGCGGAGAGCGTCCTGCAGCAACGCTATCGCCCGCCCGGACACCTGGATTCGGCGGGGCGGCTGGTGGATACGCCGTTCGCGGTGCTCTCACTGGGCAAACTTGGCGGCAACGAGCTGAACTACAGCTCGGACGTGGACCTGCTTTACATCTTCGGCGACGGGCAGGAACCGCCGGAGGCACAGATTTCCAACCGCGAATACTTCGTCAGGCTGGCGCAGCAGGTGACAGAGTTGCTTTCGCGGACCAGCCGCGAGGGAGCGGTCTTCCGCATTGATTTGCGGCTGCGTCCGCAGGGGAATGAGGGCGAGCTGGCGATCAGCTTGTCGCGGGCGCTCGAATATTATGCGCAAACGGCACACGACTGGGAACGGCAGGCGCTGATCAAAGTGCGCTACTCGGCGGGGAACGAGGCGCTGGCGCGGGAGTTCATCCGCGGCGTGCAGCCGCACGTTTATACCGAAGGAATTAATTTTGCCGCCATCAAGACCGCGCTGGTGGCGCGGGAGAAGATGCACACGCACCGGCAACATCACAAGACGATCGAGCCGGGCGAGAGCATTAACGTCAAGATCGACCGCGGGGGAATCCGCGACATCGAATTTCTGGTGCAGTGCCTGCAGCGGGTTTATGGCGGAAAAGAGCCGTGGCTGCGCTCCGGGGGCACTCTGTTTTCGCTGCACAAGCTGCACGACAAGCAGCACATCAGCGGCAGGGACTTCCACGAACTTACCAGCGCCTACGAATTTCTGCGGCATCTGGAGCATCGCCTGCAGTTGCGGCAGGGGCAGCAGACGCACCGGCTGCCAGCGGGCGAGCCGGAGATGCGCATCCTGCAGCGCAGCATGGAGGGTTACACGCCGGGGGTGTACCGGCTGGCAGAACTGACCGGCGTGGTGCGGCGGCGCATGGAGGCGGTGGCCGAGATTTACTGGCGCATCATTTATCAGCAGCAGACGCGCGGCCGCGAGGCTCCGAACGCCCAGTTTCAGCTGCAGGCGCCGCTCGATCCGGGAAGGGCGGACCAATCCAGCCAGCAACTGCTGGAAAGGCTGGCGAGCGACGCGCCGGCGATCTATGAAACGGCTTTTCGCGGGCAGTGGAGTCCGCAGGCGCGAAAAAACCTGCTGCGCTTCCTCAGTTCGGCGTTTACCAGTTCGGAGCGCTATGCGTTGGTCATCCGCAACGAAGAGGCGGTGCGGCGGGCGCTGGCGGTGTTTGAGTGCAGCGAGTATCTCACCGACGTGCTGGTGCGGCATCCCGAGGAGATCGTCACGCTCGCGGATTGGGACGAGTCCACGGCGCGGGGCCGCGGAGCGTACTTGTTCGAAGGGCTGCTGGGGACGGTGCGGGCGCCGGCCGATCCGATTTTCGCGTATCTGGCGGCATCACCTTTCTCCCATAGCGAGAAGCTGGCACTGCTGCGGCAACACTACCGGCGGCGGGTGTTCGCTTCGGGAGCGCGGGACATCAACGAACGGCGGAGCGCGTATGAGTCGTTCGCATCGACGACCGCCGCTGCCGAAGACGCGCTGGCAGCGGCTTTTGAAATCGCGGGTGCCCCGGCGGGCCTGGCGGTGATGGCGGTAGGCCGGCTGGGAAGTGGCGAGTTCGATGTGCTTTCCGATGCCGACTTGCTCTTCGTGTGCGAAGAAGGAAAAGATCGGCTGGGGCTGGGAAAAGCCGCCGAGCGCATGATGCAGGCGCTCTCGGCGTACACGCAGGACGGCATGGTGCTTTCGATCGATACCCGGCTGCGACCGCGGGGCGGCGAGGGCGAGTTGCTGATGACGCCGGTACAGCTGGCGTCCTATTGCGAGCAGGAGGCGCAGCCGTGGGAGGCCCTGATGTACACCAAGCTGCGATTTCTGGTGGGGGAGGCGCAGTTGGGGAAGCGCGCCATTACGGCTACCAAGATTCTGTTCGAGCGCATGGCAGCGGATGAGGCTTTTCTTCCGTCGGTGCGCGAGATGAGGGGGCGGCTGGAAGTGTCAGAGGCGCCGGGCAAAAGCCTGAAGACATCGCCGGGTGGGCTTTACGACGTGGACTTCCTCACCGGCTATCTGCTGGTGAAGCATGGGATCGCGGAGAAAGGCGGAACCTTGCGCGACCGCCTGTGGCGGTGCGCGAGTGCGGGACAGCTGCAGAAGGCCGATGCCGCCACGCTCGACCATGGAGCGGAACTGATGCGCACCATGCAGCATGTGAGCCGGTTGGCGGTGGGGCGTCCGCTGCGCTGGCTGCCGGGCACGGAGCATGCGCGGCGGGTGAGTGAAGAACTTACGGCGGCAATGCTGGGATTCGCTTTCCCGGGCGGCCTGGAAGCGGAGATCCTGCGAACGATGGAGAGCGTGCGGAGCATCTATGGGAAGATTTTCGGCGCTTAGAGGGCATCCTTCCCGGGAGATCCTGAGCTTCGCTCAGAGGCTGTGACTTTTTTTCGTGACTTATCGTGAGCTGTCATCCTGAGAAGCTGTGACTTTTTGTCCGGAGATTCCCCCGAAGTGTCATCCCGAGCGCAGCGAGGGATCTGGGTCCGTATGTACATCGGGATACCGCCGCTGTCGGCAGAGACCCAGATTCCTCGCTGCGCTCGGAATGACAATTATTTTTCAATTGACAGTTAGTTTCTAAGGCTATGAGCGAAGCGAAAGATAACAGCTCAAGATTGTCTGGAAGAAAGTCACCGCCTATCAGCTGCCGGCGGCGAAGCGGGCGGCTTCGCCCAGGGCGTCTGTGGTCAGCAGTTGCAGAGCTTGCGCGCTGTCGAGCGGTCGAGAGAACAGGTATCCCTGGTAGTATTCGCAGCCGATCTTGCGTAGAATTTCGCGCTGTTCGGGAGTCTCTACTCCTTCTGCAATCACGCTCATTCCAAGATTACGGGCCAACTGGGTGATGGTGGCCACGATGGCAGTGCTTTCCTGGTCGAAGGAGAGCCGACCGATGAAGGAGCGGTCGATCTTCAGGCTGTCGAAGGGAAGGCGGTGGAGGTGGCTGAGGGAGGAGTAGCCGGTGCCGAAGTCGTCAATGCTGAGGCGCACGCCCAGCGTGCGTAATTGCTGCAGGGTGGCGGCGATGACCGGCAGATTGTGCATGGCGAGGCTTTCAGTTATTTCCAGCTTCAAGTGCCACGCCGGAAGGCCGGCGGAGGTGAGCGCGCCTTTGACGCGGGCGACCAAATCGCCCTGCTGCAGTTGTTTTCCGGAGAGGTTGACACTCACGGTGAGGACGCGATCAGTCACCGCCGCCTGGCGCAGCCATTCGCTCATCTGGCGGCAGGCTTCTCCCAGGACCCAGCTTCCCAGAGGGAGGATGAGGCCGGTCTGCTCCGCCACCGGAATGAACTCCATGGGCGGGATGACGCCGCGATCGGGATGGCGCCAGCGCAGCAAGGCCTCATAGCCGGCCAGTTGTTCGTTGGCCAGAGAGACGATGGGCTGGAATTCCAGATAGAAGCGCGGGTTGTCTGATCCCAGGCTGCGCACCGCCTGGCGCAGAGCGCTTTCGATCCAGAGCCTTTCGATGGCGACCCGGTGCATGGCCGAGTCGAAGACCTCGAAGGAGCCGCGAAGCCTCGACTTGGCGCGGTACATGGCGATGTCGGCATCGCGCAGCAACTGGCCGGCGCTCTCGTAGCGGTCGTCGCCCCAGGCGATACCGATGCTGGCGGAAATCTGCAGCTCCAGACCTCCGGCTCCCGATCCTACTTCCTCTTCCTCTTCCTCTTCCCCTTCGTCTTCCTCTTCCTCTTCCTCCAGCAGGATCGGGCGGGACAACTCATCGATGATGCGCCCGGCGATTCTGGCGGCATCCTGGGATTCCTCCAGGCCATCGAGCAGGAGGGTGAATTCGTCGCCGCCCATGCGGGCTAAGAGGTCGCCGGGGCGGATGATGGCTTCCAGGCGCTGCGCCACCTGGATGAGCACGCGGTCGCCGGTGGCGTGGCCCAGGCTGTCATTGATGGACTTGAATTGGTCGAGGTCAATGAACAATACGGCGAAGCCATAGTCGGCGCGCCTGCGCTTGCGGCGCAGTCCGCGTTCTACGCCTTTGATGAAGAGGGCGCGGTTGGGCAGGTCGGTGAGGGAATCGTGCAGGGCCTGGTGGCGCAGACGCTGCTCCAGGGTTCCGCGGCGGGCGATCTCGCTGCTCAGCCGCCGATTCAGTTCGGACAGGCTATGGGCATGAGAGCGCAGCGGGTGAATGAGGAGCCACCAGACGATGGGGCTTATGGTGAGGGTCAGAAGGCTGGCGTCAAAGAAGGCGGAGACGGTTTCCGAGACCGAGGGCGGCAACAGGACGGGCAGGGCAAACATCACCGCGGCCTCGGCGAGGAAGACGATGGCCAGCAGAGTGAAGAGGGCGCGGGCGGGGGTATCGGTCAGAGTAGTCCTGAGCTTTGTCTCCTTTGTAGCAGTCGGTACGGCGGCAGCAGGCATCTTGATCACTGCGTGCGGGGCAGGGGCATCCCCGCGCTCGGACTCAGAAAAATTCATCGGCAAGTTTGGGGTGGACTTGAGTGGGTGGTATGGAGAAAGCGGGGAATTCCATGCCGCGAAGCATGAACAGGTTGCAAAGAAGATGAATTTCATGGAGGCGAAAGGATGGACCTCAGTCGCTCGGGTAGTGGCTGAAATTCAGCCACTACCGTCGCTCGCCCTCCGTTGCATCGCCTTGGCGCGCGTGTTAGCCTCAGCTTTCAGCAGAGGTTAGCCTTGCGCGGGACAATTCCTGCCGGGCTGGATCGCAAGGAAGCGGAAGTTTACCAGCGGCTCGATCCGGAACGGCTTCCACAGCACATCGCCATCATCATGGACGGCAACGGCCGCTGGGCGCGCCGCCGCCATCTGCCACGTGTGGCCGGGCACCGGGCGGGAGTAGCGTCGGTGCGCTCGACGGTGGAAACCGCGGCGCGGATCGGGATTCCTTCGCTCACGCTGTACGCGTTCTCCGAGGAGAATTGGAAGAAGCGGCCCAAGGGCGAAGTGGATTTCCTGATGGGACTTTTGTGCCGCTATCTGAAGGCCGAAGTTCCTACGTTGAACAAGAACAACATCCGGCTGGAGTACATCGGGCGGCAGCATGAACTGCCGGCGTCGGTGCAGGAGAAAATGGGCTGGGCGCGCGATGCCACCCGGCAGAACACCGGCATGGTGCTGACCCTTGCTCTCAACTACAGCGCGCGCACCGAACTGGTGGATGCTTTCCGCGCCATGGTGGATGCGGCGGCGTCCAATGGCGGCTTGCAGCATTTGAAGATCGATGAAGATGGGATCTCGCAGCACCTGTACACGCGCCATCTGCCCGACCCGGACCTGGTGATCCGCACCAGCGGCGAGATGAGGTTGAGCAACTTCCTGCTGTGGCAGCTGGCCTATGCGGAGATTTTCGTGACTCCGACGCTGTGGCCGGAGTTTCGCGGGGTGCATCTGCTGGAAGGGATTGCGGAGTACCAGAAGCGGGAGCGGCGCTATGGGGGATTGGGAGCGCCGTGATGCCGATGTAGGCGCGGGCGTCCCGCCCGTGCGTCCACTCTTTCAGGATCTCCCCTTGAATTGTGATCTTGAGTTATCCCCTTAATTTCTTGCCGCTCGCCGCAGGGGCGAGAGCCTGCCCCGAGCGAAGCCGAGGGGACGCCCGCGCGCACATTTTGAGTTGCATTCCCCCGGTTAACGAAAACTGCGAAGCTCTTTCAGAGATAGCTAAGCCAGGGTTCGCGGCGGCGCTGCTTCAGCGCGGCAAACCAGCGGCAGACGGGATAGAGCGCGATCACCACCAGCGCCCACAGCAGATAAGTCATGGGCAGGCCGAATCCCCAGCCTGGCGGAGGCGTAACCGGATAGTTGGCGACATCGGGCGACTGGAACATCCAGTGGACATGGCCGTAACGGGCGTAGCAAATGGCCACCGCCAGCGAGTGAATGAGGACGACATGCAGACAGTAGTAGAAGAGCGGTACACGGCCATAACTCAGCAGGGGACGGAACGCAGCCGACGGCCAGCGCTCGAATGCCAGCAGGAACAGCATAGCCGGGCCCAACGTCATCAGGAGAAACAACAGCGAGGGCGGATACTTATTTGCATTAAGGAATGAGAGCACGGTGTAAAGCCTGGAGCCTTGATGCGACCACGGCGCAGGGTCACCGTAATAGTTGATCCAGCGCAGGGCCAGGAATGCCGCACACATGACCAGGCCCATGCGGAGAAGAACTTTCTGACGGCGGGCCGCCTCCCAGGAAAAAACGCGTCCCAGGCTGAAGCCCAGAGCGGTCACTCCCACCCACGGGATCAGCGGATAGGCCACGAAGATGACGTGCTCAGGCCCCTGCCACAGAAAACCCGGCCGGTGAAGAATCAACCCTAAAGGAAGAAATTTTCCGAGCGCGGCCGGCGGAATCCGATCGAGCAGGTTGTGGGTCGCGATCATGATCACGCTGAATGCAGTAATCACTGGAACCGGCAAATAGATCAGGGCTGCGAGCGTGATCATCGCCCATCCCAGAGCCCAAATCACGACCAGCATGGTAAGGTGAAAATCGAAGTTGAACTGCCACGCGAAGCAGCGCAGGACGACGATTTCCAGAAAAATGAGCCAGAGGCCGCGCGTCCACAGAAAGCGGGAGAGTTGTGATTTTGTCTTCTTTCCGAGCGCCAGGGCCGCGCCCGTGCCCACGAGCAGAAAGAAAACCGGAGCACAGATGTTGGTAATCCAGCGGGTGAAAAACAACGCGGCGGTGGCCTGGGCAAGGTTCGTGGGGCTGATGAGGGGCTGACCGAAATAATCGCGGGTGTGGTCCAGCGCCATGATCACCATGACGAGTCCGCGCAGCAGGTCCACGGATTCGATGCGAGGGCGAGCGGGGGCGGGCAGCGTCATAGACGGCATCATTTTACGCGGCGATTCCGCCCCGGATGAGTAGCCGGCTGAAAATTAGTCCGGGTCAGAAAGTGAAAAAAACTAAGAATTCCAGCCAGCGCTTGCCGATTCCCGCCCAGAGGACAGTTTTTAGAAGGTGTCTTGCTTAAAGCACCTATGACCTAAATTCTGTGAGCAACTCGTTAAGCTTTGCGAACGCGCGGTCAGCCTGGGGTTGGTTGTACGCCGGGCTGTCGGGAACAGTCCAGCCATGGCGGGCGCCTTCGTAGATTTCGCTCTCGTAGCGGCCTCCCCAGGCCGCGAGGGCAGCGTTGAACCTTTCGATGGCTTCGGGGTTCATGCTGCGGTCTTCGGTGGCATGGCCGAAGTAGAGCCGGGCGCGGATTTGCGGCAGCAACAGATGCGGGCTGGCGGGATCGGCGGTGCAGAGTCCGCCACCGTGGAAGGAAGCTACCGCGGCCACAACCTCAGGCCGGGCGGCGGCGGCATACATCGCCATCTTGCCGGTGAAGCAGTAGCCCACCACACCGATTCGTTTCTTCCCCGATGAATCCTGGGAAGCCTCGTTCCGAGAAGTCAGGAAATCGACGTAGGCCGCGGCATCGCGCTGCATGGCGTCAGGAGTCAGCGGCGAGGAGAGTTCGTGCAGCCGCTTCATGGATTTCTCGTCTCCCGGCTTGAAGGGCGCGTCGAACAGCGGCGGCTGGCCGGTGCGGTAGAAGACATTGGGCAGGAGGACGGTGTAACCCTGGGACGCAAGCCGACCGGCCATCTGGCGTTGGGAGTCGCGGATGCCGCCGATGTCGGTGAGGTGCAGAACGCCGGGCGAGGGTCCGGCTTCCGGTTGGTGATAGAGAAAGGCATCGGAAACGCCGTCGGGAGTGGGGATTTGCAGCGGGAGTTCGATCATGGGCTTTCAGGGTACAATGTTCTCCGCCGACCGTAGGATGCTTTCTTGGGTAATGGGGATTCTTAACCGCAAAGATCGCAAAGGTCGCAAAGAAAACAGACGCGGCGGCAAAGAAAAACGGCCGCGATTTGGCGGCCGTTGGCTTACTGCTTGAAATTCGTCAATACAATCGGAAGCTTACTTCCACGTTGATCTCCACCGCTACCGGCTTGCCGTCTTTCAGCGCCGGTTCGAACTTCCACTGTTTTACCGCTTCGATGGCTTTCTCGTCCAAACCGAGGCCGAGGCTGCGGGTCACGCGAATGTCGCGGGGGCGGCCATCCGGGCCAACCACCAGCCACAGCACGCAGGTTCCCTGAAATTTGGCCTTGCGGGCTTCTTCTGAATATTCGGGGTCTGGAGCGTAGATCGTGCGGGGCGCGGAAACGCCGCCGCCCACGCGAAATACTCCGCCACCAATGCCGCCGCCGTGGCCGGGACCAACGCCCGGGCCTTCGCCAGAACCAACGCCCCCGCCTGAGCCGGACCCAATGCCGCCACCGGAACCAGTGCCGTTGGAAGGCGGCCCCGCGGGCAACGCCGCCATGGGGTTCCCCAGGTTCGGCATATTGCTCGCCATCTTGATCTGGGGCGGAACTACGACCGTGGGCTCAACCGGCAGCTTGGGATTGTCGTTGCGCACCACCACCATCGGCGGGGTGATCTGCTGCATGGAGAACTTGGGGAGCCTGCCCTTGCTGGCTTCGAACTTGTCGCGATCGCCACCGCCGCCGCCACCACCAGCCTGCGTTCTCGAAGGCGGCAGCGGGGGAACTTCCTCGGGCGCGATGATAGTCATGACGTGCGTCGATTGAGTAATCGCCTTGACCATGCGCCGGGCCAGGATGGTTCCACCGATGAGAAGCGCGATAGCGGCGATGTGCAGCACGGTCGAACCGAGCACGCCGTTCTTCTTATAGTTGTAGAAACCCCAGATGTCGCGCACCGGCACCGGACGCGATGTGAGCATCAGCGGCGGCAGCTTCTTGGGAAAGAGCAGGTCGTCCAGATTGCGGTACAGAGATTTCCAGAGCGGCTCATCAAGACTTCCCTGGGGCAGAAGTAGATGAAGCTCGGGAACTCTCTCGACGGGTGGTGGTTCGATCACTGGAGGCATATTCTGGCCCGGTGTAAATTTTTCAGGAAGACGCCTGCGGCGAGCTTCCAATTAATGGATGAGCAGATGACGTGCCAAGTTGCTTTTCTGGCCCAGTTGCAAAAAGTCCCCGCACCCCTAACTCACTGGCGCACAGGAACCTTGACATCACTCTTGCCGTTAGATGCTAGTAGCGGGGGACTACTTACGCAAAATTGTACACGCATTTTTGCAATTTATAACAGCCCATTTCTACACAACCTCCTGGAAGGCCAACGGGGGTTGGCCGGTCGGACGATGGTCGCCCGATAGACGTTCCCGCCTCTCACTCCCTATAATGTGAAAAATCAACTATTTGGGAGAAATTTGCCGCGTGCCGCTGGACCTGAAATCCACCATCAATCTGCCCCAGACCGCCTTCCCCATGAAGGCCAGCCTTCCCCAGAGCGAGCCCAAAAGGCTGGAGCATTGGGAGCAGACCAGGATCTACGACCGCATCCGGGAGGCGCGCCGGGGAGCGCCGGTGTATGTCCTGCATGATGGGCCGCCCTACGCGAACGGGCCGATCCACCTGGGCACGGCGCTCAACAAGTGCTTGAAAGATTTCATCGTAAAGTCCAAGACCATGGCTGGGTTCGATTCGCCCTATGTGCCGGGTTGGGACTGTCATGGTTTGCCTATCGAGATCAAGATCGATAAGGAACTGGGCGGCAAGAAGCTGCAAATGAAGCCGGTAGAGGTGCGCAGGGAATGCCGCAAATACGCGGAGAAATATCTCGACTTGCAGCGGCGGCAGTTCAAGCGCATCGGAGTGTTCGGGCGGTTCGACGATCCCTACTCGACCATGACGCCGCAGTACGAGTCGGTGGTGCTGCAGATTCTGTACGCGTTTTTCGAGAAGGGATTCGTGTACAAGGGTCTGCGCTCGGTGTACTGGTGCATTCACGACAAGACGGCGCTGGCGGAAGCGGAAGTGGAGTACGAAAACCACGTCAGCCCGACAGTGTGGGTGAAGTACGGCCTGCAATCCGATCCGCGGACGATCGATGCGGCGCTGGCGGATGCCCGCATCCGCAGCGGCAAGCCGATCTCGACGGTCATCTGGACCACCACTCCGTGGACGCTGCCGGCTTCGATGGCGGTGGCGTTTCATCCGGACGAAGAGTACGTGGCGCTCGAGGCGGAGAAGGACATCTACATCGTCGCTTCGAAGCTGGCCGCGGCGACGGCGGAAAAGTGCGGCTTTGCCGATGCGAAAGAGGTCGCCAGGTTCCCCGGCAAGGCGATGGAACATACGTGGTTTTACCACCCGTTCCTGCCCTGGGAGCAGCGGCGGATTCTGGGGGTGGTTGCCGATTACGTCACCATGGATACGGGGACGGGCGTGGTGCACACTGCACCTTCCCATGGCGCCGATGACTTCAACACCGGCGTGAAGTATAGGCTCGATCTCACGACAAACGTGAATGAAGCGGGTGTCATCCAGAATGGCCTGCCGGAGTACGAGGGCAAAAGAGTTTTCGCGGCGAACGATCCGATTGTTGAACTGCTGAAGGCGCGGGGTGCGCTGCTGCATTCGGAAAGCGTGCAGCATTCGTATCCGCACTGCTGGCGCTGCCACAACCCCATCATCTTTCGCGCCACCGAGCAGTGGTTCATCTCCATGGAAACGCCCATGGAAGGCGGGGGCACGTTGCGCAGCCGGACGCTCGAGGAAATCAAGAAGGTGAAGTGGGACCCGGCGTGGGGCGAAGAGCGCATTTCCAATATGATCGCCACACGGCCGGACTGGTGCATCTCGCGGCAGCGCATCTGGGGGGTGCCGATTGCGATTTTCCTGTGCGAGGGGTGCGGCCAGCCGCTGAACGATGCGGCGATCAATCGCACGGTGATTGAGTTCTTCGCCAAATTCGGCGCGGATGCCTGGTATACCCCGGAGGCCGATGCGCTGCTACCTGCGGGAACGAAGTGCGCGAAGTGCGGAGGGGCAAAGTTCGAGAAGGAAACCGACATCATCGATGTGTGGTTTGAATCGGGATCGAGCCACGCGGCGGTGCTCGGCCACGAGGCAAATCTGCCGTGGCCGGCCGATCTGTATCTTGAGGGCGGCGATCAGTTTCGGGGCTGGTTCCACTCTTCCCTGCTCTGTGCCATGGGATTCGAAGGCAAAGCGCCGTACCGGATGGTGGTCAGTCCGGGCTGGACGCTGGATGAGCACGGGCAGGCGATGTCGAAGTCAAAAGGTAACGACGTGGATCCGGTGGACATCGCCAACCGCCTGGGCGGGGAGATCGTTCGCCTGTGGGTTTCGTCGGTCGATTTCCGCGAGGACGTGGTCGGCTCGGAAAACCTGATGCTGCGGCTGGCGGAAAACTACCGCAAGATTCGCAATACGTTCCGCTACATCCTGGGAAACCTTCACGGCTTCGAGCCGGAAAAACACACGGTGCCGTTCCAGAAGATGGAAGGGATTGATCAGTACATGCTGCGCCAGACCTGCGGCATGGCGGCGGATGTGACCCAGGCGTACGAGGAGTTTGCCTTCCACAAGATTTACCACCGCGTGAACCACTTCTGCATTGTGGAGTTGAGCGCGTTTTACTTCGATGTGCTGAAAGACCGGCTGTACACGTCGGCCGCCGGTTCGAAGGCGCGCCGTTCCGCGCAGACCGCGATCTGGCGGATTGGCGAAGCTCTGGTGCGGCTGCTGGCGCCCATTATGAGCTTTACCTGCGAGGAGGTCTGGAGATATCTGCCGGGAGTTCCGGGTCGCCCGGAGAGTGTGCATGTGACCCTGTTTCCGGCGGCAGCGGAGATTCTCGGCGATGCGAGCGCCGCGGAAGGTCTCAAGCAGGAAGGACCAAAGCAGGAAGATTCGAAGCAGCAGGAAGACTGGGCGGCGCTGCGCGGAGTGCGCGAAGAAGTTCTGAAGGCGCTGGAAGAAGCGCGCAACAGCAAGCTGATCGGCGGGCCTCTGGAGGCGGCGGTGAGCATCCGGGCGGGGGAACCGCTGCACTCTCTGCTGGTTCGCTATGCCGACCAACTGCGCTACATTTTTATCGTCTCTCAGGTGACGCTGGAGCCTGCGGCCTCCGGAAATGGCGCCGCTTGGATCAGCGTGAAGGTGAGTCGAGCCCCGGGCGCGAAGTGCGAACGCTGCTGGAATTACTCAACCCACGTGGGGGAAAATGCGGAATATCCCACCGTCTGTGAGCGCTGCAGCGCGGCGCTGAAAGAGATCGAAGGCGGCGGCGGGAAGTGACAGCAGTTGGCATGTCGACACAATCCATATAGCCACAAACCATGTCAGTTCAAACCTGGGACCCGGAACGTTACGCGAAAAATGCCCGTTTCGTTTCCGACCTGGGGACGCCGGTGGTCGAGTTGCTGGCACCGAAGGCCGGCGAGCGCATCCTTGATCTGGGATGCGGCGATGGCGTCCTCACTAAAAAACTGGTTGAACTGGGCTGCGAAGTCGTGGCGGTTGATTCGAGCCCAGAGCAAGTCGAGGCAGCCCGGCGCCTTGGATTGGACGCGCATGTGGGCGACGGTGAAAATCTCGGCTTCTACGCTGAGTTCGATGCCGTCTTCAGCAACGCCGCCCTTCATTGGATGAAAGGCGCGGACCGCGTGATCGCCGGGGTGCATCGTGCGCTCAGATCGCAAGGCCGTTTTGTGGCCGAGTGCGGCGGTTCCGGCTGTGTTCATACCATCCGAACGGCGCTGGTGAAGGCGCTGGATGGGCGCGGAATTGACGGTGAGTCGCGGGTACCGTGGTATTTTCCCACGCCCGGAGATTACGCGACGCGGCTCGAGCGGGCCGGTTTCCGGGTGGATTCGATTGCGCTCATCCCGCGTCCCACGCCCCTTCCAGGCGATGTGGTGGGATGGCTGGAGACCTTTGCGGAGAATTTTCTCAAGGCGCTGCCTCTCGAAGACTGGGGGGCTTACCTGCAGGAGGTGCGCGCCGACCTTGAGCCGAAGCTTCGAAACAAGAGCGGAACCTGGATTGCCGACTACGTTCGATTACGCTTCGCCGCCACCAAGGAAAATCGTTCTGCGGCTTCCGCGTTTGAGGCTCCGCTCTCCAGTTAGAACTCCACGCCTCTCCGTTTCTCTGCGGGTTTTCTTCGCCCCCTCGGCGATTTAAGGTTTTTGCCGCCCCCAAATCAAAATCTTGGAACGCCGAGCACGCGGAGAAAATCCGCAGAGCGCGCGGAGCGGTTCACATCGCCAAAGGGGCGCTTCTCGCCAACCAACCCCTTTCGCCCCGTCCGGCATCCGAGCCGGTTTATGGCTGCGCCTCGCACTGTACAATTCAAACTCCCGGGGGATGGCGTGAGCGATACGGTGGTTGAGATTGCCGGCAAACACCTGAAGCTTTCCAACCTGGATAAGGTGCTTTATCCGGCGACGGGCTTTACCAAAGGGCAGGTGATCGACTACTACGCCCGCATTGCGCCGGTGCTGGTGCCGCATCTGGCGGGGCGGCCGCTTACGCTCAAACGCTATCCCAACGGCGTGGATCAGCAATATTTCTTCGAGAAGAACGCCACCAAGCACCGCCCCGATTGGGTGAAGACCGCGCCCATCTGGAGCGAAGGCAACGACCGCGACGTCAACTACATTCTGGCCAATGATCTGCCGACGCTGATCTGGGTGGCGAACCTGGCGGCCATCGAGCTGCATCCGTCGCTTTCACTGGCCAAGGACATTCTGCAGCCCACCATGATGGTGTTCGACCTCGACCCGGGGCCGCCGGCGAATATTGTGCAGTGCTGCCAGGTGGGAGTTTGGCTGCGGGAGATCTTCGAGAGCTTCCACCTGCAGAGTTTTCCCAAGACTTCGGGATCGAAGGGCCTGCAGATTTATGTGCCGCTGAATTCGCCAACCAGTTACGACGTGACCAAGCCGTTCGCCCACGCCCTGGCACGGTTGCTGGAAGATGCGCACAGAGACCTGGTGGTTTCCGACATGAAGAAGCAGTTGCGCGTGGGCAAAGTTCTGGTGGACTGGAGCCAGAACGACGACCACAAGACCACCATCGCGGTGTATTCGCTGCGGGCGCGCGAGCGGCAGACGGTTTCGACGCCGGTGACCTGGGAAGAAGTGGAACGCTGCCTGAAGAAGAACGACGCCAGCCTGCTTGTGTTTGAGGCGGCGCAGACTTTAGAGAGAGTGAGCAAACACGGCGACCTGTTCGCTCCAGTTTTAATGCTGAAGCAGAAACTTCCGGCGCTGGGCGAGAAGCCCGCAGGCGGACTCGAAATTGCCGCCCAGGCAGCGCCCCGCCGGCCGCGAAAGGCCTCGGCCTCGTCCGCTCGTCCTTCAGCCCCACGCAAGCGACGCAAGGTATAATCCGCCTTCGCTGGAATCGGGGCTTCGCAGGCAGTGGCGCTGGTGTAGCGACGGGGCTTCACCCGTCCGGCAGGTCGAATTTTGATCAGAGCCGACCCGAGCCCAGACAAACCCATCCTGGAGATGAACGAAATGGCGCAGCTCTATGCCGGCACATCAGGATGGGCCTACCCGAGTTGGAAGCCCGATTTCTATCCCGCAAAGCTGGCGCAGGCGAAATTCCTCTCGCACTATTCGGCGCAACTGAATGCTGTTGAGGTGAACTTCACCTTCCGGCAGCTGCTGAAAGAAACGACCGCGCAGAAATGGATCGCGGAAACGCCCGCCCACTTCCGCTTCAGCGTGAAGGCGCATCAGGTGATCACACACATCAAGCGCCTGAGGCAGACGGAAGATTTTCTGCCTCGCTTTCTGGCAACCGTAGGACCGATCGCGCAGGCGGGGAAGCTGGGGCCGCTGCTGTTCCAGTTGCCGCCGAATCTCAAGGCCGATAGCAAGCTGCTGCAGGAGTTCCTAGCCGGACTTCCCCGGGGCGCTCGCGCCGCCTTTGAGTTCCGCCATGATTCGTGGCTCACGGAAGAGATCTTCGATCTGCTGCGGGCATCGAACCGCGCCCTGTGCGTGGCGGAGAGCGAAGATCGAAGCACGCCCGACGTGGTGACCGCGGATTTCTGCTATTACCGCTACCGCAAACCCAGCTACACCGGAGAAGAACGGCGCGCCATGGTCGCCAGACTACGCGAGCACCTCGCTGCCGGGCGCGAAGTGTACGCCTACTTCAAGCACGAGGAAACGCCTGAGGGAGCGATGTACGCGGTGGATATGCTGCGCGAGATCGGCGGCTGAGGGTCTGGCCGGGGAGAACGATCGGGGTCCTCTCGGAAGAATTCGTTTCGCCTCTGAATGTCGCTTCGCGGGCGGGACGCCGGCGCTACGTTGCGGGCCAAATTTTCCTGTTGACAAGTGTACTAGTCATATATAACACTATATGACGTAGACAATGTCCGGAAACTCCACAGCTTCGCGTCCCTTCCGCTTCCGCCTCGATCTGCACAGCGGGGTTCCGGTGTACCGCCAGATCATGGACCGGGTGCGCGCGGGGCTGGCGTCGGGATCGCTGGTCAACGGCGACCAGTTGCCCACCGTCCGCCAACTCGCCGTGGATCTGGCGATCAACCCCAACACTGTGTTGAAGGCCTATCGCGAGCTGGAACTGGGCGGGTTGCTGGAAACCCACCAGGGCACAGGCACCTTCATCAGCCAAAAGAAAATCAAGCACAACGACGCCGAACGCGCCCGCCGCCTCGCACAGCTCGCCGCCGAGTTCGTGGCCCGCGCCGGGGCGGCCGGCTTCACCTTGGAAGAATTGCTGGAGCAACTGGAGGAGACTTTGTCCTCCGCTCCCAGAAGATGAGTCGCAGGAGATAAATTTATGATCACCGTTCCCAAAATCGCTATGCAGCAGGTTAATGGAGTTGCGGTCGCCTGTTTTGTGGTCTGCGCCGCCGCCGGCGGAGCACTCACCCTCGCCCTGAAACGCCCCGAATTCGCCATCGCGGGCGCGGTGGTGGGCTTGTATCTGCTATTTGCGATCAAAGTGGTCAGCCAGTGGGAGAAGGTCGCGCTTCTGCGGCTGGGAAAATATGTCGGGCTGCGCGGCCCCGGGCTGTTTTTCATCGTCCCCATCATTGAGACGCTCAGCCCTTACGTGGACCAGCGGGTGCGGGTCGCCAGCGTCAGCGCCGAGTCCACCCTCACGCGCGACACGGTCCCGGTGAACGTAGATGCGATCGTCTTCTGGCTGGTGTGGAACGCGGAGAAATCCATCCTGGAAGTGGAGAACTTCCTGGAAGCCATCACCATGAGCGCGCAGACGGCGCTGCGCGAGTCCATCGGGCGCCATGAGCTGGCGCAGATGATCACCGAACGCGAGACTCTGGGGCGCGAGCTGCAGCGCATTCTGGACGAGAAGACCAATCCCTGGGGCATCACGGTGCAGTCGGTGGAGATACGCGATGTGAGGATTCCGCAGGCGCTGGAAGACGCCATGTCGCGCCAGGCGCAGGCCGAACGCGAGCGCCAGGCGCGCAACATTCTCGGGCAGGCAGAAACGGAAATTTCCGATAAGTTCGTGCAGGCCGCGGCAGCTTACGAACGGAATCCGGTGGCCCTGCATCTGCGCGCCATGAACATGCTGTATGAAGCGATTAAAGAGCGCGGCTCGATGGTGATTGTGCCTTCGTCGGCGGTGGAGACTATGGGCCTGGGAGGCACCCTCGCCACTGCCTCCCTTGGCGGCGCCAAACCGTAAGACAACGAGGGAAGTCCAAAAGCCGGAAGGAGTGAAACCGTATGAACTCGAAGATGAACAATTTCGCATTTGTGATTACGCTGATTCTGTGCCTGGTTGCGGCGATCGTGGTGGTAGCGCAGTCTGGCGCCATTGATCCAGCCACGCCGCAACTCAGGCCGGGGATCAGCGTGAAACTGCCAGTGACCCAGAACTCGGTTGCGGTCCCTGATGCGGACAAACTGGGTGCGGTCGTGCTGGCAATCACGCAAGATGGAAGCGTTTATGTGGGGCTCGACAAGACCGACTTCGCTTCGCTGCCCGCGAAGGTCAACCAGCTGCTGACGAATCGGGCTGAGAAGGTGCTCTACATCAAGGCGGACGCGCGCACCAGCTACGAGAACCTGGTCAAAGTCATCGACGCAGTTCGCAAATCGAACGTGAAAGACGTGACTCTGCTGACTCAGCAGAATGGCACGCCCAGCACAGGAATCGTCCCGCCGAACGGCTTGGAGTTGCAGGTACTTCAGCGGTGAAGCGGCAAGGGTCTCTCTGCGCCCTCGGCGGATTTTCTTCGCGTCCTCGGCGTTGTAGGGTTTTGAGTTTTTCCCGACACGCAAAATCGGAAACAAAACCTTAAAACGCCGAGGACTGCCGCCGAGGGCGCTGGGAAAATCACCGCAAAAATAAGAAGCGCCCCGAATCCCTAAGGATGCGGAGCGCCCGAACAGCCCTCCCCCAGAACTGCTCAAGCACAAGATACGTCTCACCCGGAAATCAGTAAATTCCACGTTCGTGCCATGGCGTGGCACGCGAAGGGTAGCCCGTCCCGAGATGGGACTCATTGAGTACACAAGTAACCTCCGCGCGATGTCAGCGACCGATTTCTCCATCTCCCGCCATGGGAAAACGTTGTTTCCACGGACCCTCAGGGCCCGATCGCAATGGCTTGCCACGTTACGCGAGTAACCAGGGCAGAGCCAATTGCGGTTGACCCAACTCCGCTGGCACCTTAATTTCGCCAAGAGAGGGCTTATGAAGGACATTCAACAGGTACTGCGCCGCAAGAAAGCGCAGCTGGCGCAGCTCGCCAAGGAAATCCAACTGCTGGAAGACGTGGAGCAGAAGCTGCAGCAAGTGGCGGCCCTGCTTGCAGATGACGAGGA